>CAYTDP010000139.1:0-1564 GCA_964436625.1 uncultured Halanaerobiaceae bacterium | reverse complement strand
ATGAGGAATATATAAAACAGGAAAATGTCCTAACTGCAGGTGTTCTTAATCAAAATCCAACTACGGATGTGGAGAAGTACCAAACATCTTAATTTACGGTTCTGAGCAGGATGCTGGCAGTCAAACCGAAATCGGGCCTTACTTTTAAAAATATAGCTGTTGTTGTGGTGGGGGCTGTGGCAAAGTTTTTGATACTGGCGGGAGCGGTCAGTTTTCTGGTCGAAGTGCCTCCTGCCCTGGCCCGGATGATGACTTTTCCTCAGCTGTATACCGCTCTGGCCGGTGGTTTTCTGGCCGTATTGCTGCAAAAAACTCCGGCGGAAATTCTTCAAGCAAATAAGGAGTGATGAATTTGGCAAATGAAAAGACGCATGGTAATAAAGGTAAAATTGCTATAATTGTTGTTGTGGCAGTGATTGCTGGCCTTCTTATTTTGAATTACACGCTAAATTATCTGATAACCGATAGTTTTGCTGAAGGTCTGCAGGAAGGCTTTCAGAAAGCGCTGGATGATGAAGAAGTTGAAATGATCGACGGGAAGTTTTCCTCAAGTCTCTGGCAGGGAAAAATAAGAGGAGACGAGCTGAAATATAATCACAGTCGGGGAGAAATCCATATCGAAGAACTCGATGTTGAAATGACAGCAGGTGAGATGCTGGCTCTTTTAACCGCCGAAGAATCTGAAGAGCATCTTCTCAACCTGGAGGATTTTGAGCTGACTTTTTTTGATGTGAATTCTTTTAATGAAAACGGGATGGAAATTTCCCGGCTGAATAAACTTTTGATTAATTATTCCGGGGAGGCTGATTTGGAAGATTATCACTGGAATTTTACCGCCGGGCTGGAACTGACGGATATGAACCTCGATTTGTTGAACTGGGGAGAGGTAGATCAGGCAGATCTGGAACAAATTCGTCAATTTTTGGGGCTGGATCTGGGGCAGATAGGATTCAGCAGCCTGAACTTGAAGCTCAGCAGCGAAGATCTTTTTCCGGGGGAGGATGATGAACAGGTGGATATAACCATAGAGGAATTGCGTTTTACCACAGATTTTTTGTCGCTTGATTCCTATCTTGATCTGGGTTATTATCAGCCCCGGGACGAACTCACCATTTATGAATCCGATATATATCTGGAATTTGCTGATAGTCAGCTGCGGGACGGTCTGGAGTTTTTGACTCATATTTATGAAATGCCTGTGGAATTTGAAAATGATGGTATGCGCCTTTCTCCTCACGGGCCGATCGATGATCTGCAGTGGAGATGAATTTACCGAATTTTAGCCGAGAAAGCCCCGCTGAAGTAATCGGCGGGGAGAAATCGGCATTTAGAAAATTAATTTATCTAAAATGTATTGAATATGCGGGTATAATGCGATATACTTTAGTTAATAAAATAGTAAATATTTTTAATTATTCTTTTCGTTAATATTAAGGTTCTTCTTGTTATCAGTTTATAGATATCGTATAAGATCACTACCATGAAGCAGAGAAAAAATTTCATTGTGATCGAAGCTTTATATCTTCCAGTATAATTAAATAAGTTTTTTTGAGACCCCTATTTA
>CAYTDP010000138.1:0-1626 GCA_964436625.1 uncultured Halanaerobiaceae bacterium | reverse complement strand
ACAATGAAATTTTTCCTCTGCTTAAGTTTAGTTTTCGGCCCAAAAATAGTGCTTCTTTCGCGAATGCTCCTCTCTGAGCTTCGCTCAGCCCGACAAAGTTTTATTCTAACAGAGTTCGAAAGCTTTATCTACAGCAAGTTCAGGATTGGAAACCTGATAAAGATCTGATCTGTTGTAATCGTATTCAATATCCGCAAGCGGCCAGCTGTCAAGGAGTATTACAGGTTTTTGATGTTTTCTGGCCAGAGCTATTTCTGACAGCGTACCCGTTCCTCCGGCAATTGCTATAACGACTTTAGAGCTGGTCACTATCATCAAATTTCTGGCCTGCCCCATGCCGGTGGTCAAACTGTAATCCAGATAGGAATTAGCATCATTTCTGTTTGGAGAAGGCAATACCCCAATAACAGTGCCTCCGGCTTTCTGACAGCCTCTGCTGGCTGCCTCCATAACACCGCCTTTTCCCCCGCAGATCATCACGCCCCCTCTCTCTCCGATCAATTCACCGGTTTTTTCAGCTTTATGATAAATTTTTGGGCCTATAGAACCACCCGATCCTATAACTCCGATGTATTCAACATTTTCTGTCTTGAGATGGTCTCTTTTCTGCAAAACGTCACCTCCTGAAATTGATTACCGTGGATTATCACCGTTCATTTCAAATTTTTCCAGATGATTGAGCTTCTTTTTTCTATTTTTATCGGTTGTTTTCAATTTCAGCGGTGTAAGCGAAACATAACCCTCATTTACCGCCTGGATATCACTGTCCGGAAACTCGATCTCTTCGTCTCCACCTACAAACCAGAAGTAGTCTCTTCCCTCTGGATCTATTCTTTTTTCTACAGCTCTATCATAAATTTGCGGTGTGAGATTTGTAACTTTAATCCCTTTGACATTGTCCCGCGCAAGATCAGGAATATTTATATTGAGCGGCTGGTCCTCGCGGTCGTAAAAAAGCCTATGAGTTGAGATGAGTTCTTCAACTATCAAAGCTGCTTCTTTGAAGTTTCTTTTGTCTTTAACTGAGAGCGAAACAGCCAGAGCATTATACCCCTGCAGATGAGCCTCTACAGCCGCTGCCACAGTCCCCGAATAAAACACATCATATCCCAGATTTTTTCCGTTATTTATGCCCGATATCACCAGCTCGGGCTTGAATTCTTCCAGAGTGTGCAGCCCCAGCTTCACGCAGTCAGCAGGCGTTCCGTTGACTTTATAAACTCTGCAGTCCAGATCATAATTATTAACCTCTCTCTTTCTCAGAGGACTGTTGATGGTTATAGAATGGCTGCTGGCACTCATCTCCCTTCCAGGAGCAATAACGATTATTTCGTGACCCTCTTCTTCAAGAGCTCCAGCCATAGCTTTGATGCCTTCAGCGTGAACTCCATCATCATTTGTCACCAGTATTCTCATAATCTAATCCTCCTATACTGATAAAATGCCTGTTTGCCTGGATCTGAAATGTCCTTTTTTGCTGCTCTTAACAACCCGCATATGTCAGAAAATAAAAAAATCATTATCTTGCCTTGAAGAAACAATATATATACTGTATAATTATTTTTGCAATGTCGGGCTGTGGCGCAGTTTGGTAGCGCACCTGCTTTGGGAGCAGGGGGTCCTGAG
>CAYTDP010000137.1:0-1811 GCA_964436625.1 uncultured Halanaerobiaceae bacterium | reverse complement strand
CCGGAATTTGATTGACAGTGAAATGTTGAAGATGATGAAAGAAAGCTCCTATCTGGTCAACACTGCCAGGGGAGGAGTAGTCGACGAGGATGATCTTTATCAGGCTCTTAAGGAAGGTGAAATTGCCGGCGCAGCCTGTGATGTTTTTGCGGAGGAACCTCCGGGAGATAGTAAGCTATTTGAACTGGATAATTTTTTGGCCACTTCTCATATTGGAGCCTTTACCTATGAGACAAATCACAGAGCAGGTATGGGACTGGCCCAGGATATGATTGCCGTTTTAAATGGGGAAGAGCCGGAAAATCTCGTCAATCAGCCTTAAAGTCTGAGATGAAGTATCAATGGGGTGTTGAAAGAAGATGGAAAACCTTTATTGTGGTCTTGATCTGGGGACTTCTTCGGTGAAAGCTGCCGCTTTTAATCAAAAATTTGAGCAGATATTTGAGGTCAAAAAACCCCTCTCTCTCGACAGCGAAAAAGAAGGACAGGCAGAGCTGGACCCTGATGAAGTTTATACTAAAACATTAAATTCCCTCCGGGAATTGCCGGGGGTGGCAGAAAAAGAAAGCTGCAGGGTTGACTTCGTTGCTTTTAGCTCTGCTCTCCATTCTATGATAGCTGTAGATGAAAACTATGATCCTTTAACTGGCTGTCTTACCTGGGCTGATTCCCGGGCTCAATCTGTCATTTCTGAGCTGGAAGATCTCTATCAGCAGGAAAAAATATACAGCAAGACCGGCTGTCCCCTTCATGCCATGTACATGCCGGCAAAAATTCTCTGGCTTAAAGAAAACAGACCGGAAGTATTTGCGGCAGCTGATAAGTTTATAACAATTAAGGAATACATTATTTATCAGCTGACAGGAGAAAAAGTGGTTGACTATTCTCTGGCAGGAGCCGGGGGAATGTTTGACATCAGGGAATTTTGCTGGGAAAAAAATCTGCTGGAATTCCTAGAGATCGATAAAAAGCACTTTAACCGGGTTGATGACGGCAAGCTGGAACTTGATATTCGAGAAGAAATCCGTGAGGAGCTGAAGGTTGATTTTACCATTGTATTGGGCAGCGGCGATGGTCCCCTGGCCAACCTGGGAGCGGGGGCATTTCAAAAAAATGAATTCGTAGTTACCATCGGTACAAGCGGAGCTGTTCGCGCTTTTTCCGAAGAGCCGGTCATAGACGATCGGCAGAGAACCTGGTGTTATTTGCTGGACGAAGATGTATTTTTGCCTGGCGGAGCGATTAATAACGGCGGACTTGTTTTACAATGGTTAAGGGATCTTTTGTATGATCGGGAGGATGAAACTAAAAAATTTTATAAAGATATCGATCAATATCTGGAAAAAATTAAACCCGGCAGTGAAAAGCTAATGTTTTTACCCTTTCTTACCGGAGAGAGATCACCAAACTGGGATGCTTCGATGAGAGGTATAATGCTGGGATTGGGCTTGAACCACAATCGTGATCAGATTATAAAAGCTGGCCTGGAAGGAATAGTTTATCGAATCTATGCCGTTTTCAGAGCGCTGGAAGACCTTCTCGAAAAACAAGAGAGTGTAATAGCTACGGGAGGATTCACCCGCTCCGAATCCTGGCTGCAGCTGCTTGCTGATATTTTAGGTAGAGAGGTTATAAGCCTGGAATCATTTGATGCTTCAACAGCAGGTGCGGCCATGATGGGAGCAGCTGCCAGGGGTTATTATAATAACTATCATGAGATTGATCCTGACTGGCAGGTTGAAACGCGCAAACTGCCTGATATGAAGAAGCATAATAAATACCAGCAGCTTTATTCACTTCACGAAGAGATT
>CAYTDP010000136.1:0-1878 GCA_964436625.1 uncultured Halanaerobiaceae bacterium | reverse complement strand
CATGATTTAATGGTGATCAGGACGGTTTAGGTTAATTTACTCTCCGAATTCAGGTTTCAAATAGAAGATGGGATTAATTGAGCATCTGAGATGAACATCGCCCACCATTCGCTGCCAGAGAGGCCTGAGAGGGCCTTTTCCGGTGGCTTTTGCTGTTTATGTACAATTACACTCACCGCAGCACGGGGCGGCGGGAAGGGCTATTTGCGCTCGTGATTTATTCACAGCTGGAGGAGAAACTGCAGGAGATCAGCTGTGAAACGTTAAAAAAATTTTGAAGCCGCAGCCATATTCATTGACTGCGGCTTCTGGAGAGAAATCTCAAAAGCAGTATTTTCTTTTTCTATCCGGCCATGCGCAGATAATCATCCGCATCGGCCAGACAGTCCTTCACTTTTCTATTGCAGCTTTCAGGCTCCTCCCGGCAGTCCCGGCAGAATACATCATGTGTATACCTGGATGTATTTTCTAAGTCCAGAGCCCGACATATCTCCGCCTTTTTGCCCAGCCTGCGCCGGAAGGTTATATAATGAGGCAGCTTCTTATCAGCGGACAGTTCCCTGCTGGTAGGCGGACGCCCCAGTTCCTGTGCCTTGTTATAAAAACAGCTGAGGAGGAAATGATCATCATAAATCATAAATATTCCAGCTCCTTTCAGAGTATCATATCCACGGGATTAATGACGGTGAAGTCATCTTTTTCGCTGGTTTTGCTGCCTTTGATCGTCACGGTAAGTTCCAGTCCGGCAAACTCCATCTTCACTTCCTGCCTGGAGGAGGAAGTGCCGGTGGACTGATCGGTGACATGACCGTTGAGATTTTCCCCTGATACGCTTTGCCCTTCTAATTTTTTAGGATCATAATCTTCGGCAAACATTAAGGCCCACCTCCTTTCGACCTGCTGGATTCTCTAGCCTGAAGATATCTTACCGCATCAACGCCCATCTGTAAAGGGTTTTGGACTGGCCTGCAGGAAATCTGTCAGATCTGCAGGTAAAACCGGCAGCGAGAGCAGATATCTTTAGTCCAGATCGAGATACTCGATGATGCCGCGCTTCATAGCTCTGTAGGAGCATTCGAATATCTCGAGTATCCGATCGATATCGATCTGAGTGAATGTGGATACGCCATTTTCCTTGCGGCAGTAACTGCTTTCCGACATGTGCAGCATTGCGGCCATCTGCTTCTGAGTTATATCGTGAATGTTTCTGAGCGCCTTGAGGCTGGATAGAAAATTGCTGTTATCTTCGAATTCAGCCATGGTTTTACCTCCTTTCCCGGGGGCGACTTCGATGATAAGTAAATTAGTTACCAGAACATTGTACTATATATTGCAATAATTGTAAAGGAATTTTTTTAAAATAATTGAATTAATGATTAAAATGATGATAAAATGGACTGCAAGGTCAGCAGATTGAGCAGGCTCAGAACAGATAACATCGGGAGGATAATCTAAAAGTTGAAAATATCAGGTTTTTCGCGAAGATAAAGGGATAATTAGCTCTTCAGGCAGGAGTTTGGCCGTTCATGCCGAAACTTGAAAATAGACGTTTATAATATGAACAAAATCTGCAGGCCGGATGAAAAGAAAATAATGGCAAATATGTTTATAAATGATTATGACCTCAGTTGAAGAAGAGCATAAATTTGTACTATCGACCAAACACCAGGTGCATTATTTCAGATATTGTACGGGGGGATTTGAAAGTAATGCTGGGAGATTTTAAGAAATTATTATCTGATTCCACTGAAAAAAGTGGGGTAAATAGAGCTTAAAGGCCCTATAAGATCGAATGAAACCAAAAGAGTCCAGGATATTTCTTCAAAAAGGATTCCGGTACCAATATTACCTGATCAAGATTGTTTAATCAGGTGATGA
>CAYTDP010000135.1:0-1991 GCA_964436625.1 uncultured Halanaerobiaceae bacterium | reverse complement strand
TTTCGCGAAGGGAGCACTATTTTTGGGCCGAAAACTAAACCTAAGCAGAAGGAAAAATTTCATTGTGAGCGGAGCCTCATAGCTTCCATGAATAAGTATTATATAAAACGGGAAAATGTCCTAAATTCAAAGTGTTCTTAAACAAAATCCAACAACTGATGTGGAGAAGAACCAAATTTTTTTGCCCGTCCAAAAATTTTATCATATCACAGTATAAAGGAATATTATATTTGATCGGGAATTAAATAATATAGACTAAACAAATTTAACTTTATAATATAATCGTTTGTAAAGGCTGGAGGAATGATAATTTTGGCTGAAATTAGCAAAGCATTGGTGAGTGTCTGGAATAAGAGCGGACTGGCTGAACTGGCTCGTGCGCTGACTGAGAATGATGTAGAATTGATCGCTACTGGAGGGACTGCAGATCATCTGGAAGAGGAAGGATTTCAGGTTACTCGAGTTGCGGAATATACCGGCAGTCCCGAACTGCTCTCCGGAAGGGTTAAAACGCTGCATCCGCGGCTTTTTGCCGGAATTTTAGCTCGCAGAGACGAAGAGGAGGATATGAAAGACTTACAGGATGAGAACATAGCTCCCATAGACCTTGTTGTATGTAATCTCTATCCTTTTTCCGAACAGATCGAATCTGACCCCACAGATACCGCTCGGGCAGCCGAGATGATCGATATTGGTGGCATAAGCTTGATCCGGGCGGCTGCTAAAAATTATCAGCATGTTATAGTTTTACCGGAACCTTCCTGTTATCAAAGATTTATAGACGAGTTTGAAAAGGGGGGGCCAGAGGAGTCTCTGCGAAAGGACATGGCTCAAAAAGCTTTTCAAATATCCACTCATTATGATGCCTGCATATCCAGGGATTTTCCCGCCTGGTCTAATGAAGAAGATGAGATATCTGATTTTATTTTTATGTCCGGGAAAAAACAAAAAGACCTCAGATACGGTGAAAACCCCCATCAGCAGGCTGCTCTTTTTGCTTCCGGTCAGAAAGAAAAATTTGCTCGAGGAGCAAATCTGCTCAATGCCGAACAGCTCAACGGGCAGGAGATGTCTTATAATAATATGAAGGATGCAGCCGCTGCTCTCTCTGTGGTTCAGGAATTTCCGGAGAGGCCTGCTGCTGCGATTATCAAACACACAAATCCCTGTGGTCTGGCAGCAGCCAGCTCATCTGTGGTGGCTTTCAGGAGAGCATATGCAGGAGATCCACAATCGGCCTATGGAGGTATAGCAGGTATCAACAGACAGATCACTGAATCTGTGGCCCGGGAGATGTCCGGAGGGAGAAAATTTTTGGAAGTGGTTGTAGCTCCGGACTTTACCGCCGGAGCGGTGGAAATTCTCAGTGATCGCTGGGAGGATATCCGTCTGCTGGAGCTGGAAGAATTTGCTGAAGAAGGTCCTCCTCTTGACATCTCTATTATACCCGGGGGATTTTTGGTTCAGGAAAAGGATGAAAGACGAATAGGCGCTGAGGATCTCGAGGTTGTGGTGGGAGAAGATCTAGATGAGGAAGAGACTGATGAATTATTGTTTTCCTGGAGAGCAGTCAAACACGTCAAATCGAATGCGGTCGTTCTGGCCCGGGATGATGCCGTTGTTGGTGTTGGAGCAGGACAGATGAGCCGCATAGATGCACTTCATATGGCCGGCAGAAAAGCCTCCGGCAGACAGCGGGGGGGAGTGCTGGCTTCGGATGCTTTCTTTCCTTTTCCTGATGCGGTACAGGAGGCCGATGAACTGGGCATTAAAACTATAATTCAGCCTGGAGGCTCGGTAAGGGATGAAGAAATTAAAAAAGCCTGCGAAAAAGCCGGTATCAGGATGGTCTTCACCGGAACCAGACATTTTCTGCATTGATAAATTTCTGCCTTGACAGTTTTTCCTGTTATTAATATAATGAAAAGGTGAAATAGCAGTTTTATGGTTTTAAAATTATTCATAAATATTGGATCTTCTCCATAACCGTT
>CAYTDP010000134.1:0-2029 GCA_964436625.1 uncultured Halanaerobiaceae bacterium | reverse complement strand
CAGCCCGGCACATCCTGAGCCGGGGACACGATTTTTGGGCCATGGACCTGACTCAGGCTTCGAAAAATTTCGAGTATCACTTCTTCTCATAGCTTCCTATGATAAGAGGTGATCAGTTATCGCTTTAATAGAATATGTCTTAAATTTCACCAAAGGTTATGGAGAAGATCCTGATTTAAAATATAATTCCCGGTGGCAGATAAATATTCATCAGCACACCGAAGACAAAATAAACTGCCAGCGTTATACCGAAAGCAAAGATCAGCGAACTCACAAACCGTTTTATATCTCTCTGGCCCAGGGAAAAGATGGCCAGAGTCAGAAATATAAAACCGCTTTCAAAATAGCCCAGATGGGGGATCAAAAATATATAAAGTACCAACAATCCGAAAAGCGCCATAATGCGCGGACCGACCTCGCGCATCTCCGCTATTATTTTCACATCTTCGCGAGAAAAATCCTCCCGTCTGTACAGCAGATGATCCTTGATGAGGCTGGCCAAACACAGACCGATGAGAATTATGGCAAACCAGCGGGGATACTGATCAGCACCCACTACCTGCTGAAAACCGGGGCTTACTTCGTAAGATTCGACCAGGAAAAATCCACCTACAACTATCAGGAATAAATTCACAAAACTTTTTACGAGATATTCTTTATTTTCCAGCACCAAATCACCTCATTTCTGTCGTATTTAAGAAGGGCCCCGGACGACACGGCCCGGAGCCCGGATTCAAACTTCCAATCTAAAGGAGGTCTTCAGGCTGAGTGAACTTTACTCGTCCAGATCGTACTCATCGATGAGTTCATATATGGTTTCTTCATCTTCTTCAAAGTATTCGCGCAGGGTTTCGCCGTCCTGATAGTTGACGAAAAGGCCCTGATCGGCAGCTCTTTCCTTGAAGGTTTCGCTGGTTACAACTTCTTCGAAGAAAGCTGCTATTTCATCCACGAGTTCCTGGTCCATGCCGGGAGGGCCCCATACTCCCATGCGGTGAGTGGTGGTCATAGGCAGATCATATCCCAGCTCTTTAAAGGTGGGAACATCGGGAATAGAGTCGAGTCTCTCCTCGGAGGATACACCGAGAATCTCAAAATCGCCTTCGGGATGGGGAGGCAGCACAGTAGGTGCCTGAGTTACGGCCATCTCATCCTCGCCGCCGAGCATAGCTGCTGTCATGGGACCGCCGCCTCCGTGAGCCACATAGGCAAGGTCGTCTCTTATGCCCGCGGCATCGAGAAGCATCTCGCCCATCATATGGGTTCCGCCGCCGAGAGAACTGCCGGCAAAGGTGGTTTCACCGGGGTTTTCTTTGACATATTCTACATATTCGTTGAAGTCTTCCCATTCACCCGGCAGAGCGAAGGCTACCTGAGGAACCTCAAAGAGCATCGCTATGGGGGTGAACTCCTCATAACTCCAGTCTCTAACTCCGAAAGCCATATGGGTGATAAAAGAGGTATGATGATGCAGCAGCATCGATCCATCGGGATCGGCATCGCGAACTTCCACCATAGCGTTGCCGGCGCTGGCGCCAGCGATGTTGGTTATGACAAAATCAGAAACCTCCCAGTCCCACATTTCTTCCTCGCGGATCACTTCGCCGATCAATCGGGCGGTAATGTCGCTCAATCCGCCGGGCTCGTAGGGCACAACATAGCGCACATCGCGCTCACCGGGCCATTCGGCAGCCTCGGCCGGGCTGACAGTCAAAACCATGGCCAGAGCAACAACAACCAGCAGAGAACAGGTTAAAAACTTCTTCATTAATTTAATCCCTCCGCTTTCTGCAGCATAATATTATAATAAAAGAGGCAGGAGGACAAAATCATTTTTAGAAAATTGAAACTAAAAAATGGGGGCGGCCTCCTGCCTCAGTGTTCAACTATAATGTTAATATATTATTGTTAAATACAGATAACAGAATTGTAACGAGAATGTAAATTTTAATAGGGGTCTTCTTGTCTTCATTTGTAGACAGGTGCGTCAAAAATACTTATTTAGTCATACTGGAAGATATAAAGCTTC
>CAYTDP010000133.1:0-2216 GCA_964436625.1 uncultured Halanaerobiaceae bacterium | reverse complement strand
CTGCCGTATTTGCCAGTATAGCAGTGCTGGTTATAGCCTGTCCCTGTGCACTGGGACTGGCCACTCCTACCGCCCTTATGGTTGGTACAGGCAAAGGGGCTGAAAATGGAGTGCTGATAAGGGACGGAGAGGCAGTGCAGACGATGAAGGATATTACAGCTATAGTGCTCGATAAGACGGGCACCATTACTAAAGGTGAACCTGAAGTAACTGATGTCGTTCCTGCTGGAAATTTTGATGAAAATGAGGTTCTGCGCACTGCCGCCAGTGCCGAACAGTCATCTGAGCATCCCCTGGGAGCAGCAATTCTTAGGGGAGCTGAAGAGAAGGGGCTTGAGCTTTTCGACATCGAAAACTTCACTGCTGTTGTGGGGCGTGGTGT
Organism: uncultured Halanaerobiaceae bacterium; assembly: GCA_964436625.1. Classification (GTDB taxonomy): domain Bacteria; phylum Bacillota; class Halanaerobiia; order Halanaerobiales; family Halarsenatibacteraceae; genus Halarsenatibacter. The sequence continues at coordinate 1,834 of CAYTDP010000133.1, read as the reverse complement.
GGAAACTGACAGTGAAAAAGGTGAAATACTTGTCGGCAATCAGAAGCTGATGAACGAAAAAGATATAGATATTTCTAACCTCGAGGATGAGGTTATATCTCTGGAAGAAGAGGGCAAAACAGCGATGCTGGTTGCTCTGGAAGGTGAGGCTGCAGGTATAATAGCTGTAGCTGATACACTAAAAGAGGACTCAGAAGAAGCTATTGCAGCATTTAAAGACATGGGATTGACTACGGTGATGATCACAGGTGACAATGAGCGGACAGCCCGAGCCATTGCCGATAAAGTAGGTATTGAGAGGGTGCTGGCTGAAGTTATGCCGGATGAAAAATCCTCAGAAATTAAAAAGCTGCAGTCGCAGGGTGAAAATGTGGCCATGGTCGGAGATGGCATAAATGATGCTCCTGCACTCAAACAGGCCAATGTCGGCATTGCTATAGGTACCGGAACTGACATCGCCATAGAATCTTCCGATCTTACCCTGGTCAGAGGAGAACTCAGTGCGGTTGTTTCCGGTCTTAAGCTGAGTAAATACACATTTTCTACCATCAAACAGAATCTATTCTGGGCTTTTATCTATAACACCGTAGCTATTCCGGTGGCTGCTATGGGGCTTTTAAACCCCATTATAGCTGCCGGGGCGATGACAGTAAGCTCAATAAGTGTTGTATTAAACTCCACCAGACTCAAAAATAAAGACCTTACTCTTGATGAAAAGTATTACACCAGTGCTGTATCAGAGAAGGCTGGAGAAACTACCTGATTTTCCGAGCTGCTCACCTATAAAAACCTGAAGATGCTGAAATTCTGCGAGAAATATATGGGGGAGAATGGAGCCGGGAGCGCAGACCTGTGGTCGTGCAGATAGCTGACAGGCTGCTGGCAGGTTCAATTAGAGGCATGTCTATGTCTCACGGCGAAAATGTAAACGGAGATATTTCCGGTAACAACTTTGTCGGTCATTTTGATATTCATTTCAGGGGCAGCAGGCGTCACAGGGATAATGAGATAGATGAAAAATTTTAGGCACCCGCGAGGGTGCCTTTTTATAGTGCTGGATAATTTTATGATGTCAGCTCCGCTCTCAATACTCCTCCAGTGTAGAAACTATTTCTTCAAACTCTTCCCGGGAGATTTCACCTCTGGCCAGACGTTTGCGGGCCATCTCTTCAGGATTGAGCGAACTTTTCTGGTTTGAACTTTTATTTTCTCCGTCCTTGCCGAATAAGCTTTTTATCAGCCAGACAGCTGCCAGAATTATTAAAACCCAGAACAGAATCATAAATATACCCCCAAAGAAGTGCCCGGAAAATAATCCTCCGGTCCTTCCTCCTAGAAATCCCGCGCAGTGTCTGATAAAACCTTCTCCTGAGCCACTGGTCAAGAAACTGCTAAATATATTCATCTATGAACACCTCCATAAGAAATTGCCGACAATAATTACCCGGGACGGGTATTCTGGGTTAATTATAAATAACCATAGTGATTTTGTCAAGTAATAAAATTGCGCTGAGGGGACGTTTTTTCGCTTAATTAAAGGATATCTACCGGTTATATTTAACTTATTAAGTAGAAAAAACTTTATGGACCTTCTCCAAAACCGTTGGTGAAATTTACGACATATTCTTTTAAAGCGATAACTGCTCACCTCTTATTATAGGAAGCTATGAGACGAAGTGATACTCGAAATTTTTCGAAGCCTGAGTCAGTTAAACTTAAACAGAGGGAAAATTTCATTGTGAGCGGAGCCTCATAGCTTCCATGAGTGAGTACTATATTAAGTGGGAAAATGTCCTAAATGCAGGTGTTCTTAAACAAAATCCAACAACTGATG
>CAYTDP010000132.1:0-2231 GCA_964436625.1 uncultured Halanaerobiaceae bacterium | reverse complement strand
GGTCAAACTGGATACAGAAAAAGAATATATATATCAGCTATGAGCCCGGAGCCATGTATGGATAGCTACAGCGATCACAGCCTGGAGAAATGTGCTGAGGAGCTCGCCTCCGATAAGCCAACACCTGGAGGAGGTAGTTCCGCCGGTGTCAGCGGTGTTCTGGCCGCTTCTCTGCTCATGATGGTCATCGGAGTCTCTGAAAACAGCAGCGAGCTGAATGATCTTGCTGAAGAACTGGAATACGGGCAAAAACGAGCGCTGGAGTTGATCGATGAAGATGCTGAAAGCTTTGAGGAGGTTATGGAAGCTTTCCGTCTTCCTCAGGAAAGCGCCGAGGAAAGCCGGAAAAGAAGCAGAAAAATTCAGGAGGCCTTTCGGTCGGCAGCTTCCACTCCGCTGGAGATGTTAGAACTGGCTGCGGATATAGCTGAGATAGCTGTTGAAGTGGCCAGAAAAGGGAATGACAGTGCTATCACAGATGCTGCTGCCGGTGTTTCAGCAGCAGATTCGGCGGCGGAGGCAGCTTATTTCAATGTGATGATCAACCTTGATTCTATAGAGGACGAAGAGTTCGTAGAACAAAAAGCTGAAAGAGCCCGGAAACTGCGAGAGAAAGCCGCAGAGAAAAAATCGGAAGTTATAGATCAGGCCCGAAACAATATACAGACAATGGAGGGAATCGATTGATGAAGAGAATAATGGAATGCGTGCCCAACTTCAGCGAGGGTCGGGACCCGGACAGGATAGAGAGGATAGAAAAACCTCTGCGGGACGCCGATGATGTTCTGGTGCTGGATTCTGCTCCCGATGAGGACCATAATAGACTGGTAGTCACCGTGATAGGAAAGCCTGAGGCTTTAAAATCAGCTGTGCTTGAGGCCATGGATGCAGCGATAGCTGAAATAAACATGGAGGAACATTCCGGCGGACATCCCCGCATGGGTGCTGTCGATGTTGTGCCCTTTACACCTGTGCGCAATGTGGAGATGGAGGAATGTGTGCAGATATCCAGAGAACTGGCAGAAGCGGCTGCCGACAAATTTGATCTGCCCGTATATCTTTACGAAGAAGCAGCCACCACCACCAAAAGAGAAAATTTAGCCGATATAAGGCGCGGGGAGTACGAAGGTTTTAAGGAAAAAATCGATGAGCCGGAATGGGAGCCAGATTACGGTCCTCAGAAACTGCACGAAACAGCCGGCGCAACTGTGGTGGGAGCTCGCATGCCTCTGGTAGCCTTTAATGTCAATCTGGCTGCCGATGATGTGGAGATAGCTAAGGAGATAGCCCGCAAGGTCCGTCATTCCGGCGGTGGACTGCGTTTTTGCAAAGCGATCGGTCTCAACCTGGAGGATAAAGATATGGTCCAGGTATCGATGAATATGACTGACTATACTCAGACCAGTCTTTACCAGAGTTTCGAGATGATCAAATTCGAAGCTGAGCGTTACGGGGTTGAAATTGCCGGCAGCGAACTGATCGGACTGCTGCCAGCTCAGGCTCTGTTCGATGTTGCCGACTATTATCTGGGGCTGGATGATTTCTCCCCCGAGCAAATTATGGAAAATCGTCTGCTGGAGGAGTTATAAATTGGCTGAGCTGATAATTACTAATATTGGGGAGCTGGCCACTCCGCAGGGGCCCTCTGCCCGGCGGGGTGAGGCCATGAATGAGTTAAAGACTATAGAAAATGCAGCAGTTAAAATTAAAGATGAGAGGATTGAAAAAGCGGGCCCGGAAGAAGAAATTATTCCCGAGAAAGACTCCTGTACGTGCCGGATCATCGATGCCCGCGGCAGGGCTGTGGTGCCGGGGTTTGTAGATCCTCATACCCATTTTATTTTTGCCGGCACAAGAGCTGATGAATTCAGCTGGCGTCTTCAGGGAGTATCATATCAGGAAATAATGGCCAGGGGAGGCGGTATAGTCAATACCGTCGATGATACCCGCCAGGCTTCGGCCAGAAAACTTTACAGCCTGGGAAGAAAAAGACTGGATAATATGCTCGAGCTGGGCATTACCACAGTCGAGGGGAAAAGTGGTTATGGCCTCGATAAAGAGACGGAAATAAGACAGCTGGAAGTCATGAAAGCTCTGGATAGAGATCATCCGGTAGATATTTCTTCCACTTTTATGGGAGCTCATGCACTGCCGGCAGAATATGAAAATAGTTCAGAGGAATTTATAGATTATATGATAGAAGAAGTTCTGCCGGAAGTGGCAGATAAAAA
>CAYTDP010000131.1:0-2435 GCA_964436625.1 uncultured Halanaerobiaceae bacterium | reverse complement strand
CAGGTCCATGGCCGAAAACTAAACTGAAGCAAAGGAAAAATTTCCTTGTGAGCGGAGACTCATAGCTTCCATTACTTTTTATAAGCCTCAGCCAGCAATTAAAGTTATAAGCTGTCCTGGTAATTTAGTATATATGACAATTTATAATTGTCCTGGAGTGAAACCAGTTTTTAAAACAGCTTGAGACCGGGAGACCGGTCTTTTTTTAATTTGTTTAATTAATGAGCTGTCAGTTTGTAATCCATTTACGTGCAAGCAGCAAAAATAATATGTTAATATCTTTAACGTGGAAGGTTTTGAAATTTACGCTGGAGTAGTTATTCACCGGATAGTTTATAGATCAAAATAAAAAAATTGGGGAGGATTATTATGGGTAGCAAACCTGTTTCGGCTGAACGGATAACAGTTAAGATGAGTGATTCTGCGGTAGAGCATCTCAAAAAGAAAGACATTTCTGAAGTCACGGTTCATCTTAAAGAGGTTGGCGGCGGCTGAAGTACGATGGTAAAGCCTGTGGTACAGGCTGTAATACCGGATGATGAAGTGAAAGATCATTTTGTCAGCAAAGAATGCGGAGGTATTATAATTTATGTGGCCAAAAATTTGGTCAAGGAAGATGAAGATTTATCTTTGAGCATTGATGTTACAGGCTTCTGGAAATTCAAAAAACTTACTCTAACAAATATATCCAGTGTATCTGCCCGTGAAAGCGGCAGCAGCTGCAGTATATAAGTCCAGTGTGAAAGTCGAATAATAATAATCAAAAAATAAAAGGAGGTTTTATAGAAGGTGAGCGAAGCAACTGATATTTCTTTTAATATTAAGACCGACAGAACTTTCAGCTGGGTTAGAGATTACGGCTGGACGGTTACTCTTTTGATCGGAATTGGAGGGCATTTTTTACCTCATCTGGGGCTTCTGGTACCTCTCATAATGGCTGCCATGATCATTATGAGCCTGATGAAGGGTAAATACTGGTGTGGCAATTTCTGCCCGCACGGCAGCTTTTTTGATGAGCTGGTTATGAGAGTCAGCCGCAGCAGCAAAATCCCGAATATATTCAAATCCAAATTCACCATCGGGCTGGTACTGATTTATTTCATATATAATATGTCATCGCGCATTGCCGGGGCGATTTTTACTATAGGGGAGATTCCCCTGCATCACAGCTTCGGCTTTATCTTTGCCCGCACTTATTTAATGGTGGTCATCGCCGGGGGGCTTTTGGGCATTGCCATAAATTCTCGTACATGGTGTCAGTTCTGTCCTATGGGAACAATGCAGGTATTTTTCTACAAAATCGGTCAGGCCCTCGGCTTAAATTCGGGTCGGGATGAGAAAGTAACTATAGAACATCCCGAAAAATGTCTTTCCTGCGGCCAGTGTTCCCGTGTATGTCCTATGGAGCTTACCCCATATCAGGATTTTCAAGAATATGATGAGCATAATCAATTTGAAGCCGAAAAATGTATCAGGTGCAAAACCTGTGTTGAAAACTGTCCGGCCGATGTTCTGCAGATGGCTGACAGCGAGGAAGCTGCCGCAGTTCGTGCGAATGCTGATCTTGAAGGTTATAAGAATTACGAGTATTTTGATGCCCGCATAGCTGAGATCAATGAGTTGAAAGATGATGTGCGCGAATACACCTTTGAATTGATTGAACCTGGAAAAATGGATTTTCACCCCGGTCAATTTCTGTTATGGAAAGTAGATTCGGAAAGGAATATTTATAAGGCTTATACTATATCATCTGCTGCGCCGGATAACTCTGAAATTACCGTGACAATCAAAAAGATCGATCACGGCTATGGGACCAGCATCATTTTCTCCGAATTTTCTGAAGGTGACAGGGTGGAGCTCAAAGGGCCGCTCGGAGAGGAGATCACCATAGACACTGATTATGATCATCTGTTGATGATATCCAATGGCATCGGGATTACTCCTTTTGTTTCAACTGTGGAAAAATTTTTCACTGAAGATCATCCTGAAGAGTACGATGGTGAAGCAACACTGCTTTACGGCGTGAGATATGAAGAAGATCTTGTTTATGATGACTTTTTTATCAGCGCCGCTGAAGAAAACGAACAGTTCGATTATCATCATATTCTGTCTCGGCCGCGCACAAACGGCTATCCTGAAGGTTATGTTACTCATATTCTCGAAGATCTGGAAATCGAAGAGAACACAGGGGTTTATATGTGCGGTACTCCAGCCATGGTATCTGATGCCTACGATATACTGGATGAAAAAGGAATTTCCAGAGAAGACATATATCATGAAAGCTTCGCGGTTTAAAGGGTTGCTTTCGCAATAAAATTCGTGTTATAATTTATCTGCAGCAAAGCAGATGCTGGAATACAAAAATAAATATAAATTTATAAGAGCCGATGTAGCTCAACTGGCAGAGCAGCTGAATCGTAATCAGCAGGTTAGGG
>CAYTDP010000130.1:0-2459 GCA_964436625.1 uncultured Halanaerobiaceae bacterium | reverse complement strand
GTGAACAGAGCCTTATAGCTTTCAATTATAAGTATTAAGAAAATGACTAAAACTATATTCAAATTACTGATATGGAGATGATCCAGAAATATAAATGGAGGCGAGGGCTGGATTTGAACCAGCAATCGGGGACCTGCGGTCCCCCGCCTTAACCGGGTTTGGCCACCTCGCCTCAATTGTGAATTTTTTTCTTTTGCCAGTATCCATTTTAGAAGATTTTCCCCCGGCTGTCAAGAACAGTTCAGAAAACATATACTGCCACTGCTGTTATGAAAGGAATGGTGAAGAGGCTCAGAAGAGTGGTTATAAAGACCCCTTCAGAGGCCAGCCGATGATCTCCCGAAAAGCGCGCAGCAAAAATAACGCTGTTGGCAGCTGCGGGCATTGCTATCTGCAAAGTTATCACTGAAGCCAGTATTGCTGGCAGTGAAACCAGCCGAAAAATTGCCAGAACTGCCAGGGGAAAAACCAAAAGTTTGAACAAGCTCAAGCCCAGCAGTTCAGCTTTTACAATCAGTCTGCGCAGTTCCATTCCATAAAGTGAAGCACCTATGACTATCATGGAAAAAGGAAAAGTTGCATCGCCGATCAAATTTATAGCTTCCGCCAGAGCTCCCGGCACCTCTATTCCTGTCAGCAGGATAAAAAAGCCGATACCCAGAGCCAGCGTTCCGTTATTTTTGAATATCTGTAAAAGTCTGGCAGGTTTCATGCTCTCGCCTTTCTCCTGCAATATGTATATTCCATAAGTCCAGATAACCGCGTTAAAGGGTATCTGTCCTATCGAACCGTAAAAAACCCCGTATTCGGGGAATATGGCCCCCAGAACCGGAAGTCCCATATAACCGATATTGGAAAAAATCATCAGGAACTCTATGGTCCGCCTGTGACGCGGAGAGCCCGGCAATCTTTTGGACGTCAGCGAGGCAAGCAGGACGATGATAAGATATACTCCCGCCCAGCCGGCCAGAAGCAGCAGAACATTCTGCAGCAGCTCCCCCTCTATTTCAACCATCATAGCTGAAATTATCATAAATGGCAGTATATAATCCAGAAGCAGATCGAATAAAAATTCTCTATCCCGCTCTTTTATGATCTCTTTTTTGCGCAGATAATACCCGAAAAAAAGGATCAAAAAGAGGGCCAGTATCTGATTTAAAAGCGGTATGAATGGCATATCGTCTTTTCACCCTTTTATATAATAGGTTCTCCTTTTTATCAGTTGATAGATATCGTATAAAACCGCTATCATTGTAGCAATGGCTGGAAGATATAAAGCGAAGTGATACTCGAAATTTTTTGGCTATTTCCGATGCTGCAAAAGCTCTCCGGCAATTTCTTTTAAATTCAAATAATTGACTTCTTCAACTTTGTTTTTATAATAATCGGGAATCTCTCTGGCTCCTGTATATGCTCCAGCAATTCCGCCGGCAATAGCACCGATTGTATCGCAGTCACCGCCCAGGTTGGCAGCAGTAAAAGCAGCTTCAATTGGATCTCCCTGAGCCAATTTCACTATCGCCAGAGAAGTAGGTACACTTTCGGGAACTGAAACTCCCGCACCAACCACATTATACAATTTTTCCAGAGCTTCTTCCTGCAAAGAACTGTCATCGATTATCTGAAAAGCCAGATAAGTTCGTTCAATAACTGACGGATCAAATACCTCTCTTCCCCTTCTATAACCCATGCGCATGGCTTTGATCGCATTATTAAAAACCCGATCTAAAGAATCTGAGATCATGGCTGTAGAAATCGCAGCTGCCACGCCCGAAGCTCCTGCTATAGCAACATCGGTATGATGGGTGGGAAGACATACTTCCTCTACGGCATCTATTAAACTCTCGAAATCTTGCACTGATTTCACGATACCGATCGGTGAGATCCGCATGGCTGCCCCATTGGTATTGCCAAATTCACCTGTTTCCTCCACTGGCTCACCATCTTTAATTCTCTGAAGCGCTCTGCGGGAACTCGGCCCCAGCAAGTTATTTTCTAAAGCATTATTTTCCTCCACCCATTCCAGCAGATTATCGGCAATTTTACGAGCTTTTATCTCACCTTCGGACTGAATTATAGCCTCAGCTATTTTGAGGGCCTGATTTGTATCATCGGTGATCTCGCCCGCTTCCATTCCCTCAGCTACAAAATGGCCATCCGGCCCGGGCAGAAAATCAGTAATTTCTCCAAAATGTCTCTTTACTTTCTGCCTGGACCATAACTCGGAAGGCATTCCCAGAGCATCACCAATTGCCACCCCCAGCAAAGTTCCGTAAGCCTGATCGATTAATGACATATTATCTCTCCTCTCAGGATTTTTTAAACTTCCCCTTTCCTCCAGATGCCGCTACGGTTAAAATTTCCGGATCTTCTCCATAACCGTTGGTGAAATTTACGACATATGCTTTTAAAGCGATAACTGCTCACCTCTTATTACAGGAAGCTATGAGACGAAGTGA
>CAYTDP010000129.1:0-3153 GCA_964436625.1 uncultured Halanaerobiaceae bacterium | reverse complement strand
GTGTTTCGATTTTTATGTCTGCAAAACCTGCTCTTTTTAAATATTCGCGCATTTTCTCTGCTTTAATTGCTCCGGTTATGCAGCTGGAGTAATTTTCAGGATTGGCAGTCATCTCCTCCGGAAATTCGTTTTTCTTAACAACATCCGAAATAGCTATTCTTCCTTCGTCTTTTAAAACCCGATAAGCTTCTTCGTAAACTCTTTGCTTATCCGGCGAGAGATTTATAACGCAGTTGGAGATTATTACCTCGGCGGTTCCACCGGCAGCGGGAATATTTTCAATCTCACCCAGCCTGAATTCAACATTTTCAAAGTTTTTGTTTTTAGCAATATTTCTGGCCTTATTTATCATCTCCGGTGTCATATCTATCCCAATAACCTTCCCTTCTTTTCCTACCTCCCTGGCTGCTAAAAACACATCAAAACCGGCCCCGCAGCCTAAATCAATTACGGTTTCACCCTTTTTCAAGTTTGCTATAGCCTGGGGATTACCACAGCTCAAACCCAAATTGGCTTCGTTAAAATCAGCCTCCAGTTCCTTCCGGGAATAACCTGCTTTTTGGGCGAATTCTTTTATGTTTTTATCTGCAGTTTCACAGCAGTCAGTGTCAGGACAGCAGGTAGCTTCTTCTTCCTGCGCTATGCTGGAATAATTGTCAACTAAATGCTGTTTAATTTCATCTTTGTTTTCGTCTGGCAATTTTTCCACCTCCAAATCAACTTTAATCTGATGATAACAAATTTAATCGTAAATCGTCAATTGACAATAAAAGCAAAATACAAAATAAAGTTCGGATAATATTGATGCGCAAGATTTCACCTGATAATGAAGGTGTTTAAAGAAATTTTTAGAAGTATATATTAAGAATCTGAGTAAAGAAAGGTGATAATTGTGGCGGAGATACTGCAGCTGAAAATAGGAATACAGGGAATAAGCGACTGCCAGAGAATACTTATAGAGAGCAAAGCTTCTTTCCAGAGGTTGCATCAATTTATTCAGGAAATTTATGAGTGGGAGAACCATCATTTACACGAGTTTATTGTCAACGAGATGGTTCGTATAGCTCCTGAAAACGGAGAAAGTATCCGCAGAGAAATGATTGAAAATAATCTGCATAGAGATGATGAAACTTTATTATCGGAAGAAGAAACTCCCCTATCTAAATACCTCAACATGAAAGGGGACAGTCTGGTATACAGATATGATTTCGGTGATGACTGGCGATACGATATCGTACTGGAGAAGATAAAAGAGGAAAAATATATCGAAGAGTACGATGATTTTCCGGTGAAGTTTGAAGATTAATTTCAGTGTCGGCTCAAATTTTAATTTACTATCAAATTGGGGGAAAATCTAAATGGATGCTGTTAATATCACATTGGGGGCAGCCGTTCTAATTCTACTGGTCTACATAATTTATCTGCACAGAAGGGGCAGGCATGGCGGTACTCAGCATTCTTCAGCGGAAGAAAACCAGGATGAAATTATGGAACTGCTCACCTATCTTTATGAGGTCGGGGATAAACTCAAATTGTTGAGCAGTGAATTGAATGAAGATATTTCCCATCAGTCTGAACTGGCCGAGGGTCTTTCAGCCGGAGGAGAGGAGCTGGCTGCTTCCTCGCAGGAACAGTCCTCATCTCTTCAGTATATATCTGATCAGGTTTCCGAAACCGTGGCGGAGTTGAATGAGGTGACGGCGGAGATTGAAGAAGTTCTGAACAGGAGCGAAAATGGGCTCAAAAGTCTGGACGATGTGGATGAGAGCATGGAGGAACTTTCTGAGACCATGGAAAAAGGCGAATTGGAGTTCGAACAACTGGTGGATAGACTGGAATCCTTTAATGAACAGATGGATAAAATTGAAAATACTCTGTCAGAAGTGGATGAAGTCGCCGGTCAGACTACGCTTCTCTCTCTTAACGCTTCAATTGAGGCAGCCAGGGCCGGTCAGGAAGGCAAGGGTTTTGGAGTTGTGGCCGATGAAATTCGCTCTCTATCAGAAAGAACCGAGCAGCTTTCGGAAAATATTAAAGTGATCACCGGCGAAAGCAGGCAGGAGCTGGCCAGGATTACTGAAATGATTCAGAACTTCCTTGAGAGTTTCCGCGATCTGACCGAAAAGAGCGAGCAGGTGGAAGAAAGATCAAATGAGGTAAGAACTATCATGTCAGAAGCTATCGAGATGTTCCATAAAAGTTCCGAGCGCCTCAACAATCAGCTTGAGAATTATCAAGAAGTAGGTGAACGAGTACAGGAAGTGAGCAGGACCGGTGATGACATGGCCAGCAATATCGAAGATATGAGTGAAAATACGCTTTCTCTAGCCAGTAATATCGAAAATTTAAAAAAGCCTTCTCAAAATCTGACCGAGACTGCCGAAGAATTATACAAAAGAGTCAATCAAGAAAATCAGCTGAATCAGGTGGAAATAAATAATGAACTCCTGGAAGAAGTTAAAGAGAATATCGGTGAGCTGGCCGAGGATCAAAGAATAATAGCTTATGAAAAAAGCTATATCAAAGAAAAATTCCAGGAGCTGGTTGATGAATATGAAGCTATAGAGGTTGCCGCATTTTTCAACAGTGAAGGTGAAACTATCATGGACCTGGTCAGCAATAAAATTGAGACTGAAGACACTAAGGGTTTAAATAAAAGGCACCGCAGCTATTTTCAGGGGCCTAAAGATGGCGAAAAGATTTTTGTCTCTCCTCCCTATTATTCCAGTGTCACCCAATTGCCCTGTGTTACCATCAGCGCCCGCCTGGAAGAAAATGGAGAATTTAAGGGGGTCGTGCTGGCTGATCTGCAGGTATGAAATTTTAACGAGAACCGTAGTTAGCGTTTGATATTTGCGCAGGCGGTACCATTATTTTGAAGTGTGGAACTATTATGATATAATAAAACTGTCAAGTTCGGTTATTTACCGGGTCTAAACAACAAAATTCTGGATCTTCTCCACAACCGTTGGTGAAACTTACGACATATTCTTTTTAAAGCGATAACTGCTCACCTCTTATTACTAGGAAGCTATGAGACGAAGTGATACTCGAAATTTTTCGAAGCCTGAGTCAGGTAAACTTAAGCAGAGGAAAAATTTCATTGTGAGCGAAGCCTCATAGCTTCCATGAATGAGTTCTATAAAAGTGGGA
>CAYTDP010000128.1:0-3197 GCA_964436625.1 uncultured Halanaerobiaceae bacterium | reverse complement strand
GCCGGCACAAAAGTGACGAGCAGATCTATAGCTATCACGATAAGGGCTGGCATAACCACCCTTACCACCACTTTTTCGAAGCTCACATCGGCTATGGCAGCAGCTATGTAGAGGTTTTCCCCCAGCGGCGGTGTCGACATCCCCGTCGAGAGGAAGATGACTATTATAACACCGAAGTGGATAGGATCGATGCCGAATTCGGTGGCTATGGGCAGAAAAATAGGGGTGAATATCAATACATTGGCCACAGCCTCGATGAAAAAACCCATAAATAGCAGTATCATGACCGAAACCAGCAGAAAAACAACTCGCCCGCCGGGCAGAACAGCGATCATGCTGCCGATCAGTTCAGAAACTCCTTCGAAGGTGATAAGCCAGGAAAAAGCTCCAGAAGCTGCCACTATCAAGAGCACCAGACAGGTGGTGTTGACAGCGCTGGCAAAAACATTGATTAGATTTTCCAGCTTGAGCTCCCGATAGACAAAAAATCCCACAAAAAATCCATAAAAAACCGCTACAGCTCCCGCTTCGGTAGGGGTGAAAACTCCGGAGTAGATGCCTCCCAGAATAATGATTGGGACCAGAAGCGAGAAGAACGATTCCTTGAAAGCCTGCCAGGCCTCACCGCCTGAAATATCAATTTTGCTCTCTACTCCGTAACCTTTTTTATGTGAAACAAAGCCGACAAAAGCCATCAAACCCACCGCTTTCAGGATGCCGGGCACCATGCCAGCTGCAAAAAGGGCTCCTATAGATTCACCAGCTGTGACTCCGAATATGATCATCGGTATGCTGGGCGGAATGATCGTCCCGATGGTTCCGGATATCGACTGGATGGCCGCCGAAAAATCCTTCGGATAGCCTTCTTTTTTCATCTCCGGAATCATCACCGAACCTATGGCGGCTGTGGTCGCCGGCGAGGATCCGGAAAGGGCGGCAAAAAAGGCCGAAGCCACTACCTGCACATGTGCTAAAGCTCCCGGCAGCCAGCCCACCAGGGCTTTGGCCAGTCTGACCAGGCGCCGCGACATGCCTCCTTCCTGCATCAAAGCCCCCGCCAGCATAAAAAATGGTATAGCCAGCAGCGGAAAGGAATTGACCGCGGCAAAAATTCTCGAAACTACCGTCTCCATGCCCAGACCGGTATACCAGCCGGTTATCATGGTGGCTATGCCGATGGCGACGGCTATTGGAATTTTGAGAGCCAGGCTTATAATCAGGGCAGAAAACAGGATCGCCGGTGCTTCCATAAATTAACCTCCCAGCAAAAATTTATTGTAAATGTGATTAAAAACAATTGTGATTAAAAGCTTAATAACTCTCGACAACGCTCTCTTCCTGATCTTCTTCGATCTTTCCCCGGCGCAGTTCTTCCACGGTGAGAATGACAAGCCTTACTATAATCATAACCGAACCTACAGGGACTGTCATGTAGGGGATGGCCATACTGATCCGGGTTGCCGGAGCCAGATGGTAAATGTTATCGAGAGCATATCTCGTACCGAATATGAACAATACAAGAAAGAAAGCTATCGAAGCCAGCCGGGAGAAAATATGTACTCCGAAGGCCAGTTTATCGGGCAGTAAATTGGTAAAAGCCTCAACGCTGACATGTGTTCCCTCCCGAAAAGCATAGGCAGAACCCATGAAAGTTATGGCTATGACCAAAAATCTGCCTACTTCCTCCGCCCAGGGTAGAGATGCTGCGAGGACATACCGGTAAAATACCTGCATAAAAGTTATTACCGACATGGCTATAATCATCAGCACGGGAACGTATTTCTCCACTGCATTCCAGATGCGGGCCAGCATAGGGATAGCTCCCGAGCCTTCCTGTCTTTCTTTTCTCTCTTTATCTCCGCTCATTATTTCCCCCCCTCTCTCTTTCACAGATCTTTTGACACTGCCTGCCAATCTCATCCGGAAACGGAATAATTTGATAAGAGAGAGGCGGTGCCGGAAGCAAAACTTCCGGCACCTTCTCTCCTTTTATATTTTCTGTTTAAAATCCGGCTGCTTCCAGAAATTCTTCCAGAAATTCTTCGCCGATCTCGTCGGTAAATTCTTCGCCGACACCGGCTGTGGCTTCGCGGAATTCATCTATCTGCTCTTCACTCAGTTCGTTTATCTCGATTTCACCTTCCATTTCAGCCAGCTGCTCCTGTTCTCTTTCCATGGCCAGCTCTCTCATCGCATCTCTGGCCTCATAGGCTGCCTTTTGAACGATCTCCTGCTCTTCAGAATCCAGAGCAGCCCAGGCATCCTCACTTATGAAGGTGGGAGAAGGATCATAGAAATGACCGGAAAGCGTCAGATAATCCTGGACCTCGTAGAAATGCTGATCATAAATATTGGGGATAGGATTTTCCTGCCCGTCGACAACTCCAGCCTCCAAAGCACTGTAAAGCTCGCCGAAAGCTATCGGGGTTGGGGCAGCACCCAGCACTTCCATAGTCTCCATGTGAGGAGGGCTGTACATAGTGCGGATGGCCAGACCTTCGAGATCTTCCGGTCCTGTGATGGCTCTCTCGTTGTTGGTCAGATGACGCATGCCGTTTTCCCACCAGGCCAGGCCTTTCAAACCGACCTCGCCGGACTTTTCGAACAATCTGTCTCCCATCTCGCCGTCGTAAAATTCGTGAGCTTCTTCGGCATCATCGAACAAAAAGGGCAGGTCGATGGCCATAAATTCCGAAACGAAGCCGGTGACCGGAGCTGCGGAAACGGTGGTGAGATCGATAGTGCCGGCCTGGACGGCCTCCAGCGCCTCTTCTTCTTCATATAATGAAGCGCTGTGATGAATTTCCATTGTTATCTCACCATCGGTCTCCTCCTCGATGATATCTCTCATCACCTCAAAAGCGTAATGGTATTGATGGTCGGGACCCAGCACGTGACTGGCGGTAAGCTCCATAGCTTCAGCAGTATTGCTCCCCAGCATAATCAGTGACATAATCAGCAGAAAAGTCAGAAGATACCTGCTTCTTTTCATTTTTTCGCCTCCTTTTTTTGATTTATTTTGAGCTCTCCGCGGTTTAAATTTACTGCGGAAAGCCTCAAAATTAAGGTTCTTCTCCACATCAGTTGTTGAATTTTGTTTAAGAACACTTGCATTTAGGACATTTTCCCACTTTATATAGTTCTCATTCATAGAAGCTATGAAACTCCGCTCACAATGAAATTTTCCCTTTGCTTAA
>CAYTDP010000127.1:0-3306 GCA_964436625.1 uncultured Halanaerobiaceae bacterium | reverse complement strand
CTTATAGCTTTCAATTATAAGTATTAAGAAAATGACTAAAACTAAATTCAACCAAAACAAGTCATCCCATTTTGCTCAACATTATATCACAAAAGTTCTTGTGTTAACATTTTTTTAGTCCTAATTACCTAAAATGCGATGCGATCATGGATGAAATCCAACATTATTAAAAGGTGTTTTATATTATCTATCGAAATATAAAGACGGGTTATATTATTAGAAGGGGGATAAATATTTGTGAAATACGAGGCCAGCGAAAAACAGGTGAGTTATGGGGAGCCAGTAGGAATTTTACTGATAGATACCGATGTTCCCTTTATTCCCGGCGATGTCGGCAATGCGACCAGCTATGATTTTCCGGTGAAATATAAAGTTGTGGAAAATCTGACCGCAAAGATGCTGTTTGAAAAGGACCGCAGCGCCCAGGATGCTCTGCTGGCCGCCGGGAAGGAGCTGGAAGATCAGGGAGTCAGGGCGGTCACCGCCGACTGCGGCTATATGGCCATGTTCCAGAAAAAAATGGCCGATCATCTCGAGGTGCCGGTATTCCTCTCGAGTCTGCTGCAGGTGCCTTTCATCGAACAGCTGCTGGGAGAGGCCGAAAAAATAGGGATAGTTGTAGCTTTTTCGGAAGTGCTGGATGAGGAGATACTCCATCAGGCCGGCATCGACAGTTTCGAATCTCTCCACATAGCCGGCCTGGAGGATAAAAAACATTTTCACAGTGCCGCAATAGAAGAAAAAGGAGTTTTAGATCCGGAAAAGATCAGAGAAGAACTGCTCTCGGTTGTCGATGATATGCTGGAAAAAGAAGAAAAAATCGGGGCAATCTTGCTGGAATGCAGCATGCTGCCTCCTTACGGCCGGGCGGTTCAACAGGCTACCGGTCTGCCTGTATTTGACTATCTGACCATGATAAACTTTGTTCATTCAGCCGTTGTCAAAAATACCTATCGGGGTCATATGTGATTTAGAATACCACCAACAACAGGAGGTTATATTTTGCAGGGCAAAGAGAAAAGCGGCCCCGAATCCAGTCCGTCTGCAGGGATCAATAAAAACTATACCCGGGGCTCTATAGCAGCCTTCTTATCGGCAGTTGGCTTCGGTTCCCTGCCGGTATTTGCGGTATTTGCCTATCAGGAAGGGGTAAAAGTTTTAACGCTACTCTCCTTTCGTTTCTTTTTTACCAGCCTGATCCTGGCAGCCTACATGCTCAAAAACAGGGTTATTATACTGCCAAAAAGAGAAGAAATTAAAGGATTGATCCTGCTGGGCTTCTTCTATGCAGCCTTTAACTTCTCTTATTTTACCGCCTTCGAGCTGATTCCAACATCGATGGCTGCCCTGATCTTCTACGCCTATCCAGCTCTGGTCGCTCTATTTGCATTTTTGCTGGGGGAAGAAGAATTGAGCCTGACCAGAGCAGCCGCTATATCAGCCGCTTTTATGGGTATCTATCTGGTCTATTATGATTTTACCGTGGCAATAGTGCCCCTGGGACTTTTAGCAGCAGTGGGTTCTGCCATTTTTTATGCTTTATACATTATAACGGGCAGCCGGTCATTAAAGACGGTCAACCTGAGCACTGCCGTGTTTTACACCTGTATTTTTTCGGCGGCCGGCTTTCTGGCTGCCGGCAGCTGGCAGGGAGATCTGCAGTTTGCTCTTTCCCGGCAGGCTCTTTTTCTGCTTGCTTTCATAACAATAGTCTCCATGTTCGGCCTGCTGTCATTCCTGTACGGTGTTAAAAACACCTCTCCCACCATCGCTTCTATGGCCAGCATGATAGAGCCGGTATTCACAGTTTTTCTCTCGCTGCTTATGTTAGCGGAATCTTTTTCTCCGGTTCAGTATGCCGGCGGAATGCTGGTTATCGCAGCTTCAGCCTATATTGTAATAAAAAGGGCCTGATCGGCTGCCCTGATATTGTTTTGCTGCCGGCTCAGGGCTGTAATATTTGGAAGCTTTTATTCGATATTATAATTAATTTATACAAAAACAGAAGTTTGATTTATTTCATCCCTCATGATAAAATAAAATCAAAATTTATTATCGTTATCAGTTTCTTTTATGCGAATTCAAGCCAGAGGAGGGGATATTATCTCCGATCATGCAGGCGGTGAAAACAAATTTTCAAATTCTATCTTCTCCTCCCTTCCTGATGGAGCTGCTCTGCTGGATGAGGATATGACTGTTCAATTGACGAATCAGAAATGGAAAGATTTCTTCAGGGATATGAATATGCAGCCCGATAAGGCAAGCGCCGGCAATAAATATCCGAGAATTCTCAAACAGGCCGGATGTTCGGAAGAAGTTCTTGCTGAAATTGAAAATAATGCTGCCGATGTGATAGAAAAAGAGCAGGAGTTCAGGTGTGAATTCTCTTTGCAGGCGGGAGAAAAAGAAAATCGGTATGAGCTCAGAATGAATAAATTCAAAGATGGAATTTTAGTGTTGAAAAGAAATATTACAGCGAGAAAAGAAAAAGAGGGGAGAATAAAAGAAAAGAACAGGCTTTTAGAAGGGGTTCTCAACAGCATACCTGATATTATAGGCATACAAAAGCCCGATCATACTATAATGCGCTATAATGAAGCGGGTTATGAGGCTCTGGATATGCCAGAAGAAGAGATAAAAGGACAGAAATGCTATGAAATTCTGGGCAGAGAAAAAGCCTGTGAAAATTGTGCTGCTGAAAGGGCTTTAAAGACCAGGAAGCTGGAAGAAAACAAAAAATATTTTCCCGAACTCGGCACCTCTCTTTACTGCCGCAGCAACCCTGTTATAGACGAGAAGGGTGAAGTGGAGCTGGTTGTGGAGCAGCTGCGGGATATAACCGAACTGGAAGAGACCAGAAGAAAGCTGGGGGAGACCAAAAAGGAACTGGAAGCCATTCTGGAAAGCATCCAGGATGGTATAAGCGTTCTCGATCCCGATTTAAATATAAAATTTACCAACAATACCATGGAAAAGTGGTATAAAGATAACCTGCCCGTGGAGAATAAAAAATGCTATGAAGCCTATCACAACAGAGAAAGACCCTGTTCTAGCTGTCCCACCCTGCGCAGTCTGCAGAGCGGAGAAGTGGAAAAGGAAGTCGTTTCAGGCCCCAATGGTTCTGGCATCGATCACCTGGAAGTCTTCTCCTATCCGATGGCCGATGAGGATACCGGAGAGATTTCGGGAGTAGTTGAATTTGTCAGGGATATCACTGAACGCCAGAAAGCCCAAAAAAAATTGGAACAGAAAAAAGATGAACAGCAGCTTCTGCTTGATAACATTGACGTACAGGTATGGCTTCTC
>CAYTDP010000126.1:0-3351 GCA_964436625.1 uncultured Halanaerobiaceae bacterium | reverse complement strand
ACAATGAAATTTTTTCTCTGCTTCATGATAGTGATCTTATACGATATCTATCAACTGATAACAAGAAGAGCCTTATTTTGATTGAGTAGAAATTATTGTAAATATAATTAATCTTTAATTAAATATTCTTCTTTAATTATAATAAAAATGATTTATTGAGTCAACTAAGACTCCAATCAGAAATTTTTCTTGATATTTTTGTCACGATTTTCTATAATAAAATCAGTTTAACTAGAGACTCATATAATTAAATCTGTATTTAAAAGGGGAGATATTGATGAAGAAGTTATTGATAGTTATGCTGGCTGCAGCTGTAATCTTCGGTCTTGGGGCCGGGACAGCAGCAGATGATCATCTTGAAGATGGGGAGTTTATAGGCTATTCCGAAGCTGATGAAAACGGTTACGTAAAGGCAGCTGTAACTCTGGAAGGCGGAGACATAATCTCTGTAGACCTCACAGAATATACCGAGAAGGAAGAGGCCAAAGGGGAAGATTATCCCTGGGATGATTGGCATGAGGCGATGGAAGTTTTACCCGAGAGATTCGAGGAGGCCAACAGCTCTGATGTGGATATAGTATCCGGAGCCACCGGCACCTCCGAAAAGGCTATGGAGGCCGTTGAGATGGCCCGTCAGAAAGCTGAAGGTGTAGAGCAGTTTGACGGTACCTATCTCGGTACTTCCGCAGAAGACAACGGTGGCTGGGGAGTTGCCTGGGTAACAGTTGAAGGGGAAAGCATTGTCGATGTGAGATTGGAAGAGGTCACCGATGGCGATGAGTTCAAAGATGAGGATTATGGCTGGGATCACTGGTATGAAGCTCGTGAGGCAATGCCGGAATGGTTTGTTGAGGCCGACAGTCCAGATGTTGACACCTTCACAGAGGCAACCAGCAGCTCTCAGATGTGGCGAGAGGCTGTAGAAAACGCTCTGGAAAAAGCCGGCTGGGATACAGAAACTTTAGAAGAGTAGATCAGCATTGAATTTTTGTCCTGAATAATAAGAAGCCGGGAAAATAACATGCGGGATGCCGGCGGTTTGGTTTTTGCCGACATCCCGCTTTAATTTCTTTATTTGTTATTTTAGCAGTAAATTTCCTGAATTTTTTCGGCGATTTCAGGGTTTTTCAGTGTTGTCGTATCACTCAGCTCCTCTCCTTCAGTTATATCCTGAAGCAGCCTGCGCATAATCTTTCCGCTTCGGGTTTTGGGCAGATCAGGAACAAAAGTCACGTCCTTCGGTCTTGCTATAGCTCCGATGTCTTCTGCGACATAATCCTTTAACCTCTCTTCCAGATCGGAGTTAAAAAAGTCTAACTCTTCGTCTTCGCCGTTATTGAGTTTATCATTTTCAGCTTCTTCCTGCAGCATCACATATGCCACCGGTACCTGCCCCTTTAAATCATCACTCCCACCTACAACTGCAGCTTCGGCCACATCGCTGTGGCTGACCAGAGAACTTTCTATTTCCATGGTGCTGAGCCTGTGTCCGCTAACATTTATAACATCATCTATTCTTCCCAGAATCCAAAAATACCCATCTTCGTCTATTTTGGCCCCATCAGCGGGGAAGTAAGTCTCGTCATCCCATTTGCTCCAGTAGGTATTCTTATATCTTTCATCATTTTGGTAGACAGTTCTCAGCATTCCCGGCCAGGGTTTGGTGACTGCCAGATAGCCGGAATCAGATGGCTCACCCTCCTCATCAAGAACCTCCGCTGAAATTCCAGGCAGAGGACGGGTGACGCTGCCAGGTTTCGTTTTGACGACTCCGGGAAGTGGAGACAGCATAATGCCGCCTGTCTCGGTCTGCCACCAGGTGTCGACTATCGGGCAGTTTTCATTGCCGACATGTTTGTGATACCACTTCCATACCCTCGGGTTGATGGGTTCGCCCACGCTGCCGAGAAGCCTAAGACTGTTCAAATTATGAGATTGAGGGTATTTCTTTCCGTGCTTCATAAAAGATCTTATGGCGGTGGGAGCGGTGTAGAATATGTTCACCCCGTATTTTTCGATGATCTCCCAGATTCTGTTGTTATCCGGATAATCGGGGGCGCCTTCATACATGACAGCTGTGGCTCCGTTGGACAGAATGCCATAAACGATGTAGGAATGACCGGTAATCCAGCCTACATCGGCACTGCACCAGTAGGTGTCATCTTCCTTCAAATCAAAAACATATTTGCTGGTGGAGGTGACATGAGTCATATAACCGCCGATCGTGTGAACAACGCCTTTCGGTTTGCCGGTTGTTCCGGAAGTATACATTAAAAAAAGCAGATCCTCCGAGTCGAGTTTTACAGCCGGGGTTTCGCATTTGACCTCCGACATAAGATCTTTCCACCAGTAGTCCCGATCGCGTTTCATGGTAACATCCAGCCCGCTCCTCTCGACCACCACACATTGCTCGACTTTATCCGTCTGTTCTAGAGCCTGATCGCTTTTGTTTTTGTGATGTATTAGCTGTCCCCGGCGATAATATCCGTCAGCTGTGATCAGGAAAGAAGAATCGGCATTTTCGATCCGCTGGGCCAGAGATCCGGGACCAAATCCGGCAAAAACTACAGAATGAGGAGCGCCGATCCTGGCGCAGGCCAGCATGGCGATTACAGCTTCCGGAATCATGGGTAAATATATAGTCACTATGTCGCCCTTTTGTACTCCCTGATTCCTCAGCACCGTGGCGAATTTACAGACTTTTCTATGCAGATCATTGTAGGTAAGAACCCTTTCATCTCCCGGCTCACCTTCCCAGATCAAAGCGGCCTTGTTTTTGCGGAATGAATCCAGGTGGCGATCCAGACAGTTGTAGGAAGCATTTATCTTTCCGCCGACGAACCACTGCGCAAAGGGAGGCTCCCATCTGAGTGTCTGATCCCATTTTTCGAACCAGTCAAGTTTTCCCGCTTCTTTAGCCCAGTACTCCTGATAGTCTTCAATTTCATATAACTCCTCACCCGCATTTGCCTGCTCCCTGAAAGACTCAGGTGGAGCAAAGACTTCCTCACCTTCTGACAGGACGTCAAAAACTTCTTCTCCGTCTTCACTGCTCATAATAATCACCCCGGTTTGGTTTTTTTGATTCTAAAATGACAAATTTTCTTTATATTCTAATTTAATTTATATATTAGTATAATTAACTCAACTAATTTTGTCAATATTATATTATTTATTCATTATACCCTGATTTATTAATATAAAGAACAAAATTTTATAATAAGGATCTTCTCCATAACCGTTGGTGAAATTTACGACATATTCTTTTAAAGCGATAACTGCTCACCTCTTATTACAGGAAGCTATGAGACGAAGTGATACTCGAAATTTTTCGAAGCCTGAGTCAGGTCC
>CAYTDP010000125.1:0-3359 GCA_964436625.1 uncultured Halanaerobiaceae bacterium | reverse complement strand
ATATAATTGACTTTATCAGCGATTACTTTCATGCCCAAAGAAATGGCAGTGACAATCCTGGCCAGCAGGAACTCAGAAGCTTTTACTCCCAGGCTAAAGAGGCCCTGGATAACAGCTTCAACAACATGAAGAGAGATAACAGTCTCCTGCCTGGTAATAGCATCAACGGCGCTAACAATGGCAACGGCAGGAAGCTGGGCCATCTCAAAAATGACAAAAGCGGAGTCAGAGGAGATAACAACCTGCTGCATAGAGCCCATAAACAGGCTGTGAAGGATTTGAAGAACTGGTATCACAACGGCGGTGAGCCCAGGGAGAGGGTCGATTTCTCTTCGATAGAGATAGAGAAGGTGAGCATAGAGCAGGAGATAACTCAGAGAGTGGAAAATCATTTGGTGGAGGAAGAGATAGCTTAAATTTTTCTCCTATTAGCAATCAACTATTTTGCCTGCAATAAACGACGGGATATCGTGGAGGTTACAGCAGAGGATGAGGCTTATAAAATACGCGACAGCGGTGGTGTTTTTCGTTCTGGCAGTGCTTTTCGGACTGATATTTCCCAACTTTGATTTAAGCTACTCCGCACACAATATAATAATGCGCCGCTCGGCAATCACCCACAGCATCATTCTACCCCTGGGCTGGTATCATCTCATCGGCAAAAACAAGCCAGTCAGCAGGTTTATCTGCATGGGGCTATTCCTGGGGGTCATAACGTTTTTATCCTTCATCGCCAGACCAACTCTTTTGGAGGGAGGCACGCTGATATTCTTCCCCTGGCTGGGCAGATTCGAGTTCATGCCCAATGAGGTGGCAAACTTTGTGGGGCTTTTAGTATCGGGATTATGGCTTTTAGGCAACGTATACTGGGGCATGGAGTATTATCTCAAGACGGCGGGAAACAAAGCCTGGATAAAGATATTCTCCTATCTGGCCATAGTGGTGACTGTATTCGGTTATGCCGACCGCACTGGTAGGGACTGGGTGGTGCCTGCTGTAGTGATGGGTATTATATTTGTGCTGGCGAACAGGAGGACATGAATAGATTTGATATAGTAATTGATGATTGGATTAGAGCGATACGAGCTGCTGGCGAATCAGGTGAGAGTTTATCTAATACTATCGTTATCATATACCTCTATCCCGTGTTCCTGGGCATACTCGCGCAAATCTTTAGTGTTACCTTTTTCATATTCTCTTCTTCCATGCTTTCTGAGCAGCGATAATATAACAATATTTTCAGGCTTCATAAACTAACATCCCCTTCTTTTCGACAATCTATTTCATCTGCTGTTATGGTATCACCAGATACAAACAAACTCAACCGATGAAAGCCAGATTAAAGCCATTTTACATGTGCGAACCATCCTGGAGGACGCCGCCATGCTGATGATTTTATTAACAGAGCTGAAAATAGTAATAGACAGTATAGAGAGCCTGATAGGCAAACTGAGAGCGAGGCTGGAGAAAATAACTTCCAGAAAGAAGAAACTTACCCGCCTGGAACAGAAGCTGCGGAGCATGCGAGCGCTGGCGGTGAAAATTAGAGATGAAGATTATGAAGAAGGTGAAAAGGAAGAGATAGTCGATAGATTTGAGAAGCTCAGGGGAGAGGCAGAAGATATAGAAGAGGATATTAATTGACTGTAAGCGAAGTTTATCTAATTACCCAATCTGAACAAGGCGGAGGTGTAGAGAATGGAACCCTCAGGAGCAGATTTATCTCCAGCGGTTCAGAGAGCCATTGACGCCGTGGTGCAGAAAAAGGCTACAGAACAGGAACTGGAGGCGGCCATGATTCAGCTAGAGCAGATGGAAGAGATACAGGAGGTTAAACAGCAGCTGAACAGAGCCACCATGGCTGGGATGGCCGAGAACCTGGATTTTCTGGCCTGATTCCGTGAGTGTGTAATACAGATAAAAACCCCATCATATACGAGTATGAGATAATATCTGTTTTTTGGTTGGCTGAATTAACTCTGGCATTTCTATTACTATCATAACACCAACTATCAACCAGGAGGTTATAACCTTGAAGGGAACAGTCGTGAAAGCCATGCAGGAAATGATTGAGGATGAACACGGCGAAGATACCTGGAAAGAGATTCTGGAAAATAGCGAGCTCGAAG
This sequence comes from uncultured Halanaerobiaceae bacterium, assembly GCA_964436625.1. Lineage (GTDB taxonomy): Bacteria > Bacillota > Halanaerobiia > Halanaerobiales > Halarsenatibacteraceae > Halarsenatibacter. The sequence continues at coordinate 1,230 of CAYTDP010000125.1, read as the reverse complement.
ATAACTTCAAAGCCACCATTCTATCCGATATCGAGGACGAGAAGTTCAAAAACCTGCTCGGCTCCGTCGCCGATGTCTTAAGTGTCTCCGAGAAAGAAGCGATGGACACTTTCTCCCGCTATTTCATCAATGAATACGCTCCCGACACCTACGGTATATATTTCAGCCAGGCAGACAGCGCCAGGGAATTTCTGCTCAACATGGACGATGTTCATAAGCAGCTCACCAAAAACATGAATGATGCCAAACCGCCCAGGTTCGACTACGAGGAGAAAGATGACGGCAGTATTTTGATGACCTATAACTCCGATAGAGGGATGTTCGAGCTATTCAAATCCTTAGCCGACGCGGTTGGCGAATATTTCGATGACGATTTGAGGATAAGAGAGACAGGTAGAGACACCGTTGAGATAAAGTTTTCTTAAAAACCCTATCATTTACGCTTAAGACAGGTTGATTACTGCTGGTACTGGTAAGTGGTGTGGTTGAACTTACTTCATTTATATAAGCAGTTGGAATGTCAATTATGAAAATAAGATTTTCCAGAGGGAGGACATCGCTTTGAAAGGAACACTTGTGAAGGCAATGCAGGAGATGGTCGAGAGCGAGCAGGGTCAGAACACCTGGAAAGAGATTCTGAAAATTAGTGAGCTCGATGATGATTTCGATGTTGACGTTTTAGCCGATATCGAGGACGGTAAATTCAATAATCTCTTAGATTCTACAGCCGAGGTGCTCGATGTATCAAAGAAGGAAGCGATGGACAGGTTTGCTAATTATTTTATCCTGGAGTACGTTCCTAAAGCCTTTTCCATGAACATGTACTTCAGTCAGAGCTCCTGCGCCAGGGAGTTTCTTATGAAAATGGACGAAGTCCATGAAAGACTTACCAAAAACATGGAAGATGCCAGGCCTCCCAGATTTGATTACGAGGAGAAGGATGACGGCAGCCTGCTCATGACCTACAACTCCGATAGAAATATGTTCGAGCTCTTCAAATCTTTAGCCAACGCGGTGGGCGAGTACTGCAATGACGATTTGGAGATAGAAGAGGCAGAAGCTGACACACTGGAGATAAATTTTTCCTGAAAGTATATTGAAGCTATAAAAATTCCCTGGAACGGGTGAGAGAGATGCGCATCAGAACAAATATCAACGCTATCAGGACAAATAGGTATATAAATCAAAATATGAGAGCCATGAGCACCACCATGGAAAGGCTGGCCAGCG
>CAYTDP010000124.1:0-3465 GCA_964436625.1 uncultured Halanaerobiaceae bacterium | reverse complement strand
TATCGCTTTAAAAGAATATGTCGTAAATTTCACCAACGGTTATGGAGAAGATCCAAAAATAAATAAGGCTTCTGCCAAAAAGAAGGATTAGCCTCCACGACTCCTTATTCTCGGGAGTTATGGAGGCTTTAAAATGAGTTAAATCAGCATCTTTGTTCAAAATATTGTTTAATTATACTTATCGGATTCCCTCTTCTACAAGGGGAGCCAGCAGATCTACGTTGTCTTTGTGAACCAGACCTGATCCGGTGTCGATGTGAAGGCCGGAAAATTCATATTTCTCGGAAAGATAAATCTGGAAAATAGGCAGAAAACCCTGCAAAAAAGGCTGCTGATCATGAACCAGCTGGACATAACCCTCTTCGATAGCGTCCAGTGTAGCCGGTGAAAGGTCAAAACCGGCTCCGTATATCTCTCCCGGTTCTTTGCCGGCCGCTTCAAAATAGGTGTCCATCGTGGAGGTAAGAGCTCCATGATCGGTTATTACCAGATCAGTATCGGGATTTTCAGCAAGATAACCGGAAATTACAGGTATGCCAGCCGAAGCATCAGCATCTACTTCGGAAGAAATCTCCATATAATCAACCTCAACCCCGGCTTCTTCTACAGCGTCAACTGCTCCGCGAGTTCTCTGACCGCGGGTGGGCTGAGCTTTAAGCCCCCAGATAAAAGCACTGTCACCCTCGCCCAGTTCGGCTCTTTCCACCGCTGCCTCTCCCAGCATATAGCCCGAATCATAAAGATCTTGCCCTGCATAACCAAAACCCTCATCAAAATAACTGGCCTCCAGCTCGGGCAGCGTGGTATTTTGACTGGTCACTGTTATTCCCTGCTCTTTGGCCGCTTCTACATGCGGTTCTAAAGCATCATCGCCAGGATGACCCATTATTGCGATGCCGTCAGGATTGGCAGCTACAGATTCCTGAAACTGAGTTACCATCTTCTCCGGGCTCCAGTCCGACCAGCGGTATCTCACATCAACCCTATCACCAAGCACTTCGTCGGCATAGTCAGCACCGTTATAAACTATGGTGGAAAAGGGGCCTCCTTCAGGACCGCCCGGAAAAAAGTAAATAACAAGAGGATCCTCCTCGGCCTGAGCCTGAACAGTAAATACAAGCCCGATCATCAGCACCAAAGTCAGAATCAGGGAAATTTTCTTAAACATAAGATCTCCTCCTCATATTTAGGAAGGTTTTTTAAGCGCACCATTCTCAAATAGCCGTTAACATCCCTGGCTTTTTACTGCCATAAGGCCGACAGCGGTCACAACGGAGAGCAGCTAACTTTTCGAGATCTATCTTCCAGGCTAATTATAACCTTTTTTATCACCTCCATTTTGTTTTCGACCAATCCAAACTCAATTAGAGTAGTCGATAAATCTCATGTGGCACCTATACGGCGCAGATAGGTGTGTATGGAGACAGAAACAATTATTATGAGACCATAAATCAACTGAGTCCAAAAACCCGCCAGTCCGGCCGCAACAATTCCTGCTTCCAGAGAGCCTATCAAAAAAGCAGCCAGAAAAGTTCCGAATATGGTTCCCTGCCCGCCTTTCATCGATGTTCCGCCTACAAAAACGGTAGCAAAAGCCGTCATAAAATAACCTTCGCCCTGGGTGGGCCACCAGGTGCGCAGCCGGAAAACATCCATAACCCCGGAAAGAGCTGCCAGCATGGCCATTATTATAAAAACCGCAATTTTTGTCCTGGTTACGCTTATTCCCATGAGTTCAGCTGTGTGTGAATTGTCACCGGTGAAAAGCACATTGTCCCCAAACTGGTGTCTATAGAGAATAAACCCCAAAAAAATGGAAAGAATCAAAAACCATACAGTCTGCATGGGAATGTTTAATATTGTTCCCGTAAAAACAGGATAAAGAGCATGGTCTGAAACTCCTGTCATAACTATAGAAGATCCGTCCGTAATCAGAGTAACCGCTCCCCGCAGAAAGAACATCATGCCCAGTGAAGCCACTATTGAAGGCATACCAACTTTGGTGATGAGAATACCGTTTGTCAGACCTACCAGAAACCCTCCTCCCAGGGCAGCCATCACTCCCAAAATGATGCTGTTAGTGGCCGTAAAAGCCAGGCCAAAAAACAGGCCGCCAACTGCCATTGTCGAAGGAAAGGTCAGGTTAATCTCTCCAATAGCCAGCACGAAGGTCAGGCCGAGGGCCAGAAGTCCCACAAAAGGCACTGTTGTCATGAAGGTAAAGTAAATATCTGGACTTAAAAATGTGCCGGGACTGGTAATTATAAAAAGCAGCCAGACCAGTATAGTTATGACCAAAAGACCCAATTCCAGTCGATATTTTCTCATCCAGGCTTTTTTATCTTCTGGTAAAATGGTCTAACCCCCCCATTCAGCTGAGTTCTCTTTCCGTTGCCATGATCAATTCCTCATTTAATTCTTCCAGACTGCATTCGTCCTTATGATATATTCCAACTTTTTCGCCTCGATCAAGAGCTACAAACCTGTCCGAAACCGGATATACATTGGCGATGTTATGCGAAATATAAACACAGGATTTCCCGCTTTCTTTGACCTTTTCTATGAAATTTAAAACTTTCTCTACCTCTTTTAAAGAAAGAGCCATGGTCGGTTCATCTAGAATAACCAGATCAGCCTCAAAATACATGGCTCTGCCAATTGCAATGCCCTGCCTTTCACCTCCGGAAAGAGAGGAAACTCTGGCATCCGGTCTGGCTCCCTCTCCCTGCAGACCCATAATTTCTCTCATAATTTTTCGCGTTTCTTCCTTAGTCTTTTTAACATCTATAAATCCGAATCGATTTTTTATATGCCGCCCTATAAAGATGTTGCGCCAGATTGGCTGTTTCTCCCCCAGGGCCTTCTCCTGATAAACGGTTTCTATTCCCAGCTCTCTTGCTTTATTGACAGAATAATTTTTAGGATCTATTTTTTCTCCTTTTATATAGATCTCACCTTTTGTGGGAGGCATAACACCGCTCAAGATTTTGATGAGAGTGGATTTGCCTGCTCCGTTATCTCCCAGCAATCCCACAACTTCATTCTCACCAACTTCGAGATCAACGCCCCTGAGAGCTGTTACCTCTCCAAACTTTTTATGGATGTTTTTCATTTCAACCAAGCTGATTTTCATCACCTCCCGGTTTAGATGCTATTTTTACAGGAAACCTCTTCTAAAAATGTTTCCATCCTGTGAGATAATTTTTCCATCACTATTGCCCCCGTCTCCCCCCCCGCACCTGATTCAACACTTTTCCAGCCAATACAGAACGCTCTCCGACGTTTTTCAGCGCAGGTATATCTCCACAGTCTTTCATAGCTGTGTCTTAGTGGCAAATTTAATATTATTCAAAATATTTAATTTAAAAAAATATTTTTCGAAGAAAATGTAGGTTCTTCTTGTTATCAGCTGATAGATATCGTATAAGATCACTATCATGAAGCAGAGAAAAAATTTCATTGTGA
>CAYTDP010000123.1:0-3641 GCA_964436625.1 uncultured Halanaerobiaceae bacterium | reverse complement strand
TTATGGCTTTTTTCTTTTGCGAGCAGTTAAATTTAAGTCGGGAGCATATTTTATCTCGAAAAAAGCTGCTTTTAAATAAAGGTTGAAAATCAAAATACTGGTTTTGAAATTTTCATTTTCCAGGTCGTCTTTTTTTGACTTTAACACAAGCTGCAGGTCTGACGTTAGCAATGTTAAAAGGCCATAAATACTTGCTTCGAGATTCCAATTCTAAAATTTCATGCAGGGGAAATAGCATCTCTTGTTGAAAATATTTATATAGTGGGCTTCCCCCTTTCCTGGTTTTTGTTTTGCCTAATATTGATTTCAAAATTTTTGGGGTGAAGCCTTCTTTATTTTTCCAAGATTGCCAGGCTATCAAGGGCTAAAAATTATGCAAAAGCCCTGATCAAGATTGTTTCGTCATCTTATCAAACAATCTTGATCAGGTAATATTGATACCGGAATCATTTATAAGTTTTATAGCTTCTGTGATAGTCATCATCTACGTCTTCAAAGGCGTGGCCATGTGGGAGATGGATGAAGAGTAGAGAAGAATAAATTTGGAGACTGAAACTGATGAAGATAAAATTGAGATCACGCATAAGAAAATTTAAAAAGATGTCATACGTTGAAACTAAAGACGGTCCCGGTCTGGAAGGAGAGGATATCTCGCTGGATTGTTCGCTGGGAGTAAATCCGCTGGGACCGCTGCCGGAAGCTGATCGCGCTGCCGAAGAGATCGACTGGCAGCGGGTGGGAGATTATCCCGATCCGGAATACCCGGAGCTGCGCGAGCTCGTAAGATGCTGCTGGAAGGGGATTTTCCAGCCTGATGAGGAGCAGATTTTCATCGGCAGCGGAGCAGCCGGGCTGCTGGAGAGAGTGCTGAAGCTTTTCGTGGAAAAAGATAGGGTGGTCTTCGGTTTTAGGCCCCAGTTTCCGGAAATTTACAACTTCGTTAAAATACTCGGCGGAAAATATGACTGGATTTCTTTGGCCGCAGACGGATTTGAATTCGAAGGCGAGAAGTTTCTGGAAAGCATTCGGCCCGGGCACGATCTCATTTTTATAGATAATCCCAACAATCCCAGCGGTCAGATCATAGATATCGACCTTCTGGACCGGGTGGCCGCCAGAGCTGCAGAGGAGAAAATTCCGGTCATAATTGATGAGGCTTACGGAGGGTTTATGAGCCGTGATAATTCGGCCCTGCAGCTTCTGGAGGACTACGAGAATTTACTCGTAATCAGATCGCTCTCCAAGGGTTTCGGACTGGCCAACCTGCGGCTGGGCTATCTGGTCACCTCAAAAACGATAGCGCAATACTACAGACAGATAAATCTATCCCCCTTCACCTGCCCGGACATCATCCGGCCGCTCTGGGAGAAAGCTCTGACCGATCGTGATTACCTCGCGATGTCCAGAGAAAAAATAACCCGGTCTAAATCCCGGCTTATAAAAGAGATAGAAAAGGAGGAAAAATTCGATCTGGCGGCCACCGATGCTGAAGTCCCGATTTTGCTGCTCGGCGCGAAGAACGATATCAACCTGTATCGGGAGTTTCGAAAGAGAGGCATCAAAACCGCGCCCGGCGATCAATTTCCGGGACTGGACAGATCTTTTGTGCGCATCCGAACTCCTGTAAAAGATGAAAATGTCGATAAACTTTTGACCACTATCAAAAAAATAATTTGAGGAGGTATACAGATGAGTTCAATCGAAGAGATTGCCGCGGAGGAAAGTCCGGCTGCAGTCGGATCTTATTCGCAGGGAGTGACTTTTGAAAACCATGTCTTTGTCAGCGGTCAGCTTCCTCTGAAGCCAGAAGGGGAGATGGTGACCGGAGATATTGCCGACCAGGCGGAGCAGTGCCTGGAGAATATCGGAAAAATTTTGCGCGAGGCGGGAGCGGACTTCGACGATGTGCTGAAAGCGAGGATTTTCCTGGATGATCTCGATGATTTTGACAAAGTTAACGAAGTTTATCGGAAATTCTTCTCTGAACCCTACCCCGCCCGCAGCTGCGTCGAGGTGGCCCGGCTGCCCAAAGGAGCCGGCCTGGAGATTGAGGTCTTAGCCCGGCGCTGAAGCTGCTGCCAAAAATAAGCAGCTATAGCGGCTGCTGATCTGTTCTGTCCGCAGACATTCAATTGAGTTTGATTTTTAAAATTGGTGTAGAGGGTGATAATCCATGGAGTACAGAGAGGAAGAAGACAGTTTGGGCAAAACAAAAGTTCCCGGGGAAGCTTACTACGGAGCTCAAACGCAGCGTTCTATTGAAAATTTTGATATCGGTTCAGAAAAAATTCCTTTAGAAGTTATAAAAGCTTATGGAATCATAAAAAAGGCTGCTGCCACAGTAAATTGTGAATTGGACCTGCTGGAAAAAGAAAAGAAGAATTTAATCGTCAAAGCCTGTGATGAGTTAATTGCAGGAGACCTTGCCGATCAATTTCCCCTGGTGGTATGGCAGACCGGATCTGGAACCCAAACGAACATGAATGTTAACGAAGTGATCAGCAGCAGAGCCAATGAATTAGCCGGAGAAGAAATTGGCAAAAAAGAACCGATACATCCGAATGACCATGTAAATATGTCCCAATCTTCTAATGATACATTTTCTACGGCCATGTCTATTTCTTCTGTGAAATTAATTCAGTCCGATCTTCTGCCAGCTTTAAATGAGCTCAAAAATTCCCTCCAGGAAAAATCGGAGAAATTTGATGATATTGTTAAAACGGGACGAACACATTTGATGGATGCAGCCCCGGTCACACTGGGCCAGGAGTTTTCTGGTTATGCCAGCCAGATTAGACACGGAATTAATGCTGTTGAAAATACAATGCCCCATCTTAAAGAATTAGCAATTGGAGCAACGGCTGTGGGGACTGGATTAAATACTCATGAGAGATATGAAAGGAAAGTTGTCGAAAAAATAAATTCTCTGACCGGCATAAAATTTACCGGCGCTCCAAACAAATTCGAATCTATAGCTGCCCATGATGATATTGTTAAAACCAGTGGTGCTCTAAAAACACTGGCGGGAAGTCTTATTAAGGTTGCTAACGATATAAGATGGCTTTCATCAGGTCCGAGATGTGGCATTGGAGAAATTAATTTGCCGGTGAATGAACCGGGAAGTTCAATTATGCCCGGCAAAATCAACCCCACCCAGGCAGAAGCTTTAATACAGGTATGCATACAGGTTATGGGAAATGATTCGGCTGTTACCTTTGCAGGCAGCTCAGGTAATTTTGAATTAAATGTATGTAAACCGATAATTATATATAATTTTCTGCAGAGTGTCCGGCTACTATCTGATGCCTGTGAATCATTCAATAAAAATTGCGTAAGGGGAATAGAGCCAAATAGAGAAAAGATCCAGGAATATCTGGACAAATCATTAATGCTGGTTACCGCTTTAAATCCAATCATTGGTTATGATAAAGCAGCTGATATCGCTCAAAAAGCTCACAAAGAAGATAAAACTTTAAAAGAAGCTGCTGTCGAACTCGGTTATTTAACAGAAGAGGAGTTTGAAAAGGCAATCAATCCTGAAGAGATGACCGAGCCAGGTTTATAATTTCATGACTCTTCTTGTTAACAGTTGATAGATATCGTATAAGATCACTATCATGACAATAATGGCTGGAAGATAT
>CAYTDP010000122.1:0-3680 GCA_964436625.1 uncultured Halanaerobiaceae bacterium | reverse complement strand
GATGAAATTAAAAATATCAAATTAAAGTGTGTGAGACCTCAGTTTTTCTTTCTTTTCCTTAAGTCAATTTAGTATGAATATTGTACTACTCACAACTAGTTAACTCAAACAATCCCATCATATGATTTGTTTGAAATATCTCGCTGTGTTATACTAATTACTGGAAATGGTTTAGTTTGAAGCAGGTCCGCCGGTCATCTGTGTCCAGCAGATGGCCTTTTATATTTCTCGAAAATTCAAACTGGAAGCGCAAATTCAAGTGTTCCTTTGAGCATATCGTGATCGCATATTTAATTAACTTCAGGAGGTGAGCGGATGAAGCATATTAAACTCATGCGGGTCGAGATGAAGGCAGGTCACAATCATGACGGAATAAATAGCCTTGAAAAAACAGATGAAGGAAAATTAAAGCTCAATCAGCCAGGAGAGACCACCGAGGTATTCCCCGGCAGGATAGAAAAGATAGAGCTGCACGAAGCCAGGGTTTAAAATAAGGTTCTTCTTGTTATCAGTTGATAATATCGTATAAGATCACTATCATGATAATAATAGCTGGAAGATATAAAGCGAAGTGATACTCGAAATTTTTCGAAGCCTGAGTCAGGTCCAGGGCCCAAAAATCGTGTCCCCGGCTCAGGATGTGCCGGGCTGAGCGAAGCTCAGGGAGGAGCTCTCGTGAAGGAAGCACTATTTTTGGGCCGAAAACTAAACTTAAGCAGAGGAAAAATTTCATCGTGAACGAAGCTTTATATCTTCCAGTATAACTAAATAAGTATTTTCGACGGCCAGCTGAAGACAGGAAGATCCTTAAAGAAAAAGTCCTCATAATTAAAATCTTATCTGGAGGTAGATAAAAAATGATACAGGATCTGCTGGCGGCGTTAGGAGTGGTTGTCAATGGCCTTCCTCAGGGACTTTTAGCCATGTCGTTCGGCTTTGCCGCAGTCCCCAGCGCCATAGCCTTTATTATCGGAGCTGTCGGTGTTGGGGCACTGGGTCTGGTCGCTCCCATCTCCTTTCAGGCCGAGACCATAACACTTGCTGGAAAGCTGGGAGAGAGCTATCGCGAGAAGCTCTCCATGGTATTTATGTCCGGAGCCATCATGGGGATTATCGGTATTTTTGGCCTGCTGGAGACGGTGATTGATTTCGTGGGAACAGTCATAACCAGCGGCGTGATGGCGGGAGTAGGCATCATGCTGAGCCTGGTGGCTGTCAATATGGCCCGGGAAAACCGGCCGGTGGGCCTGAGCTCGATCGCGACCGGCCTTTTGGTCTATGTATTTACCCAGGATCTCGTCTATACCATCGTGGCATCGGTGGCCGCGGGAAGCGTCGTCGGTTATCTCGTTGAGGGAGAGCGTCCCGGCGATTTTGCCACCGAAGAGCTGCTCAAAATCCGCCGGCCGGTGCTGAATTTGCCCGTGCTGCGCGGGGCGCTGGCTCTGGTGTGTCTCACCATAGGAGCCAATATAGCTTTTGGGGAGATAACTGCCTCGCTGGCAGGCCGCCCTATCAATATCGATCACCTGACCGTCGTCAGCGGGCTGGGCAATATGGGCTCTTCTCTCTTCGGCGGAGCCCCGGTGGAATCGATCATATCCGCGACCGGAGCAGCTCCCCGGCCGGTGCTGTCAGCAGTCATGATGATGAGCATCATGGCCGTGATTTTACTAGCCGGTTTTCTGCCCCGGCTCGGAAAATACGTGCCGGCTCAGGCAATATCCGGTTTCCTGCTGGTGCTGGGAGCTATCGTCACCGTGCCCGATAATCTGGAAGCAGCAGCAGCCGATCCGCTGGTGGGCGGAGTAACGGTAACCATGACCGCCATAACCGATCCCTTTATCGGTCTGGTTTCCGGGCTCGTCGTCAAAATGCTTTCCACCGCGGTAGGATTGTAGGTGAGCTGTCATGGATAAATACGAACTGGATATATGCGGTCTCAGAAGAGAACTGCCCATCATTCAGATCGAAGAAGATCTTGCCATAGCCAGCTTCGTCATCCTGGGTGATACCGAACTGCTCACCCGGGCCGCCCCCGAACTGGCTTCCCGGCTGCCGGAATTTGATCTGCTGATCTCGGCCGAAGCCAAGGGTATTCCGCTCATTCACGAAGTCGCCCGCTTTTTCGACATGAACTACATAGTTGCCCGCAAAAGCGTCAAAGCCTATATGAGAGATCCGCTGGTGGTCGAGGTCGATTCGGTCACCACACGGGAAAAGCAGGTGCTCTGTCTCGACCGCTGCAATGCCGATAAAATTGCCGGCAAAAAGGTGGCGATAATAGATGATGTGGTCAGCACCGGAGCCTCTATGGAGGCTGTGGAAACTCTGGTCCAGCAGGCCGGAGGAGAGGTAGCCGCCAGAGCCGCCCTGCTGGCCGAGGGTCAGGCCCGGGGACGGGAGGATATAATCTACCTGGAGGAGCTTCCGCTCTTCGATGGAGAAGGCCGGCCGCTGGAATAAAGATACTAAAATCCCATCCTCTGAGTTTTCTTTTTGTGGGTAGAGGCAGGAAAATGGTATAGAAATATAGAATGGGTCTCACACACCAATCTCTAAATGAAGGAGTGTGAGACCCAATGATTAAACTCATTTTAAGTGTACTACGCGGTCAGGATACTTTCAAGGGTGTTGAAGAAGAATTATTGAAGATACTGCGCAGGAAGTTCAGAGAACTTTTAGCTGAAGTTCTTGAAGAGTTTGATGAACATTTAATGGAGACAAGAGACAGGGAAAGACTTGAGGTTAAAGGGATAAGGGAGAGGATTAGAATATATTTAATTTCAGAGGTAGGTTATTAAAAACTCTGTAATTTTTAGTTGCCAAACAGGGTTAAAGTATGGAAAGATATAAAAAACTACACCTATCCATCCAATTCCTCAATTATCTGCTCAATCCTCTGACCAACCTCTGGTAAATCTTGATTTATTGTCTGCCAAACTACCTCTAAATCAATACCATGATACTGGTGAATCAATACATCTCTCATTCCTGCCATCCTCTTCCATGGTATATCAGGATAATTATCTCTTATCTCCTGGCTGAGATTTTTACTTGCTTCACCAATCACATTCATCCTATTAACCACTGCATCTTGCTTTTCCTGATTGTTTTTGAATTCATTCTGAGAAGTATCCTTTACATACTCCAGAATTAACTCAATTGACTCCTTGATATCATACAGGTATTCCAAATCTCCTCTTGTGTTCATATTATCTTCACCTCTTCCTGCAGCACTCTCTTCTTTAACCCTTCTCTCCTGGAATTATTTAAACCATTGTAGGTGGTGATATCAACTTCTAAACCAGTAACCTCTTCAATATCCTGCTTAACACCTACTAACTCAAACAAGCTCTTTTTATTTAATTCTACAATTATATCAATATCACTGCTTTTATTAGCCTCACCTCTGGCATAGGAACCATAGATACCAGCTCTTTTGATATTATAATTCTGGAGGATATCTTTTATTTTCTCTTTGGTCTGATTAGTAAGTTTCATTTTAATCTCTCCTGATATTGCTCTTGTTTAGATTTATTATATCATAGGTGGGATTTGATACAAATAAATTTAATTGGTTCTGAAAGAAATGTCGTTTGCAAGGTTAAATGCACGGTTTTTTTCTTTTTGGGTTGTGGGGTAGGGTCCCTTCCCTTTAAAGGGAAGGGAAAATCCAA
>CAYTDP010000121.1:0-3794 GCA_964436625.1 uncultured Halanaerobiaceae bacterium | reverse complement strand
TACATTTTCAAGCATTCTAAAATGCTCATAGAAAAAGCCTGCTCCCCTCAGCGCACAGGGGAGCAGGCAACATATAAGATGCGGCATTTTATCAGTTTTGTGAGACTGGAAAGTCAAATTTACTAGATGGACTCGGGAGGATTTTTCGTCATTGACAATTTCCCCTCCTGCTGTCCACTTATTTTGCTTTTTTTCTCCTTACTGCATTAAAGAAACTTGGATACATAGGGTGAGGAGACATCCTCTTCCCGCAGGAAGTGACCGGAAGGTCCTGATTCACCTATAAATTCTTCGAACCAGGCTTCGTGTTCTATCTCCTCGTGCAGGATCGAAAGGGCCAGATCATAGGTGCGATGATCCTTGCCATTGGTCATATTGCATATTTCAGTGTAGCCGCGGACGGCACACCTCTCGGCTTCGAGCAGAACTTCGAGAATTTGCTCGGTATCTTCGGGGTCTTCGGGAAGTTTGGCAGGTGGACAGGCCGAGATATCGTGAAATTCTTTGAGGTCATTGGGAATACTGCCGCCCAGCTCGTAGATTCTGGGAATTAGAGCTTCAAAGTGATTCCTATCTTCGATGCGGGCCTGCTCGGCTATAGGCTTGACTCCTTCTCCGTCCAGTCCGGTCAGATTGACTCTGAGCGAGGTGTAATAGTAATATGTGGTCAGCTCGGCTGAAGCATTCTTGACCAGCAGGTCCAGAAGCTTTTCGACATCAACACCGGCTTTTTCAACCATCTCTCTTGATACTTTTGCCATGTTTTACCCCCTTATTGTGAGTGAAGTGAATAAAAATTATTTATCTTACATTTATTTTATATATAGTGATATTTCTACTTGTTATGAATCGCGTGCGTTAATTATAATATAATATATTGTTTTTGTCAATATTAACAATATTTAATAAGGGTTGCCGAAACCCTGCTTTAAAATTCCACTTCTCTTTCTTTTATCTCCAGCTCCACAAGCTGCAAATTGGAAATATTATCGTTTTCAGCTGCTTTTTTGAGCTGATTTAACTCTTCAGAATTTCTATAACTAAATACCGAGGCCTTATTCATGGGGACAGTCCGATAGCCATCTTCTCCCTCAGCTTTTAAATACCCTTCAGCGGACTTCAAAGCGTATAATTTCATCATGTTTATCTCCCTTCTTCTTTCATTATGAATTATATTTTTTCTAAAAGAGACTCCAGTCTGTTTAACCCTTTTTGGGGATCAGCATTTTGAACTTCAACCCATTCCTTCAGATTTTCAACAGCTGCCCCCGAGGCCAGAATTTCCCTGGCCTGCCGATAGCCATCCTCAATCTGATCGCTGTAATCCATCAGATAAAGAATCAAAGCTGCATTTAAGCTCACGATTTCCTCCCGGCTTCCCCTTTCTTTACCTTTCAATACCTTCAGAAGCTCTAAAGCTTCTCTCTCGCGATTTTCATGAGGGGCAATATCGCGGCTCTTTGCTTTTTCGATTCCCAGCATTTCGGGCGAAAAGGAATACTCCTCCAGCTCACCATCTTCATCGACTTCTATGATGTAGTTCTGACCCAGAGTCGAAGCTTCATCCATTGCTTTTTTCTCATCCCCATTTTCAGCCAGACCGCAGACCACAATCGCCCTCCTATAGCCGATCAGATGCATCACCCTGGCCACCGGCTTCAATAACTTCTGAGAATAAACACCGCGCACGCCATAGCGGGGGCGAACAGGGTTGGCCAGGGAGGCAGCTATGTTTAAAGTGGTTCCGAAGGAGATTTTGGCCAGAATTCTCCCCAGAGCTTCAGGATGCACCTGGGAGTTCATTCCATTGAATATCCCCAGACCGGTTTTTTCTATGCTCTCAACTATAATCTCCGGCGGAGCTTCAACCCCCACACCCAGCTCTTCAAGAATATCAATCGTACCGCAGTTAGAAGTGATTGCCCGGGATCCATGTCTGGCCATATTTATTCCGGCGGCGGCAGCTACGAGGGAAGCCGCCGTGCTGATATTAAAAGTTTCGACTGCATCCATCCCTGTCCCGGAATTTTCCACCAGAGGCTGATCGACATCGGGATTTACTTTCACAGTATCTAAGTTGTAGATAGCATCCCAGCTGCCGGCGATCTCCTCTGCTTTTTCCCCCTTGGCGGTCAGGGCTGCCAGAAAAGCACCCTGCTGCATTTCGGTCGGTTCGTCCCGAAGCACCTCAGAAAACATCATTTTCATTTCTTCTCTGGAAAAATTTTTCTCTTCGATCAGTTGATTTATCCGGGCTCCAAATTCTTTACCTGTCAGCTGGCTCATGAAACAATCTCTCCTTTCTGGTTTTCGAATTGAATGATTGTCTTCATTCCTGTTTTATCTCTCGCTTTTTTTATGCCCTGCGAAATCTGTTCCAGGGGAATTTCATCGGTGATAAGCCGGTCGACCGCTATTTTTCCTTCGGCCATAAGTTTTAAGGCCTTTTGGTTCTGCTCAGCAGTACAGCCATAAGCACCTATCAACGCTTTTTCACCGTAGTGCAGCAGATTTCCATCCACCTCCAGGGCTGCATCTTCGGCAGGCAGTCCGGAAAACAACAAAATTCTGCCTCTAAATTTAAGCAGCTCGGGAAGAGGATAAGCTGCTGCTCCCTGACGGCAGGCTAAGATAATAACGTCCACGCCCCGATCAGCTGTCTCCCTCATTACAGCTCTTCTCAATGATTCCCTTCCGGTATTTATCAGGCAATCCACTTTTGTTAAGGCTGCTTTTTCTGAGCCGACAAATTCCAGCCTCCTATCCAGTTTATCCGCCATTATAATTTTTTTGGCTCCGCAAGTCTCGGCCAGCATAGCCTGAAGGCAGCCTATGGGGCCTGCGCCTATTATCAAAACACTGTCTCCCTGCTTCATCCGGGCCAGATCCAGCCCGTTGATGCAGCAGGCTAATGGTTCTGAGAAGACCGCCCGGGAGAATGATAGATTATCGGGTATTGAGTTCACCGCTCCGGTTTTAATCCCCTCGGCCGGTATTGACAGATATTCGGCAAAGCCGCCGTCTCTGGTAAAACCGAGTATCTCTATTTCCTCACAGTTATTCGTAAGACCCTGCTGGCAGAATTCACATTCCCCGCAGACTATTCCAGGAGCTATCTGTACCCTATCGCCTCTTTTGAACTGTTCTGTCTGACTTTCTAATATTTTTCCGGTGACTTCATGCCCCAAAATCCGGGGATAATCCAGAGCTTTATGGCCTTTATCGACCATCTTCACATCGGCATTGCAGATTGCACTGGCCGCTGTCTCGATCAAAACTCCGCCGGGCGGACACTCCGGCCGGGGAACTTTTTCCAGCCTCAGGTCACCGGGTTCCTTTAATACCGCCGCTTTCATTTTCGCTTCCCTGGCACTCATATTTTACCTCCTGTTTTTAATTTTTAACACATTAAAAAAAGCCCACAACCCCAAAAAGGGATTGTGGACTTTGCCATCATCCACTAGATAATTTAAAAAAACTTATCGCTAACCGGGCAGGCTTGCTGACTTACAGCAAAACTCTTTGTGCCTTCCCTGACCGCTTGTAACTGCGGCGATCAAGTGGCTGATCTCCAAAGAGTGTTAGCGCTGCTCACAGTGGCGGGACCGTGCTGTCCCAAGGAGGAGTAAAAACTTCCTGCCTCAGGCAGACTTTCCTTTTAAATCGATCGCTGACCGGATTTTCTCCAGCCAGCAATCGATCACCCGATTAAAAAAATAGGTTTTTTGTGTTCAGTCGGTAGATATCGTATAAGATCACTATCATGACAATAATGGCTGGAAGATATAAAGCGA
>CAYTDP010000120.1:0-3994 GCA_964436625.1 uncultured Halanaerobiaceae bacterium | reverse complement strand
ATAACTAAATAAGCATTTTGACGCACCTGTCTACCAACTGAAGACAAGAAGATCCTTTATTATAATTGTAATAATACCAGGACCTTCTGCCTTAATAATTCCTGAAACTCCTGGAACAAAATTAGGTTCTTCCTGTTATAAATTGATGGGTATCGTATAAAACCGCTTTACCAGATGGAGCAAGAAGACCACAAAATTATTTCTCCAGTCCCAGGGCGTCCAGCAGCTGTCCTTTGACCTCATCCCACTGTTCCTGAAATTTATTCTCCATCTGCTCACGGGTGCGGGCTATACGCCGCCGCGTCTCCTCATCCATATTCTGGACTGCCTGCATGGTAACTGCATCACCATTTAACTGTCCCCGCTGCTGCTGGTCCTGCATCTGCTGTCTCATCATATCCTTGAGCTTGCTGCGCAGCCTCTCCTGTTCGCTGTTGTATTGCTGGACCACCTTAGAAACCTGATCAAGAGCTCTTTCTGCTGTTCTGACCTGAGAATTGTCTTTGAGATCTTCCAGGGCCAGAACTGCCTGGCGTCTTTTCTGGATCTCCTCTTCGCTGGAATTCAGGCCGAGAGATTCTATTATCATCTCCTGGGCCATCTTGAGTTCATCCTCTTCTGCTCCAGAAAACTCCTGCCAGAGCTCGTCCGAATCGATTTCTCCCTGAAAATAGCGGCTTAATTTGGGTTTGATTTCTTCCCGGCGCTCGTAGTTAATGCTGCCCTCTGTGTCCTCGATCATATCTTCAGCTCGCTCCATAGCCTTTTCATAGGCGCTTTTTATTCTGTCTCCATCATTATCAGCGATCATAATATGACAGCCTCCTTTGCTAAAATTTTTCCTGGACTCAAAATGTTTCTTTTTAGTCCCGGTCAGCAGGATACGATAAACAAATTTAGACCAATACCTTACCGGATTCATTTTATCAAAGAACCCCCGTTTTATACAAGTTATTCTGAAATTTAAAAACCGGGACCATAAAATAGGACCCGGTTTTAGCCTGCAGATATTTAATTAGGTTCTTCCTGTTATCATTGATAGATATCGTATAAAATCCCTATCATGATAATAATAGCTGGAAGATATAAAGCGAGATGATACTCGAAATTTTTTATTACAGCCTATCTCACCTGTATTCAGGCGGAATAACATCCCGCCGCACAAGGTCTTCATAGGTTTCCCGACGTTCAATCAGCCTGGCCTGACCCTGGTTGACGATAACTATAGCAGGACGGCAGGCCTCGTTGTAATTATTGGCCAGAGGATAGGTGTAGGCACCGGTGGCCGGCACAGCCAGAATATCTCCGCGCTCAGCCCGGGGAAGATCGATTTCATCGATCAAAATATCCCCCGATTCGCAGAATTTACCCGCCACCGAAACAGTCTCGACCGGTTCTTCGTCGGCTCTATTGGCCAGAAAAGCGCTGTATTCAGCGTCATAAAGGGCCGGCCTGATGTTATCGGCCATCCCTCCATCGACAGCGATATATTTTTTGCTCTCGCTGACTTTCTTTATCGTTCCAACTCTATAAAGGGTGGTACCTGCCGTTCCCACGATCGAGCGTCCCGGCTCAACCATGATCTCAGGAAGCTGGTAATTTCTCTTATCTGCCTCCTCACCCACCTTTTCACTGATAAGCTCGAGATGTTTTTCGACATTCACCTCGGGATTTTTTTCATTCTGCTGAATACCCAGTCCGCCGCCCAGATTCAGGCTGGAAAATTCCAGCCCCAGATCTCTTTTTATCTCGCCCATAAAATCAAACATTATTTCGACCAGTTTTAAATAGGCTTCCTGTTCATATATCTGCGAGCCGATATGAGCATGCAGCCCGGTCAGATTTAGTACAGAGGAGGAGCTCAGACGCTTTATCAGCTGTCGGGCATCACCGTCTTTGATTCCCACTCCGAATTTGGAGTCGTTCTGTCCGGTCATTATATATTCATGGGTATGGGCTTCGATCCCCGGCTTTAACCTTATCATAACCTCAGTTTGAGTGTTCAGATCTTCGGCGGCTTTTTCCAGCATCTCCGCTTCCTCATAATTATCGACGAAAAAACCGCCTATTTCGTTTTCAAGACCCATTACGAGTTCTTCGCGGCTTTTATTATTGCCGTGAAAAAATATTTTTCTGCTCGGAAATTCAGCCTGGAGTGCCCGGTTGAGCTCGCCACCTGATACTACCTCCACATGCAGGTTCTCCTGATCCAGAATTCGATACAGGGTCCTGCTGGCGAAAGCCTTGCTGGCGTAAAAAACCCTGAACTCTCCGGGATAGGATTCGGCCAGAGTTCGATAATAGAGGCGGGCATTTTTTCTCAGCTCTTTCTCATCAAAGACCAGCAGTGGAGTTCCATATTCCTCAACCAGATCTTCTGCTTTAACTTCTCCTATCTGTAGACTGCCTGATTCCGTTACGGACATCGTTCCCAGCTTATGCAAATTTATCAGCTCCTGTTTTGCGTATTTGTTAGCAGATCCCGGCGTTCTCTGCGATAAAGCGGCAGTATTATAACCATGATGGCTGTCATCACCAAAGCCAGAATCAGATAGGTCGGGGTAAAACCCATGCCTTCAGCCGCGTTGACTCCGAAGATGGGGCCCAGCATGCCCCCCGCATCACCGAAAACTCTGTAAATCCCCAGAGACTTACCGCGCAGCTCCGGCCGGGATACATCTCCCAGAAGGGTCAAAAGCGGACTGCTGGTGATTCCAGAACAGGTTCCCAGCAGCAAAAGACCCAGAGTGACTGCAGCCAGCGATCTAAAAAAGGCCCAGCTCAAAAATGCCAGAACCCCCATAAACGCTCCCACCAGGCTGAAAAAAGACCTGGTGCCGGCCCCGTCTATAAATCGGCCAAGTATCAAAGTAGAAAGGCCTTTGGTGAACATCATAACGCCCATCAAAAGCCCGCTCATCCCCTCTGCTTCCAGCCCCATAAGACTCAGATCGATCCTTTCAACAAAGAGGGCAGCCGTCGATAGAAAAACTCCCTGGACAGCAAACCACTCCAAAAAGTTAGCCGAAGAAATCCTGAGCACTCTGCTGTCGGTAAGGGCCAGCCTGACCGCTCTGACAGGCCCCAACACCTCGGTCTCGGGGGTTGAATCTATATCTCCAGGAATCAAACTATAGGCCAGCAGCGTGAAAAGAAATAAAGATCCAGCCGAAAAAGCAAAAGCTGCAGAATAACCGAAATAATCGGATAATAGACCGCCGATGAAAAGGCCTGAGGGCAGACCAAAAAGCCCGGCAGTCCTGATATAGGCTGTTCTGCTGCCTCGATTGCTTCTGTCGGTCAGGTGAAACATAAAGGCATAGGTGGTGATGAAGCCCATAGCCGAGCCTATCCCATATAAAAAACGTGATATAAAGAAGAGATGACCGGGAATTACCGGGCTCCAGATGGAAAATATAAATCCGGCCACGCTCAATGCTTTGATCAGAAGTCCCCATATAAGGGGTCCTCGACACCCGTAGCGATCGACCAGCTCACCGATGGCAGTGTTAAATATCACCCGGGAAATGCGGTTGGCAGAAATGATCATACTGATAAAAAAGGGAGAAACTCCGATTACAGGCCCTAAAAGCGGTATGATCGGGAAGGCGACCCCGCTGCCCAGCCCGTTCAAAAATAATATTATTCCGAGCAGCAGCAGAATTCGATCGGATCGCTGCCGGGAAATTTCAGTATTATTGTTTTTTCCTGACAATATTTTGACCTCCTCATTTCCCGGCACAGACGAAAAATTAAGCTTTCTGACAGGCCTGACTCTGAACTTCTAATCTATAATTATAGAATAAAAGCGGAAAAATTTTAAGCCGACAGCAGAAAATATTTTATGTATACAGGTATTTTTTGCTTTCTCACGCCATAACGTGATAAAATTGAATTCCACAGTGTTCCCTTCGCGAAATCACTTCCCTGAGCTTGCGCTCAGCCCGGCACATCCTGAACCGGGGACACTATTTTTTGGCCGGGGAACTGATCC
>CAYTDP010000119.1:0-4218 GCA_964436625.1 uncultured Halanaerobiaceae bacterium | reverse complement strand
AATGTCCTAAATGCAAGTGTTCTTAAACAAAATCCAACAACTGATATGTAGAAGAACCAAATTTCTTTAAATTTTTAAATATAGAATTCTGATAAATTGAAATCATAAGCCGGAGGCAAACACGAAGATGAAATATTTAGGCGTGGACGGCTGTCCGGGGGGCTGGCTGGCAGCCGGTGAAAAAGATGACGGTGAGATCGAGATTGAGCTTTATGAGGATTTTATCGAGCTCTGGAAGAAAAACCCGGAGCTTGAGCTTGTGCTGATCGATATTCCCATAGGGTTAAAGGAAAGCGGTTCGGCAGAAAGACTCTGCGACCGGGCAGCGCGATCTTTTTTGAGCAGGCGCAGCTCGACTATCTTCCCTGTTCCCTTTCGCCCGGCTTTGAGGGCGGAAAGCTGGCAGGAAGCCAATCGGATAAATAAAGAGGTGAGCGGCCGGGGTTTGAGCCGGCAGAGCTGGGGACTGGCGGACAAAATCAGGGAAATAGATGACTTTTTGGGCCGTTTTCCCGGGACGATCGAGCTCATGCATGAATCGCACCCGGAGCTCGTCTTCTGGGCTTTAAACGGCGGTCAGGAGATGTCAACCGGCAAAAAGTCGCAGGAAGGGTTTGCGGAAAGAAAGAAAGTGCTGGCCCGATTTTTCGACCGCCTCTCCTCTCTTATCGATAATACTCAGGAGAATAAGGAGTCTGAGGCTGTCCGTCGGGACGATATAGTCGATGCTCTGGCTCTGCTGGCGGCCGCCCGCCGGGGGGAGAAAAAGCTGATATCTCTTCCTGAAGAGGAGATGAGAGATGTTCGGGGGCTGAAGATGGAGATAGTCTATCCTCAGCCCGTCCCGGATGTGACGTCTGCTTCAGATCTATGATCTTCTTTTGTAGAATCCGTAGAGAGCTGCAAAGGCTGACATGACCAGAAAAGCGATGCCGATATCGGTCAGAAAAGCCAGAGCCGCGGTGATCAGGCTGAAGGCAGGCTTTTCTGTTTTTTTGCCGGAGCGGGCCAGCTGCAGCGAGGAAAAGACCAGCAGCGCTCCCAGCACTCCGTAGGGGAAGAATTCTATCAGCTGTGGCGAGGCAAAAAAGATGCCCAGAATCAGCAGGATGGTACCCGAGATGAGATTGGATCCCCCGGTCCTGGCCCCGAATCTGTACTGAGCGGCCAGCCCTCCAGCCCCATGGCACATGGGGAAACCTCCCAGCGGCACAAAAAACAAACAGAAAGCTCCCATACTTTTGACCAGCTTTTCCTCGGCCACCTCTCTATCGAAGAGATCAGTGATCATCAGTGATGTGGCCAGCACGGCATTGCCCACGGTCAGCGGCAGCTGAGGGAAAGCTCCCCGGATAAGTCCCGGCAGAAAGGTTTCGATTCCGGGCAGTGTCGGAGCCGAAAGCGAGATCATATGAAAAGGAATTCCTCCCAGGGACCGAAAGCCGATTATAAAGCCGATGACCAGCACCACCAGCGAGGAGATATCGGCGAAGGGCAGAAAGGTAAAACCGACTATGATCAGGGCGGAGATGCTGCCTAAAATCGGATCGTCGCTGATAAATCCCAGGGCCTGCTGGAGCAGAATTGCCGCCAGCCCCAGCTGGATGCCCCGAATCAGCCAGCCGGGAATTTTCTCGCGGAGAAAGGAGACTCCTCCGCTGAATCCCAGAATCAGCAGGATAATGCCCATCATGATGCCGGCGCTTCTCACTTCGCCGGCGCTCAGCCCGCCGGCGATCGCCACCGCTCCGATAGACTTCATCGGCTCGACCGGCATGGGCAGCCGATAATAGAAGCCGGTGGCCAGATAGGCTATTCCCATAAAGAAAAGAATTGGCCCAATATTAAGCCCGGTAACCACCGCCACCCCGATGATTATGGGAAACAGGGTGCCGAAATCACCCACGGCCCCGGCTGCCTCTTCTGCTGTAAAACGAAAGTCAGGCCACTTGTCCGCCTGCTGATCGCCGTCATATAATTCTGGCATTGTGTTTTACCCCCTCGATCAATATCATATCTATCATATCATCTCAAATATCCTCATTATAGCCGGACAACCGGTCAGCAGCTTGCAGCCAGGTTAACAGGTCTCCTGATGGAGAAGATCTCCATCGAGAAATCTTTCGGTCAGCTCATTGTCGGGCGAGGAGAAAAATGCCTTCCGATCTTTCACCTCGATTAGACAGCCCTGGTGCAAAAGCCCCACTCGATCGGCCAGCCTCCGGGCCTGAAATATGTTATGAGTCACGACTAAAATTGCTTTCTGTGTCTTTTCACTGTATTGCTCGATCTTTTCCTCGATTATACTTATGTTGGTGGGATCCAGATTGGAAGTTGGCTCATCGAGCAGCAGGACTTCCGGTTCAAAAACCAGAGCCCGGGCCATTGCCACCCGCTGGGCCTCTCCTCCTGAGAGCTTATCAGCCCTTTTATTCCTTAAATCCTGGAGCCCGATATCGTCTATCAGCTGTTCGACTTCATCTTTCAGTTCGCTGTCGATATTGATATCGCGTATCTTTAAGGGATAGATCACATTTTTCCAGACCGGGGATTTCATGAGAGCCGGCTTTTGGAAAACCGTGGTTATTTTACGTCTCGTCTCGAGATCGGGCTGCTCCTCCCGGCTGTATTCCCGGCCGTCAAATTTTATGGTTCCAGCGGTCGGCTCTTCCAGAAAATTCAGCAGCCGCAAAAAGGTGCTCTTGCCTGCGCCGCTGGGGCCTACCAGCCCGAAAACTTCACCCTGATAGAGTTCAAACTCGTCCAGGTTTAATACCTCTTTGCCATCATATTTTTTGCCCAAATTTTTTACCTGATATATCGTGCCCGCCATATTATTTTATCTCCCTCTGCTGGAATTTCATCATGATCATATTGGTGATAAAAGCTATGATCAACAGAATAATTCCCAGAGCCAGAGCCAGGCCAAACTCCCCCTGCCGGGTTTCGAGCATTATTGCCGTCGTCAGCACTCTGGTCTTGCCTTCGATGTTGCCGCCTACGAGCATGACAGCACCTACCTCGGAAATAACAGCCCCGAAGCCGGCGGCGATAGCTACAACAGCTCCCAGCCTGGCCTCTTTTATGACCGTCCAGTAAAGCTGTTTTTTGCTGGCGCCCAGAGACCGCATCTGTATTATCAGATTATCATCGACGCTCATGACAGAAGTCATCACAAAACTTGTAACCAGCGGGAGCGAGAGGATGGTCTGGGCGACGATTATAGCTCTGGTCGTGAATAACCAGCCCAGCTGGCCAAAGGGTCCGCTGGCGGAAAACAGAATAAAGACAAAAAGCCCTATCACCACCGGGGGGAAGCCCATGCCGGTATAGAGCAGCGCTGTTGCTATTTTTTTGCCGGGAAAATCAACCATGCCCATCACAGTCCCCAGCGGCACTCCGATAATAATGGAGAAAAACAGGGCCGTTCCGGTAACCCGGAGGGATAGAAATATGATCTCCAGCACCTCCGGATCCAGACCTATCAAAAGATGCAGCGCTTCTATAAAACCTTCGATTAGTACCTCCATTGGTAACCTCCGAACTCATTATAATCTTTTCTATGCTTCTATGTAAAGCCAAAGTAAAAAAGAGAGAAAGCTCCTCTCATAATTTATTGTTCTGAGGGGGGCTCAAAACAGGTTGATTATGAGAGAAGCCTCTCTGCAGCTAGCAAATTTTGGCAAACTAAATACCCGGAAGTTTAGATTTTGGACTTAAAATTTAGATTTTGGATTTAAAATAAACCGGGCAGGAAGAGAGGTTTTCCGTAATCCTCCACACCAAATTCACCTATCATCTCCTGAGTTTCTCTTTCCAGAAAGAATTTGACGAACTCCAGAGCGCCTTCATAATCGACTTCATACATCTCAGGATTGACAGGCATGATGCTGTAAGGATTATCTAGCTCTTCTGGACCGGCAAAGATTTCTTCCAGGTTGTTTAGCTCATCCTGCATGGAGAGAAATGATCCCCTGTCGGTTAAAGTGTAGGCTCCCATCTCATTGGCCGTGATCAAGGCAGGGCCCATGCCCTGCCCCAGGCTATTATACCAGGTGCTGCCCTCTACCTCTGCTTCCAGATCGATTGCGGCTGTCTCCCAGAGCTGCTGCTCCTGAAAATGAGTGCCCGATCCGTCACCGCGGGAGGTGAAGGTCAGATCGCCGGCTTCTCCCGTTTCTTTGATGGTCTGCATGGCCTGTTCGGTGGTATCCAGCT
>CAYTDP010000118.1:0-4311 GCA_964436625.1 uncultured Halanaerobiaceae bacterium | reverse complement strand
ACTATTTTTTGGCCAGGGAACTGACCCGAACTTTAAAAAATTTCGAGTATCACTTTGCTTTATATCTTCCAGCCATTTCTTAAATTGACATTTTCACAGTTTTCCTCCAGGCTTGAAAACCAAATTAAAAATTGCTAAAAGTGAACAATTTCAAGCTTTATTAACCTTTTTATAAGGACTGTACTCGCTGTTATTCAAACAAACAGCACACTTTTCATCGAAATTTTCACATGATTTCTTGAGATGGCAATTATAATTGCCCACAACGATCACCTCCATAAATTATCCATATGCAATGTTAACAGTTTTAGAGAAAGAAGTAAGTTACATATTTTACTGTCCGGATAATATTACGGTAAAAAGCTGAATGTTTAATTGATATTTTGAAAGATAGACCGGGCTGCCGATACAGCATGTTTGATGTTTTCAGGAGGTGTATCGCTTCCCAGGCTGCAGAAATAAATTGTAAGATGGGGCAATTCTTCGGCCAGAGTGATATATCTTTCCAGTCTTTGCTGTATTTGCTGGCAATCACCTCTATTTAAAAGTCGGGCTGAAATGCCCAATGTTAGATGCATCTCCTGGTCTATAATATAATCTTTCAAAAGAGCAAGGTCAATTTGATTGAGGTCAGGATCCTGAACGCGCAGGTTCTCCCCATGGGGAGATACTTTTCTTTTCAGTTCTAAAAAATCCTCCAGGTTTTTTACACTCGCTTCCCCCCACCAGTTTACTATTCCGACACCTGCTCCCACTTCTTTTTTGAGCAGTTCAACATAGGGCAGCACAAACTCTTCCAGCATTTCGGTGCTCAAATTGGGAGGAGAAGCCAGGGCATCTGCCCCCAGATATATTTCTGCTCCGGGAAATTTCTCCTTCTGAAGTGTAAGCCAGGGGATTAGAACTCTCTCTGTCAAAACTTCGAGAAAAACGTGAACAGTGTCGGGTCTGGAAATCATTGAAGTAAGCAATTTTTCAAAATCTATCAACCTGGCTGCCAGCGTGAACGGAGCTGTAAACTGAAGATAGGGTATTGAACCGGTTTTTTCTATGAAGATTTCCGTAGCTTCCAGAACATAGGCAAATCTCCCCCGGTCTCTTATACCATCAGGTGAGTATTTCGGAATGATTTCTTTAGCCCGCGAAAGATCTTCTATTATATTTGTCTCGCTCTGCTGGGGGGCCTGCTTTTGAAGAAAATGTATTTTTTTGCCCAGCAATTCAGCCTCGACGTTGTATACATCATAGCCCAGTACAGGTAGATCAAACCCATATCTATTCCGTACTGTCAGGACTGCTTCGACCAGTTTTTCAGGATTTTGATAAACTTCATGCCCATCAAAATCAGTAATCTCAAGAGCATGTTCATGCATTTGAGCTGTAAGGGTAAAATCCTGCGCTCTGTGAATTTTTGACTGCAGTTCTGGCATCTGTGACCCAGCCTTTCTATTTCTATAATCATATTGATCAAATAATAATAATTATTGTTTGCGTAGCTTAAAGTTTTATGATAACATGTTTTTAGGATTAAAATTGCATTCTACATAAATTCTACAGGAGGTTAGATAAATATGAAAATGATGAAAGGTGTGCTGTTGGCCTTAACTCCAGTAACTTTATATGCTTTGTATAGTTACAGAATGTCCGCTTTTATACTCATAGCAGCTTCCATTATAGCGGCGGTGGCTTCAGAAGCAATCTATCAAAAGCTGACCGGGCAGCCGCTTAAGATAAGCAATTACAGTGGAGTGGTTACAGGTCTGCTTTTTGCTTTTACGCTTTCGCCATCCACTCCGGTTTATGCAGCAGTTATCTCTGTAGCCTTCGGTGTGATTGTCGGCAAAGAAATATTCGGAGGATTTGCCCGAAATCTATTCAATCCGGCTTTATTGGGCAGGCTGTTTTTGATATTTGCTTTTCCCGCAGCCCTGTCACCCTGGAGATCCAGGGTTGATCTTGCCAGTACTGCCACCCCCCTTACCAATTTCTGGGATACAGGAGAAATGGCAGCCTCCGGAGATGCCTTTTTAGGGCTGGTTTCAGGAAGCCTGGGCGAACTTTCCGCTCTTTTAATTCTCGCTGGAGGAGCCTATATCATTTATAAAAAGTATGCTCGCTGGAGAATTCCCGCCTCCATACTGGCAACTGTAGCTGTATTTGCTCTGGTGATGGGCCATAATCCAATTTTTCATCTCTTTACTGGCAGTGTTATGATAGGATCATTCTTTTATGCTACCGATCCCATGACCTCTCCCCGTTATCCGAAAGGACAGATCGTTTTTGGGATCGGCATAGGTTTGATAATCATGAGTATGAGGTTCTGGGGCTGGCTGCCTGAAGGAGTGGCCTTCGGAATACTGGTGATGAATATCTTCGTTCCTTATCTCGATAGTGCTTTCAAGCCTGCTCGCTAAAGATTTAATCTCAGGCTTAATATTTCGGGAGGTGTAAAAAGTGACAGAAGCTACACTCTGGAGGGTGCTCACCCTCGCTATCGGTATGTTAATAGTCGGATTTGTAACCTATTCGGTTAAAACCAAAGAGGTTGAAGAAAATGACACATCTGTCAAAAGAGAGGCAAAAACAACAGCAATAAAAGGTTCGGTTATTTTCTCAGTTCTCTATATGGTGATTGTGCTGGGAGCTGCCGCTTACATCTAGATAAAGGGCATTAATGGGACAACAACAAATCAACCCGCCGGATTCTAAAGCTGCAGTTAATCCGGCGGGTTTTGTGATTGAAACAGATCATAAGAACAATTTGATCGGCCGATCAGACGTCTTTATCTCATCTGGCGCAGCCTGGTAATCCTGTCTTCGGTGGGAGGATGGCTGCTGAAAAGTTTGCTTATGCCCTCGCTGGACAGCGGATTTAAAATAAACATATGAGACGTTGCTTCGTTAACCTCCATATTTTCTCCGCCGCTTTTCATGTATCTCTCCATTTTTTCCAGAGCGCTGGCCAGTCCATCCGGTCTTCCCGATATCTCGGCAGCCTGAGCATCCGCTTTGTATTCCCTGGTCCTCGAGATGGCCATTTTCACTATTATCGCTGCCAGAGGAGCAAATATTAAAGCGGCAATCTGCAGCAGTGCTCCCGCTCCTTTATTTCTCCTTCCGAACAGCATCCTGTATCTGCCCAGTCGGGCAATAAAGGCCAGAGCACCAGCCATCACGGCTGCCAGAGTGCTTATCAGCGTATCGCGATTCTTTATATGAGACAGTTCATGCGCAATAACGCCTTCAAGTTCCTCCTTATCAAGCATGTCCATAATACCTTCGGTCAGGGCTATGGCTGCTTTATTGGGACTGCGGCCCGTAGCAAAAGCATTGGGTTGTTGAGAAGGAGTAATATAAACATCCGGCTTGGGAAGGTCAGCTTTTCTGCTCAAATCCTCAATCATCTTGTGTAAATTCGGCGCTTTTTCTTTGGGAAGAGGTTTTGATTTAGTCATCTTTATAGCAATCTTGTCGCTGTACCAGTAGCTGATAAAATTGAGCACAAGAGCAAATATGAAAGCTGTAAACAGTCCACCTTCTCCGGCTATAGCTCCGCCCAGAACTATGAAAATCACTGTAAGCAGAGTCATCAAGAGAAAAGTTTTAAATCTATACATTTTTTCATCACCCCTTTATATACGATACAATTATCTTCACAGCGATTTACCTATCTTAATTTTAACTTATCTTTACCATCAGTGCAAGCAGATAGAATTAGCAGCTCATGATATTTGAAATTATATTCTCAAATTAAATCACTATTAAAAAAATTTAGTTCTTTATTTCTTTTTAGGCAGGAATCTTTTCAACTGTAGATAATTATATAATTGAAGCTGCATCCCTCCAACAGAGCTTAAACATAAGGGACGGATAAATCTTATTTTATAAAAAACTAAATAATCCACACCAAATTAAAGGAGGTTTTTCCATGGAAGTATTGAAAGTAGCAGCAGATTCCAGTCCTAATTCTGTGGCAGGCGCTCTTGCAGGTGTTCTTCGCGAAGAGGGAGCAGCAGAACTGCAGGCTATAGGCGCCGGAGCTATTAATCAAGCTGTTAAAGCGATCGCTATAGCCAGGGGGTTTGTGGCGCCTTCCGGAATGGATTTGATCTGCATTCCTGCTTTTACTGATATCGAAATAGAGGGGGAGGAAAGAACAGCGATAAAATTTATAGTCGAGCCCCGATAATTATAGGCGTTGATATTTTGCTGCTAAATCATTCTCTGAAAATCATTTCCCCCTTCCACAGTCGACAGGGAGGGGGCTTTATATATTGTCTTGGTTCTTCTCCCCATCAGTTGTTGGATTTT
>CAYTDP010000117.1:0-4333 GCA_964436625.1 uncultured Halanaerobiaceae bacterium | reverse complement strand
TGCGCTGAGGGGAGCAGGCTTTTTCTATGAGCATTTTAGAATGCTTGAAAATGTATTTAAGGCTCGGAAATACTCCCGGTCGGCAGCTTATTGTTTTTCCAAAAAACAGGAGCAGGAAATGCCTGCTGCATCTTTAATCTATTAGTACAGTGTCTTTAATACCCGGTGTACCGAATAACACTACAAAACTCAGGAGGCATAAGTTTTGCAGTCAAAATTGCGCAAACATCTGACAGGTTCTTTGCTGGTCTTCACCATTCTAACACTTCTGATTTTTTCCGGCTTCAGCGCAGTTCAGGCCGAATCAGAGGATGATTACCGCCAGATCGAGGATATGACCGGACGCGAGCTGGAAATTCCCCGGAAAGTAGAAAGGGTCATCGCCATTGGCCCGGGCTCTCTGCGGCACCTCGTCCATCTGCAGGCCGGGGACAGAGTGGTCGGCATAGAAGAAGGCGAGGTGATGGATGAAGAAGGCTACTATCGCGATTATAGGCTGGCCCGTCCCGAACTGGAAGATCTCCCCGTCATAGGCCCCGATCATGGTGGGGATCCCGAGCTTATCGCCAGACAGGAGCCCGATCTGATAGTTTTTTACGGCGACCCCGGTGATGCTGTCACCCTGCAGGAGAAGACTGAAACTCCGACTGTGATTGTCGATTTTGGTGACCATTACGGAGAAAAGGAAAAGCTCCAGGAAAGCTGGAGGCTGCTGGGAAAGATTTTTGACAGGGATGAAAGAGCTGAAAAGCTGAGCGAATATCTGGAGGAGATACTGGCCGATCTCGAAGCCAGAACCGAAGACGTCTCCGCTGAAGAAAGACCGACTGTTTTTGCCGGCGGAATTTCATTTCGGGGTTCTCACGGTCTTACTTCAACCCGTGTTCCCTTCGAACCGCTGGACTTTATCAATGCTCCTGCCATCACCCGGGAGGTAATTGAAGATCAGGAGGATCAGATTCAGGTGATGTTCGATAGAGAGCAGCTTCTTTTGAACGATCCGGACAAAATATTCATCGATTCGGGCAACTTTCCCCTGGTAATCCAGGATTTTGAACGCTACGATGAATACTCCGCCCTCAGCGCCGTCCGGGAAGGACGCACATACACCATTTTACCCTATTCCGATTATCACCGCCAGACCAGCAGCATACTCAGCAACGCCTATTATGCCGGCAGCATTATCTATCCGGAGAGATTTTCCGATGTGGATCCCGAATCCAGAGCTGATGAGATAATGGAAAAATTTCTGGGCGAGCCGGTCTACGATGAATTGAGCGATTTTCACCGCGGCTTTGGTTCGGTCGATCTGCTGGAAAAATAACGGGCGGAGAGCAGGTTTAAACCCCATCGAAACAGAATAATAATATGAGCCCCTATACTGTATTATCCATATCTATAGGCTCGTTTGATTCTGTTCGAATTGTTCCAGCAGTTTTTTTAAACTCAAATATAGCAGAGCTGAGGTGGTTTTATGTCCGAGCACAACGGAGAAATATTCGCCCTGGATATTGGCACGAGAACCCTGGTCGGCACCGTGCTGGAAGAAACAGAGGAGGGCTATCGGGTCAGAGAATCCGAGGTCATTCCTCACCAGCAGCGGACGATGTTCGATGGACAGATACATGATATCTCGCAGGTAACTTCCGAGCTGGAGCGGCTGGTGGAAAAGGTTGAGAATTCGCTGGGCCGGGAAATCGAATCAGCGGCCGTGGCAGCGGCCGGCAGATCGCTGGAAACCGCCGCATGCACCAGAGAGATCGAATACTCGGCCAAAAGAAAGCTCACCGAGGCCGATGTCAGCTCTCTCGAGTACTCCGCTGTGGAAAAAGCGCGGGAAAAGCTCAGGGAAAACGGGGATAAGAGCGAAGCGGAAATGGAATATCATTTTGTCGGCTATACGGTGAAGGAATATCGCGTCGACGGCATCTTCGTGACCGAACTTTTACACCAGCAGGCCAGCCGGGCGGAGGTCGATATAATCGCCACCTTCCTGCCCAGAATAGTGGTCGACTCGCTGCTTTCGGTTATCGATAATCTCGACCTCGATATCAGCGCTCTCACCCTTGAGCCGATTGCAGCTGCCGAAGCGGTAGTCCCCCGCAATATGTACAACTTCAACCTGGCTTTAGTCGACATCGGAGCCGGCACAGCCGATATAGCCATCACAGAGGGCGGGGCGATGAAGGCCTACGGCATGGTGCCCGTAGCCGGCGATGAGGTGACAGAGGCCATAGCCGATGAGTTTTTGCTCGATTATCATTCGGCCGAGGAGATAAAGTGTCAGCTGGAGGAAGGAGAAAGTTTTCAGGTGAAGGATGCTCTCGGCAATAACATAGAGGTTGATTGTGAAAAAATAAAGGAGATAGCCGAACAGCGAGCAGAAGAGATGGCTTTGATGATCGGAGAAGAGATAGCGAGACTTAACTCCGGCACACCCCGGGCGGTTATCTGCATCGGGGGAGGCAGTCTTACCCCTGGTTTCACCCAAACACTGGCCGATTATCTCGATCTGGACAGCAGCAGGGTCGGCATTCGTGGGGCCGATGATCTGGAAAGTGTGGAGGGCGAAATCGAGGGTCTTGCCGGAGCTCAGATGATAACTCCGCTGGGCATAGGAGTTTATGCCGCCCGCCGCCGGGAGGCCAGCGTATTTTCCCGGGTGCGGGTAAACGATGAAGAGGTTACGCTTTTTTCGATTCAGCAGCCCCGGGTTGAGGATGCGCTGCTGCAGGCCAGCGTCGACCTGGACAGTATAAGTCCTCGACCCGGTCACGGGCTTACCTACACCCTCAACGGAGAACTGCAGTCAATTCCCGGCGAGATGGGCAGCCCGGGCAGGATTGAGCTGAACGGTGAAGAGGTCGATATGGAAGCCGAGGTCAGCGCCGATGATGAAATAGAATTTGTGCCCGGCGAGCGCGGCCAGGATGCCGCTGCCCGCGTGGACGAAGTGCTTGCTGATAATCCCGATAAAAAGGTGGAAGTCATTCTGGATGGCGAGAAAAAAGAGCTCGAGCCGGTTTTAAAAATCGACGGCAGGCCGGCCGGACCGGAAGAAATGCTCGAGGACGGAGCTGAGATCGAGTTCCGGCCGCTCAAGACGGCAGCCGATGCCCTGGAGATGCTGCCGGAAGTGCCGGAGCAAAAATTCGGCAGCAAAACCCTGGAAATAACCGTCAACGGTCGGGAGCTGATTCTGCCGAAAGATGAGCTTCTGGTTTGTAAAAATGGATCTCCCGTGGGCCGGCAGGCCGAACTCGAGGACGGTGACAGGTTGAAAATCGACAGTTCCGGCCCGATAGAGACGATAAAAGATCTCGCCGAAAATAACTTTCTGCCGGGAGATAGTCTGGAAGTATCACTCAATGGTAAAGAGCTCGAGATACCCCCTCTGCCGGAGACGATCAGTGTTAACGGCACCGAGGTTTCCGATGATTATCAGCTGGAGAGCGGAGACGAGGTTGAAATCAGTTTCCGGGGCATGACGGCAGGAGGACTTCTGGAGTACATAAATTATGGCCTCTCGGACAGAATGAAAAAAGAAGCCAGCGTTTATATCGACGGAGAAAAAAGCAGCTTCAGCGCGGAGCTAAGCGAGGGCGATGAAATAACGCTGAAATTTTAATCCGCCCTGAGAAGTGGAATAGATATGATCGAAAACCAGGAAAAAGGAGGCGGGAATTTTTATGAGCCAAAATTCGATGAACAAAAAGTTCACAGCCGAGGAACTTTCGCAATATGACGGAAAAGATGGCCGCAAATGTTATTTTGCCTATAAGGGTAGAGTATATGATGTGAGCGATAGTTTTCTCTGGAAGAGAGGGGAGCATCAGGTCTTTCACGAAGCTGGCAGAGATTTGACTGAAGCCATGGAAAATGCACCTCACGGCGATGATTTCATAAAAAGATTTCCCGTAGTCGGTGAACTCATAGAGGCCTGATCATCAAATTGACTATAGGCTGAAAAATCCATATCAATCAAAGCTTAAAAACCCGGGGGCGCCGGCTCAGATAGGACTGCCGCGTTTTAATTAATTTTTTCTCAATATCAGGAGGATTTTTTGCCTAAATGAAGAAAAAAACATTAGGAGTTATTATGTTTTTACAAGCATAATTTTTTGGATCTGTTATGCCTCTGCAAACATAATGACGTTCAGAAGGAGGAGAATTTGATGAAAATCTCCCATATCAAATTGAAAATTGCTATCTCCGTGGTTATGGCCCTTTTTATTCTCCCGGGAATTGTCGGAACTGCGCAGATGGAGGCAGAATCTTTAACACTGGCCACCACCACCAGCACCGAAGACTCGGGACTTTTGGGTGAGCTTCT
>CAYTDP010000116.1:1236-4428 GCA_964436625.1 uncultured Halanaerobiaceae bacterium | reverse complement strand
CATATGATAGGTAACGAAGAGGATAACATAGGGATGGCAATCTACTCAAGATTGGTGGAATTTGATCCGGAAAATCCTGCTGAGCTAAAGAAGGACGCGGCAAAGGAATTTGAAGTGAGTGAGGATGGCGAAGAGATTTATTTTGAACTGCAGGAAGGGATTGAATTTCATGACGATTATGGAGAGCTGACTGCTGAAGATGTCAAATTTTCCTATGAGAGAATTGTTGATCCCGAGGTGGAGTCGGCCTATGCCGATGATTTTGCCACCCTGGAAGAAGTCGAGGTGATAGATGAGTACAGCGGCCGAATTATATTATCCGATCCTTTTCCCGGCTTAACCACCCGCACGCTGCCGCTATTGCGCGGAGCCATATTGAGCAAAGAAGCCGTAGAGGAAAAAGGTGAGGAATTTGCTACCAACCCAATCGGCTCCGGTCCCTATCAATTTGAAGAGTGGCAGCCGGGCGAAGTCATAGTATTGACCGAACATGAAGATTATTACGGCGAGCAGCCTGATTTTGACAGGATTGAGATTTATCCAATCGTGGAAGAAGAGGCAGCTGAAGTTGCTTTCGATACAGGTGAGCTCAACGAGACGAGAATATCCCTGGAATCAATAGAGAGATATGAAGACGAAGATGATGTAAATCTCAAAGAGCTCGATTTACTGCGTTTTGAATGGATAGGATTCAACCATCAACAGCCGCCCTTTGATAATCATAAGGTACGGGAAGCGATAAGATATGCCATCGATGTAGATGAGATCATCGAAGGAGCATTTCAAGGGGCAGCAGAGAGGGCCGATGCGCTGATCGGTCCCGGCGTGCTGGGCCACTGGGAGGACGCTCCTGCTTATGAGCAGGATCTGGATAAAGCCCAGGAACTTCTGGAAGAGGCCGGTTATCCCGATGGATTTCAGACCGAAATATCCACCTATCCCGTAACCACAAACCTCAATGCCAGCCAGATAGCTCAATTCCATCTGACTCAGGTCGGAATTAATGCTGATGTAAATATTTTAGAAGATGGTCAGCAGTACGAAGTTTTGAGCGATACTGAACATGAGGGAATGCACTATGGAACTTTCACATTAAATCCAGATCCCGGCTACTGGACAGAGTGGTTTACCGGAGAACAGATCGGCGGCTGGAACTTCATGCACTGGCAGTCAGATGAGTTTGACGAGCTGCACGAAGAAGCCAATATCATCCCTGATCCGGAAGAACGTGAGGAGATGTACATCCGCATGCAGGAGATAATGGACGAAGAGGCTTTCTTTGTGCCGGTCTCTTATGATGCCGGAGTTCATGCCGTGCGCGACCATATTGATCCGACCTATCTATTCCACTATACTCTTTACGAGGAATTCGAAATAGACGAATAAACTCAGGACATTTCAATCTGAATTATGCAGCCCCGGGTAGCTTCCGGGGCCCGCTTTTTTGTAGTTTGATTTTGAGAATTATAGCTTCACATTAAAAACGCGAGGGATCAAAATGTTTTCCTATATTATGCGCCGCCTTGGCATTGTAGTCATAACCGTTATCGGAGCAATAATATTGCTCTTTATATTATTTCAGTTTATGCCCGGCGATATGGCCACCATCCTGCTGGGGCCTCGGGCTTCGGAGGAACTGGTGGAAAGCTATCGCGAGCGCATGTGGCTTGATAGGCCTGTCTACATGCAGATAGGTAGATTTTTATTCAACGTTTTACGGGGCGATCTGGGTACCGATGTCTTAAATCACAGGCCGGTAAGCTGGCTTATTATGCAGGTTTTACCTCACACAATCATACTGGCGGTATCGGCTATTTTTATAGCCTGTGCTATAGGTATTCCCCTGGGAGTTTTTTCCGCAGCCAACCGCGGTTCTTTTCTCGATACGCTCACCGGGATTTTATCTATATCGATGATAACCACCCCTCACTTTTTGGCCGGGCTTTTTGCCCTGCTGATATTTGCCGTGCATCTCGGATGGTTTCCCGCCATGGGCGGGGGAGAATCCGGAGATATTCTCGATCAGCTGAGGCATCTGGTGCTGCCTGCTTTTGCTCTGGCTTTAGGCTGGATTGGTTATATTGCCCGCCTTATGAGAGCGACGGTTCTGGAAGAGCTGGGAGAGGATTATGTTCGGACAGCTCGCGCTAAGGGATTGCCCGAACGGCTGGTTTTATACAAACATGTGCTGCGATGTGCTCTGGTCCCGGTAATAGCAGTCCTGGGAGTTGGTTTTGGTAATCTGATGGGCGGGGCAGTTTTAATAGAGATAGTGTTTCATCGCCCCGGACTGGGCTATCTGATTTATAATGCCATAGAGACGAGAAATTTTCCTGTGCTTCAGGGAGGATTGATAGTTGCAGTATTCCTATACGCAATGGCCAACTTCGTGGCCGATCTATCCTACTCTTTTGTAGATCCACGCGTCAGGGAGGATGAATAACCTATGGCAGCAAAATCAGGGCAAAAAACAGCAGAAACTGCTTCAGAGAGCAAATCGGAAAGCTTTGAAAATCTGCGGCGGGTCGTAAAAGATCCTATGGGTATGCTGGGCACCATCATAGTTCTGATAATTTTTATTTCTGCCATATTTTCTCCGCAGCTGGCCCCTCATAATCCCATGGAGATCGACGTAGTAAATCAGCTGGAAGGATCTTCAGCTCAGTATCTGCTGGGCACGGATGATCTCGGCCGCGATATTTTGAGTCGGATCATTTTCGGTTCGAGAATAGCTCTGCAGGTTGCCATTCCGGCCATTATATTCGGAGTCATTCTGGGAATAATCCTGGGTATAATAGCCGGCTATAGCTCCCGTTATATCGACAGTGCGATGATAATTTTCTTCGATATCCTGCGTTCGCTGCCGGCAATTATATTTGCCATAACAGTTCTGGCCGTAATAGGTCCGAGTATGTATATTCTTCCCGTAGTGATGGGTATTACCAGGGTGCCCATTTACGGAAGATTGATCAGAGCATCAACTATGAGGGTAAGAGAGAATGAATACGTGATGGCCTCTAAGGCTATCGGCACCCCGACCTACAAAATTATGGCCAGACATATTTTACCTAATGTTGTCGGTCCGCTTTTTATCCAGGCGGCCATGGACATACCGATAATGATAACCTTCGAGGCCGGCCTCAGTTTTCTGGGGCTGGGAGTACCTCCGCCGAATCCCAGCTGGGGACATAT
>CAYTDP010000116.1:0-1136 GCA_964436625.1 uncultured Halanaerobiaceae bacterium | reverse complement strand
ATTCATGGTTACAGTCTTAAAATACTGGAGGAGCTGGGAGTTGAGGTTGAGGACGATGAGCTTAAAGAAATACTTGTCGATCATGGCTGTCGTGTCGACGGCGGACGGGTTAAATTTCCCCGGGAACTGGTCATCGAAATTCTGGATGAGGTGGAAAATGGTCCGCTGGTTATAAAAAATCCAGGGACAGAAGAGGAGTGCAGACTGGACGGTTATGAATTGAAAAGTCAGCCTTTTGGCACAGTACCAAATATTTATAGTGTCGATGATAGGGATACCTATCCGGCAAAAGAAGAGGATTTAATCGAGTTCATTCGCCTGCAGAACAGTCTTGAAAATATAGATTTTAGCGGTCCGATGGTTCTGCCCGAGGACACTCCCAACGAGATCATGGAGGTTAAAATTTGTGAGCTGTCCTTAAAATACAGCACAATCCCCTTCGCAGGTCTTGCAGTTTCCAGCAGCGAGCAGATTGATTATGTGCTGGAGCTTTTCAAAATAGCCCGGGATCAGCAGGAAGAGCCTATCGGATTTCTGGGAATTTCACCGGAGAGCCCTCTCTCCTATCCGGTCCATATTTCCCGGATTCTTAAGAAAACAGTCAGGGCCGGCATTCCGGTCAAAGTTCTCATTGCGCCCGTGGCCGGATTGACCGCTCCCTTTACGGTAGCCGGATCACTTACCCAGATGAATGCCAGTATGCTGGCATTTACATCTATCGCTCAGATGATAAATCCGGATACAGAGATAGTCTTCGGTTCGCGCAT
The DNA here is from genome assembly GCA_964436625.1 of uncultured Halanaerobiaceae bacterium. Lineage (GTDB taxonomy): Bacteria > Bacillota > Halanaerobiia > Halanaerobiales > Halarsenatibacteraceae > Halarsenatibacter. Next base: position 369 of record CAYTDP010000116.1, on the reverse strand, counting down.
TTCTTTTCCCAACATGAAAAGCGCTCAGTCGATATGGGGGCTTCCTGAGATAGGACTGGGCAGCACCGGGGCTGTTCAACTGGCCAGATATTACGGTTTTTACACCAGCGTTTATGGAGCATCCACCACCTCCTGCAGCATAGATGTGCAGACCGGCTATGAGAAGGCCATCAACGCTATTCTGCCGGCGCTGGCAGGAGCCAATATTATTTCCGGGGCCGGCAGTATTGCCAGCAACACGCTGGCTTCGAAGGAACAGCTGGTCATAGATAATGAGATAATTACCATGGTAAAAAGAGTGCAGGAGAGGTACGATGTCACCGGCGACTCTCTCGGATTTGACGTGATAGCAGATCATATAGAAGACGG
>CAYTDP010000115.1:0-4510 GCA_964436625.1 uncultured Halanaerobiaceae bacterium | reverse complement strand
GCACTCCCTTAAAATTAAATCTGAATCAGAAGAATTAGAAAAAGTGATTAGAAATGTCGCTGCCGGGAATATGAATAGGAAAAATTTGGCTGAATGGCTGAAAGAAAATACCAGGGATATATAGAAAAAATAAAAATAATGTGATTATATCTTATCAAATTATTCAAAAAACGAGAAGAGCTAAAATCAAAAATATTATGATTAACTTTTTTTAATTCAAGACATAATAAACTGATAAACTACAATCTGGTGCTTTTCAAAATAAGTTGTACCCCCATTGATTCTACTATATAATTATAGCAAGAGGGAATACTGGAGGTGGAGAATTTGGCCAACAATGTAGAAAAAGCTAGAGAAGAAATCGAAAAATTAGACCGGGAAGAAAGATTAGAGTTGCTGCGAGAAACACTAAAAGACATGGAAGATGATGTAGATGATATAAGCAATATAGATCCTGTTATTATGAGCGTAATTATAGATCGAATGAAAAGTTTAGAATTAAAAGTAACAAAAGGGCTTCAAACCAGCCCAGAAGAAGGTCTTTCCTGGTCTGATTTGCATGGAATAGGAGAAGGTGTCTGGGAGGAAGATGCTCAAGAGTATGTTGATAAATTGCGCGAGGAAAGAACAAATATTGAGAATTGCAGAATCACGAGAGATTTAATCCTCGCAAAATCTCTCGCCAAAAATTTCAACCAACAAGGGAGTGAGCAGTCATCATGAAACGCTATTTTCTTTTTGCTCTTATCGTCATCTCTCTGATTATTTTATTGCCCTTAGGAACTGCAGAAGCCCGTGAAGGTGGAGAACTCGATATAGCCATAGGTTCAGATCCTGAATCTTTAGATCCGGCTCAGGCAGAATCTTCTCCTGCGGCTATGGTAATGATTCACACAATGGAAAATCTTTTCGCCATGACTCCGGAAGGAGAAATAGTTCCGGAACTGGCGAAAGATCACGAAATTTCTGAAGACGGCACTGAATTCGAAATCTATCTTCGAGAAGGAATTGAATTTCATGATGGCACCTATTTTGATGCCGAAGTTGTGAAATTCAATCTGCAGAGAATTCTCGATGAGCCATCCCCCTTTGCTTTCCTGATTGATCAGATTACGGAGATAGAAATTATCGATGATTACACTGTCAGACTCCATACAGAAGAACCTTTCGCACCGCTGATTCCCAATCTCTCCTCGCACGGTTTCATGGCTATGGTCAGTCCTGAAGCAGTGGAAAAATATGGAGAGGATTTTTCTGTTAATCCGGTGGGCACCGGAAAATTTGAATTTGTCGAGTGGACTCGCGGCGAAGAGATAATTCTAGAAAGAAATGATGAATACTGGGGTGATAATGCCTATCTCAATAGATTGAGCTTCAGCATAACCCCCGAAGATTCCAGCCGGGTTGTTCAGGTCGAAACCGGTGAAACGGATGCCGCCATGTTTGTTCCGCCGCGCGAGAGAAACCGTCTTCTAGACGTGGATGATGTCAATGTAGTTGAAGAATCAAGCCTCAGGACCATCTATGCAGGTTTCAATACTAACATAGAACCCTTTGATGATGTGAGGGTTCGTCAGGCTTTAAACTATGCTGTCGACAATCAAGCTATTGTAGATGAGATCATGGAAGGGGCTGGCAGACCTTCAGATTCTCCGGTAGCTCCAGGCACTTTTGGTTACGCTGAACAGGAAACATATAATTATGATCCTGAAAAAGCCGAAAAACTTTTGGCAGAGGCCGGTTACGAAGATGGTTTTGAAACTACTTTTCACCATCCTGTGGGTAGGTATATGATGGACCAGACAATCGTTCAAGCTATCCAAAGTCAGCTGGCCGATGTTGGAGTTGAAGCTGAGCTGGAAACGTTGGAATGGACTACGTATCTCGAGTTTCTCAGTCAGCCCCCTGAAGAAGCCGAGCACGAAATATATCTCCTGGGCTGGGGTAATATGACGGGCGACTCAGATAACGGCCTTTATCCTCTATTTCATTCTTCCGAGTGGGCTCCTGGAGGTTTTGATTACACCTATTTGGGCAATGATAAGGTGGATGAACTTTTAGATGAAGCGCGCCTGACTCCAGAGCCGGATGCAAGAGAAAAAATTTATTCCGAGGCTATGGACATAATCTGGGAGGAAGCTCCATGGATTTTTCTTCACAGTGAGAAGCAGATTAATGCTGTCAGAGATGGTGTAGAAGGCCTTCTTCATCACCCAAGAGAATACATTTATGCAGGTGAAGCTTATCTTACAGACTGAGGTGAAATAATGTTTGCAGCAGTAAATTGCGATATAATAGATGGAATAAGGGATGATATAATTGAGGATGCTGCGCTGCTGGTGAATGAAAGGGGGAATATTGAAAAATGTGCAGCGCGGGAAAATTTATCTCTGCCACCCGAAGCTCAAGTTATAGATATGCAGGAGGGTATCATTATTCCCGGTCTCATAGATACGCATATTCATCTTTGCTTTGCTCCTGTGTCTGATCCTCTCGGAAAGCTGACGGATGAAAGTGAAGCGCGAACCAGCACCAGGGCTTTAAAACATGCAGCGCAAACACTTAAAGGTGGAATAACTACCGTTAGGGATGTAGGCGGCAAAAATTATGTAAATATTGCTCTAAAAAAAGCGGGGTCGGAAGACTTTTTTCCCTTACCTAGAATTCTTACCGCTGGCTGCAGTCTGACTATGACGGGAGGTCACGGTTGGCCAATAGCAGAGGAGGTGGATGGCAGGACTGAACTTCGTCAGGGCGCCCGAAAACAGCTAAAAAAAGGAGCAGACCTTATAAAAGTTATGGCGACTGGTGGCATTCTCACTAAAGGAGTTAAGCCGGGAGCTCCTCAGCTGTCGGTAGAGGAGATGAAAGCTGCGGTAGAAGTAGCTAATAAAGCCGACTGCCGGGTTGCTGCTCATGCCCAGGGCAATAAAGGAATAAAAAATGCTGTTCGGGCCGGGGTTAATTCGATTGAACACGGGGTCTATCTTGATACAGAAGCAGTTGATATGATGATAAAAAACGATGTCTATCTGGTCCCCACTCTTTCAGCCATACACTGGATAGTCGAAAAAGGTGACGACCATGAAATCCCTGATTATGCCGTGGAAAAAAGCAAAAACTTGATTGAGGACCATATCGAAAGTTTTGAAATGGCACATGAAGCCGGCGTCAAAATTACAATGGGTACTGACGCCGGTTCCCCTTTCAACGAACACGGCAAAAATCATTATGAATTGATTCTCATGGTTAATCAGGGTATGTCTGCCATGCAGGCAATTAAATCAGCTACTTCCAGGGCGGCTGAGCTGCTGGACATCGATTCCCGGACAGGCACATTAACCGGTGGCAAAGCCGCCGATTTTGTTGTTTTGGAAAAGAGTCCTCTGGAAGACATAAGAAATATAAAAACTGTTCAGAAAGTCTTTATCCAGGGAGAAGAACAGAATCTCAGCTGGTGAAATAGGTATGACTGCCCGTCATTTAAAAACAGAAATAAAAGACATTTCATCAAACTTTCCTGAAAAAAGAACAAACAGCTCTTTGTAATGTGGGCAGTGAATATATAATAAATAATGAAGGAATGCTGTATCTTTTTGAAGAATTGGGTTGAATAAGTTAAAAGCTTCAACAAATTTAAGGTTTTTCTTCAGTGCGCAAAGACAAGTTCATATCGGCCTCCACTCGACTGAAAGCATCATCACCTACCGGTGATTTCTCTTTCTACCAAGCTGACCACCTACACACAACGTAATTTCCTGTCCTAATGTCCAGTTTGACCGGTTGTCTGTGGGTGGTCAGCTTGCTACCGTCGAGTGATGCTTTACTGGCGTGCCGTTTTTGCGTGCGTGCGGAGGTTGAATGATCCCGGTGATTTTTGCAATGAGGTGAGTTTGGGGGAGTTAATATGTTTGGATTTTAAAGGTGTTTGAAATATAAATGTGGAAGTTGAAAGTTTTTATGAGGTGTGCAGTTGCAAAAGCACATGTGTGATTTGATATGTGGTGAGAATGAGATAAAAGTGAGTTTGAAATTGATTTTGATGGCTAAATAATATTCATGAAGGAAGTTAAAAACGCGGTTGAGGGGTGGAGATATTGAAGGTGGAAATGTAAATAGAGATGCAGGGAAGACCGACAAAAGACCGTTGGACCGTTAGTTTCAATTATAGGTGATGATGTGGTGATGATATTCGGAATATATTTTATGATGTCTGTTAAAAGACAGGGAATGTATACAGATGACGTCCTGTTATGCCGGGGATTGCAAAGGATTTTTCTTCTGTTTGTATATAAAATGTGTGAATCAGTAGTTTTGTATACAGATTTTTAATATAGTACCTGTAAAGCATGATATGCCAATGTTCACGATGTATATAAATCTTATCTTAATTTATTTAGAAAGAAAAATTTTATAGCCTGAGGAGGAATTTGTTCAATGCTGGTTTCAAAAACCAGTAAGTGACCGGGAAATCACGCAGGAGCCTGCAGGGAATGATGAAGATTTATGA
>CAYTDP010000114.1:0-4623 GCA_964436625.1 uncultured Halanaerobiaceae bacterium | reverse complement strand
ATAAGAGGTGAGCATTTATCGCTCTAAGAGAATATGCCGTAAATTTCACCAACAGTTATGGAGAAGATCTTTATTCAGAAACTTTGAGGTGTAAATATATGGCTTCCTCAGAAAAACAGCTGCTCAAAAAGGTCGATCTTTTTTCTTTTATGGAAGAAAAACAGATCGAAGAAGTGGCAGGTCTGCTGGAATTCCACTCTTTTTCTGAAGGCGAGGCAATTTTTCGCGCCGGAGAAAAGGGGAGCAAAATGTACCTGCTAAAATCCGGCCGGGTTAAGATAATTAAAATTTCCCCCGAGGGCAGGGAACAGATAATAAAATTTCTGGAGAAGGGAGAGGTATTCGGTGAGGTGGTGCTTTTCGGGGTCGAACATTATCCGGTCACCACAATCTGCCAAGAATCATCTGAGATAGGTATTTTGTCCAGAGAAAAATTTCGCAGTTATTTTTTGAAAAATCCCATGATCGGCTGGAACATGCTGGAGGTAATGGCTCAAAAACTACATTTTACCCAGCAGAGAATAGAAAATCTGGCCATGAAAGATGCCCGGCGGAGAATTTCTCAGGCTCTGCTCGAGCTTTCCGGAGCTGATAATAATGTGGTTGAAAGTTTTAATCAGGAGGAGCTTGCCAGTTATCTGGGGGTGACCCGGGAAACCATTAGCAGAAATATCAGCAAGATGAAACAGGAGGATCTGATCACTAGAAAGGGAAATAAGCTAATCATAAAGGATATAGAAAGACTTGAATTCATATCCAGTTTCTCCGACTAGCTATTTTGAGCATCCGGGGGTTTATATAATAGATGAAGTTATTTCTTCTCGTTTTAAGCGCCATATTAATGTCGATGCCTCTGGGAAGCAGAGAACTTTTCTTTTTTAGCTGGCTGGGCTTTATACCTGCGCTGAAAATAATCATAGATATGGAAGGCATGAAAAATACTTTTATCTGGGGCTGGTTCTGGGGCTTTTTGCTCGCACTGGGTGCAGGTTACTGGCTGGTTCATCCTATCGAAGAATTCAGCGGCCTGCCTCTTCCCCTGGTTATTGTCTTAACAGCGCTGCTGCTGCTTACAGCTGCCATCTTCACCGCAGTCTGGTCCGTAATATTTAAGCTTTTGAGCAGCGATAATAAATTCTCGGTTTTAGTATTTGCTTTTAGCTGGACTGGCGTCGAATTCATCAGAGGAATGATATTTCCTTATTATCCATTCGGATTTTTGGGCTTGACCCAGTCCGGGTTTGATCCTTTTTTACAGCTGGCCGAGGTAGGTGGTATTTATCTATTATCTTTTATGGCTGCTGCTGTATCCGGTCTTTTGTTCAAGTTTATCAGGTCCAAAAACCCCGGGTTTTTAATTATTCTGGCAGCTGTTCTTGTCATCAGCACAGCGGCCGCCTATCATTTTAGCGGGAGAGCTGAACAGAACTGGGCAGAAAACGAGCGCAGACTGAAAACTGGCATCGTCATGACTGAAATCCCTCAGGAAGATAAATGGGAAGACGAGAATATAGAGACGAATTTAGAATCTGTGGCTGAAGATACAGAGGAGGTTTTAAATCAGGGAGCAGAAATAGCTGTTACTCCTGAAACTTCTTTAACTTTTGACTTTGTCAGAAACGAGTATTATCGGGAAAAATTCCTCGGCCTGATCGAAGAACCCGGTTATATGATGGTCGGAAGTCAAATACGTGATGCCGAACTGGGCGGGAATTTTAATAGTTATCTTCTTCTGGATGAAGAGGAAACCATAAAGAATAGATATAATAAAAACGATTTAATTCCCGGAGAAATAATCCCTTTTGCCGGCCTGGCTGAAATATTAACCGGCAGGGAGTGGCATTCGCTGAATCCCGGAGTGGACAAAAATATCATGAATATTGAAGCTCAGCAGGATGAATTTGAATTTAGAGTTTTGACCTGTTCTGAAATCCTTTATTCTCCACCTGACAGAGATCAGTTGACCGAAATCGATTTTATTATAAACCCATCGAATGAAGCCTGGTTCGGAGATACAAATCTGCTCAATCAGATGTGGGAATCTGCCCGAATTAGAGCTGTGGAGATGAGAACTCCGGTCATAAAGTCAGGAAATAAAGCCATAGGAGGATATATCAATCCCCGCGGAGAAGAGGTAATCGTTGAAGACAGGGAAGTTCTTTCCGCAGGAGCGGGCAGAGCTCACAGCAGTTCAACTTTTTATCAAGAGCACGGGGATTTTATCGGTTATATATCCCTCTTGATGGTGTTGATATTCATACCGGGATTCAGGCTGCTGCAGACTGATTATTAAAGATCTTCCGGTTTTTCTCGGGCAGCTATATCTTTAACTTTCTCCTCCTCGGGATTGACATAAAGCGTGCTGTGATCATCATAATAAACTATTCCCGGTCTGGCCCCTCCCGGTTTATTTACATTGGGGATTTCGGTATAATCTACCGGCACATTCTCAGATTGGCGCCCTTTGCTGTAATAAGCAGCAAGAACAGCGGCTTCCTCGATGGTTGAGTGAGGAATTTCTTTTCCCGGACGATGGTTGCGAATTATAACATGGGAGCCGGCTATCTTTCGCGTGTGAACCCAGATATCTTTATCTGATGCCACTCTGGTGGTGAGTTCATCGTTCTGTCTGTTATTTCTGCCGACCAGAATTTGATAGCCATCTTCAGAAAAGAATCTTCTCGGCTCTGCTTTTTTTCCGTCTTTTGAGGTTTTTTTCTGGCTTTTATCCTGAATGTATTTCTCCTCGATCAACTCATTTTCGATCTCTTCCAGATCATCAAGATCTGCGGCCTGAGATAATTCATATCTGACCCGTGACAGATATTTTCTCTCATGTCTCAAGCGGGCGAGTTCTTTGATTATATGCTCCTCGCTTTTTTTCAATTTATCATATTTATCAAAATATTTTTCTACATTTTCAGCAGGTGTTATATCGGGGTTGAGCTCAATTTTAATCTCGGGCTGGTTTTCATCATAATAATCGATGACCTCGATTTCCTTCTGGCCGAAACTGACTTTTTCCAGATTGGCTTTTAACAGTTCGCCCTTCTTTTTATATTTTTCAGCTTCTCTGCTCTCTTTTAATTTGCCTTTGAACTTATCCTGCTGTTTGGAGTTTTTTTCCTGATAATTTTTAATTATGTCTTCCAGCTGTTTTCTTTTTCTTTCTATATCTTTTTTTACTATTTGATTTTGATAAAAGTAATCAAATAAGCTGGCCGTGTCCGGAAAATATTGTGGCTCTATGTTCTCATAGTGATGGAGAGGGAAGGCTGATATGTAAGCTGTTTCACCTTCATCATCTATCCCCAGAGCAGGCTGATAATCTTCAGATTTTATCTGAGCCAAGAACTCGAAAAAGGAAGACCCAATGGCTTCTTTTTCTTTAGCTATTAACCTGTGATAGTTTGTTTCCGGATCAACATCAGCTCGATAAACTATTTCCCGGGCCAGATCCGGGCCAAACCCCTGCACATTATTTAAGATGGCGCGGTATGCGTATTTGCGGAAATCTTCTCCAGCTATATCATTCCAGGACATATCATTTATTCGATAGGGGTTTACTTTGTCCTGGGGTGGAGGTGGTTGATATTCAGAGTTGGGCATAAGCACCCTCTGGGAATCCTTCTCCGGAGGTATTCTTTTCAGAGCATCTTTTACCTGGTTCTGGCTGTCCACCAGGATCACATTGCTGTATCTCCCCATTATTTCAGCTATGAGTTTATACCTTTTATTGCCTCTTTTGACTTTAAAAACGAGCATCCTTTCCATCCCGGGCTGCTCAATATTTATTATCTTTCCCCCATTTAGGTGTTTTCTTAACACCATGGAAAATATAGGGGGTTTTTGGGGGTTTTCAAAGTCCAGGCTGGTTAGATGAATTCTGGATTGTCGTGGATCTATGGACACAAGCATGGTCATGTTTTGTCCATTATTTCTCAATCTCAAAGTCAAAAAATCCTTCATGGGCTGATAGGCTTTACCTACCTTTGCTCCTTTTAATTCATCCTCGAGCTCTCTGCGGCAGCATGATAACATTACACCATCTATTGCCAAAATGATCACTCCTGTTAATATGGATTTTCTTATAATCAACTGAAGACAGGAAGATCCATTATTATTTTTTAGTCAGGTTTCTCTGTTTATTCTAACATTTACTAGTAATCCTGACAAACTGTTCGGAGGAAAAGAGATTTAAAAATGTGGTTATTCTCGGAAAAAGCTGGTTAAATTTTCATATATACTCTATACTCAGTATGACTTAATGAGCTATTTTGCCCCCCCCTATTTACCGATTGAATGCAAGATGAACCATTAAATCAGCTGATATGGAGAAGATCCAAAAATGCAAGCATTTCTAAAATTAGCTGCCCAAGTCTGGCAAAGAAAAAGCTTAAATATCTCTGCTAATCGTGTTTGAGGATATGAGAGGGTTGTTCTTGCTAAAGATAAATAGCTATGTTATTATTATCTAAAATGAAAACATAAAGTTGAGCAGTTCAGGATAAGTTATGTTCTGAGCCCGGGAAAGGTTGTATTATTTTCAGGATCTTCTTGTTTTCAGTTGGTAGACAGGTGCGTCAAAAATAATTATTTAGTTATACTGGAAGATATAAAGCT
>CAYTDP010000113.1:0-4627 GCA_964436625.1 uncultured Halanaerobiaceae bacterium | reverse complement strand
AAACTGTCCAGCTGTTTCTTCGAGACTATGCTCCCCACTCAAATACGCAAACAGCAGGGGTTCCCAGGCCTGCTTCTTTTGTTCAATTTTTTTATGGTAATGGTTTAATTTCCAGTGATTATAAAATATTATGCTCATAATGACCGCAATTATCGAGCATAATATGATGATCACCAGACTTATATTTATCATAAAAATCACCAATTTTAGTTTAATGCCAGTTGTCTTTAGACTCTCTATTTTTGTTCTTTACCAAATTATTGTTCGAATCCTCTTTTAGAATCTCTTTTAAAATATGAATATTTTCGAACCTTATATTTTAATTTCCACATTTTGATCTGTTTTTCCTGCAACTACTCCTGTAAAGTCTGGAAAGAAATTTTTATTCGTTAAAAATGAGCCATGGCAAACAGGGAATATAAAGAGGTAATTGAATTCCAGCAGGAATTTTATTTAGACACGATTCTATTGAGAATTTAAGAAGAGAAAAATATTATTCTTTATAACAACCGGTGATTTATGATATAATTCACTGTAAGATTAAATATGAATTTAAACACACTTAATTAACCTATATGTCTGGGAATTAGCAAATTTCATCATTAATGTTTTATTTTTTTATGTTTTTGCTTGTTTTTTAGATTCAGTAGATTCTTTTTATGCAAAAGGGAACTTTTGGATATTTTATTACCATCCTGCCTGGGGGCAAAAATTAATTTATGTGGCAAAATGAAATTATCGATCTCAAATTCAATCTGAATCGAAAAGTATTAATCATCTTAATTATAGCAATACCGATTTTCTTATCCCCTGGATTCTCTCTGGCAATAGAGGCAGATGTCTGGGATATGATTGAAGAAGGCCAGCATGAAAAAGCCCTGGAAATATTGGAAGCTGCTGATATTGAAGAGGATTTAGATCTGCGATTTGCCCGGGCTCTAATCTGGAGCTGGCGGGGGCAGGAAGATAAAGCGCTGGAAGAACTTTATAATTTGAGAGAAATGGCTCCCGGGCGGATGGATGTAGAGGAGCATCTCATCAGGGTTCTGGGCTGGCAGAGCAGATTTGCGGAAGCAGAAGAACTGGGCGAAGAAATTTTGCAGGAAGATGAAAGGGACAGCGTGGTGGCTTTGCTGGCCGTTCAGGCTGAATTGCAGCAGAACTGGAAGCTTGCCAGAGAGCGCTGGCAGAGGGCGGCAGACATCACCGAAAACGAGGAGAGGAGAGAGGATTACCTCGATTCGAGCCGGAGAGCAGCAGAAAAAATGGAACCTGTCTCAAGAGCCAATCTGGAAGCATCATATTCCCGGGAGGATTCCGCTCAATATTCGGTCGGGCTCAGGGCAGAAAGATGGCTGCGTCCGGGACTTACGGGCTCTCTGGGTATGAGCTTCGAAGAGATCGGCCAGGATACCCTCAAATCAGTAATTAGCGCATCTGCATTATTGAGATCTCCCGTTCTGCCTTCTGGATTGGTTTTAGGAGGAGGTTTTGCCTATAGACCCCATCATAATCGCGAGAGAGAGCTTACTCTGGGCGGAGGTTACGAATTCTCAGAAAATCAAATTCTGGGAGCCCAGTTAAGAGCTGCATCTCATCCGCGGGATACTGTTTATGAATTGACTCCGGAATATACATATAGATTTGAAGATTTTTCCGTTACCCTGGCCAATACTCTGCGGAGAGATGATGACATAACTTCTGATTTTTCCCAGGAGCTGCAGTTTTATTTTCCCGAAAAAAGCTTGAGACCGAGAATAACAGTGCTGAGGTATTTTGACGATTCCTATCAGCTTCGCCTGCGGATCAATTTAACTTCTGATTGAATTAACCGGTTAATCTTTAGCGAAGAACCAAAATGATTATCCTGTTTGTTTTGAAGGAAATAACAAGAAGAACCGAAAATAATATCTTTTTCACCATGTTTGGTAAAATTTTAGACGAGCGTTGATCTCGAGCTTTCATGCTCGAGTATTTTTTTTGAATATCAAAACATCAGGTCTCAGGTCTGGATAAAAAGGTGAAAAGATGATAGAATATAATGTATAATATATAAAGTATAAATATTCAAAAGATAAACAGGAATTGGCGGGTAATAATCAGGATTTAGCCCGCGAAGCTGGATTGAGAGGAGAATTGAAAATGAGAACTATCGAGAGCTTTAAAAGTTATGGTCCAGAAAAGCAGGCAAAATTGGGCTTATTCATACTGGGAGGTCTCAATATTCTTCTGGTTGTTTTACTCGCAGTGGGCATCTGGCAGACGGATGTTCCGCAGCTATTTTTGCTGGCTCCAGTTATTTTTGCTGCAGTAACTCTATTTATTTCTGTGCAATTCTATAATGCAATAGGAGAGAAATTTCTCACCGGGGCGAATAAAATATACACTATGACCGGCGACTGCGAAAAAGTTCTGGACTCATCGGATTCCTCATTTCAGGATATCATAGAGAACAATAGGGACCTGGGAGAGGAAATTGACCGCTGTTTTAAAAATATAAAAAAAATAAATCAGGCCAACGAAAAAAATGATGAATCTCTGAAGGATGTAGAGAATACTCTCGATGAATCAACCCAGGCTGTTGAGATGATCGCCCAGACTTCTCAAGAGATGGTAGAGGAAAGTGAGGACTTACGAATCGAAATAAGCAATTGTTTTAATAAAATTCGAGAAATTAACAGTGCTAATGAGGATAACAATGCCTCTGTTAAAGAAGTGGTGGAGGTGACCAATAATGCCGCAGAAGCTGTAGAAGAGATAGCCGAAGCAGCTCAAATGATGGCTTCAGAATCAGAGAATTTAAAGGAACAGTTGAGTGATTGTTTTTCCCAGATTAGAGAGATAAACGCCTCGATAGAAGCTGCATTTTCCTCGGTAGAAGAGGTGACTGAAACTCTTAAAAATTCATCAAAAGCAGTCGAAGAAATTGCCAGAGAGATGGAAGAAATATCAACGGTTATAGGAGAACTGGCAGAGAATTCCTCCGAGGTCAATGATAGTGCTGAAAAATGCGTTAACCGCATGGATGAAAACAAAGATTTAATTCAGAGCGGCAATTCTGTTATAGACAATACTTTGGGAGAGATGAATAATTTAAATCAAAAAATAAGGAAAGTCGATGAAATATCGGAGACTATCAAAGAAATTACCGATCAAACTAACCTGCTGGCTTTAAACGCTGCTATAGAAGCAGCGCGAGCAGGAGAGGCTGGAAAGGGATTTAGTGTAGTTGCCGACGAAATAAGAGACCTGGCTGAAAAAAGCAATAATTCTACAGTGGAAATCCAGAGTATTCTGGAGGCTATCAAAAACCAGGCCGACAGTGTAAAAAATTTATTGGACAATGATTCTGCTGAAGTGAGCAGCGTGACCCGAATTTTCAAAGAAATTACGGAAAATTCTGATCTCGTTTACTCTTCTATGGAAGAAGTGCTAATCCTAATGGAAGATCAGGCCTCCCAGACCCAGCAGGCCAGTGCTTCTGTAGAAGAAGTTTCCGCCAATTCCGAGGAGGTTTCTGCTCAGGTCGAGGAAATTTCCAGCAGCATGGAGGAAATTTCTGAACAGATGGAAGATACCACCCGGGCCAGCAAAGAACTGGACAGCATCATGGAAGAACTCGAAGAAACCAACGAAAATTTTTCCGCAGGGGTGGAAGAGCAGGCGGCCAACTCCCAGGAAGTGTCAGCTCAGGTAGAAGAAGTTTTAGGCAGCATGGAAGAGGTTTCCGATCAGGTAGATGATACCATAGATGCAAGCCGGGAGCTTGACAGTATACTCGATGAAATTGAAAAACTCAGCGATGGTTTTGGGGCCAGTGTGGAAGAGCAGGCGGCGAATTCCCAGGAAGTTACTGCTCAAATTGAAGAAGTGCTGACAAACTTTAAAGACGTTTCAAAAAAATTCAGCAATAATGTTGAAGCAGCTAAAAAACTCGACAGTATAATAGATGAGATAGAGGAATTGAGCGAGGAGATCAGCGATAAACTGGAAAAACATGTGGATAGCGGTAAAAAGATCTCAGATACTTTTGCTAAAATTAAAAATCAACTCCAGGCTTTAGAACTGCAAAAAGAAGCTGAAGCTGTATAAGATTACTTTAGTTTTATCTGCCCCATAAATTCAGACTAAAATTCATATAAGAAAACGAAAGTGCTTTCAATCCTGAAGTTCTTTCATATTTGTCCTGGTATCAGCTCAAAGAAATAAAGAAAAGAGATGTGGCAGAAGTTCATCATCATTTATATGATAGCCATGATTATGCAGAGGTGAATGAATCAGGAGATGAAAGCCCTGAACTTGCTGGGACAGAAATTGCTGAAAGCTAAGATCGGGGAACCGGCCAGTTTGCTGGCATATCCCTTCGGCTGGGGAAGTGAGGAGGAAGCTGGAAAGGCTTCCTGCCTGGGTATAGAGATCGCTTTTGGTCCGAAAGGAGACCGCATTGAGCCTGGGAGATGATATCTGGGATCTCAGTATGGTAACAGATTTATATTTTACCACCGAATAATTAAGGTGGCATTTTATTTGTTGGCAGAATATACTTTGCGCTTTAACGAATAAGATTGCGAAAAGGATCTTCTTGTCTTCAGTTGGTAAACAGGTGCGCCAAAAATACTTATTTAGT
>CAYTDP010000112.1:0-4680 GCA_964436625.1 uncultured Halanaerobiaceae bacterium | reverse complement strand
TAACTAAATAAGTATTTTCGACGCACCTGTTTGCCAGCTGAAGACAGGAAGATCCTAAAATAAAACAGAGCGGGGGAGATCAAAATGAGCCAGAGAAATATCAGAGAAAAACTTCTGGACGGAGAAAAATGTGCGGGTATCTTTCAGGTGCTGGATCATCCCGGCGTATCCCGGATTATAGCTGCCGCTGACTTCGACTGGGTGGTGCTGGATGCCGAACACGGTCATTTTACCAGCTCCAGTCTGAGAAACTGCCTGGAAGTTCTGCAGGGACGAGATATTTCGCCTCTCATCAGGGTGCCCGATAATGATACGGCCATCATAAAGCAGGTTCTGGATATAGGGCCGCAGGGAATATTGATCCCGCTGGTATCCGACCGCGAAGAATGCGAGGCGGCCGTTTCAGCCAGCAAGTATCCTCCCCGGGGCATCAGGGGTATAGGTCCCGGTCGGGCCACCGATTATGGAAATAATATGAAGGAATATCTGGAAAATGCGAATGATGATATTTTGACAGCCGTTCAGGCTGAAACTGTCGGGGCCGTGAATAATATAGAGGAGATATCAGAGGTGGAGGGCCTGGATATGATCTTCATAGGCCCTTTCGATCTTTCCGGCTCTATGGACATGCCCGGTCAGACCGACCATCAGCGGGTACAGGAGGCGGTCGATAAGGTCATAGAAGTCTGCCGCCGGAAGGATGTCACTCTCGGAATGTGGTGTGATGATGAAGAACACGCTGCCAGGATGTACGAAAAGGGAGTGCAGTTTCTCGTCTGCAGTACGGAGTCGATGATCTTTTCCCGGGGGTTGAATGAGAGCCGGGAAAAATTTGCCGAATTTTAGCCGAGAAAGCCCTGCTGATATAACAGGCGGGAGTGAATTTCTTGAAATTCAACCCTTTTTTCAAAAGTAAAAAGGCCGGACGATTGTGGGCAGGAGGCTGTCCCGCTGTCGTCCGGCTTTTTATCATCAGTTAATATCTGCTGTTCTAATATTTCCTGTTCCCGATTTTTACTCTGCCAGTTTTACCCTCCCGGCACACCTCTGACGGTGTAATCGGTGTGCAGCAGTTTATGGGCCCGGGAGCTGCCCGGTTCATCCAGAAATTCCTGATAGAGCTTCTGGATTCTGGGGTTTTCATGGGAACGGCGCAGATCCTTGTTCTCATCTATATCATAAAGCGAGTTTATTCTCCGCTCTCTCACCTCTTCCCAGGTCATATCGGTATTGATCGGCTGGCCGCCGCCGCTGATACAGCCGCCCGGACAGGCCATCATCTCGACGAAATGGAACTCCTCTCCCGCTTCTATCTTCTCCATCATCTTCTGAGCATTGCTGAGACCGTGGGCCACGCCTACCTTCAGGGTGATATCGTCGGTGACAGGTACCTCGGCCGTCTTCAATCCCTGCAGGCCTCTGACCGGAGTGACATCGATCTCCTGCAGCTCCTCGCCGGTTATGAGATTATAGGCGGTTCTTACGGCAGCTTCCATAACGCCGCCGCTGGCTCCGAAAATATCGCCGGCACCCGAGGAGACGCCCAGCATCTCATCATAATCTTCCGGTTCCAGCTGACAGGCATCGATACCGACCGATTTCAGCATACGGGCCGCCTCGCGGGTGGTCAGCACATAGTCGACATCATCACCCATCTCCGGCCGGTTGGCCTCAAATTTTTTGGCGGTGCAGGGCATAATGGAAACGACCACGAGCTCATCCTCATCCAGCCCCATTTTATCGGCATAATAACTTTTGGCCACCGCCCCGAACATCTGCTGCGGCGATTTGGCAGTGGAGAGATGCTCCAGATATTCGGGATAAAAATGCTCGATGAATTTGATCCAGCCGGGGCTGCAGGATGTCAGAACCGGCAGATGATCATCGTTTAATACCCTCTCGACCACCTCGGTACCTTCCTCCATTATGGTGAGATCAGCCGTGAAATTGGTATCGAATACCCGGTCAAATCCGAGCCTTCTCAGAGCAGCCACCATCTGACCGGTGGCGACGGTGCCCGGTTCTTTGCCGAAGGGTTCAGCTATCGCCACCCGCACCGAGGGAGCAGTCTGCACTATGACATGCTTATCATCATCGTAAATAGCCTCCCAGACCCCGTCCTCATGATAAACCTCATGCAGAGCGCCGGTCGGACAGGAGACGACGCACTGACCGCAGTTGGTGCATTCCACATTGCCCATGCCTTTATCCCGGAAGGTGGTCACCCTTGTCTCCGGGCCGCGGTTGGCTTTGGCAAAGACGCCGACACCCTGAACTTCCTCGCATTTTCTGATACAGCGGGTGCAGTTGATGCATTTTTGCGGCTCCCTCACTATGGAAAAGCTGGAGCGGTCGAGTTCTTCCTCGCCATTTCCGTTCGGCTCGAGGCGCACGCGGCTGACGCCGATATCCTGAGCTAAATCTTCGAGCTCACAGCTGCTCTGGCGGCTGCAGGTCAGACAGTTGAGCTCACAGCTGATATTGTGCGAGGCGATAATCAGCTCGAACAGATTCTCTCTCACCTCCCTCACGCGGGGAGAATGGGTTTTGATCTCCATCCCCTCCCGGGCTCTGGTGTTGCAGGCCGGCCGCAGCTGATCCTGGCCCTCGACTTCCACCACGCAGAGCCGGCAGCCGCCGTAAACCTCGAGATCATCGGCAAAACAGAGGGTGGGTATATTGATATTGATCTGGCTGGCCGCTTCTAATATTGTGGTGCCCGGTTCGACGGTTACCGGTTTGTTATCGATGGTCAGTTCAATCATGATAAACAGCCTCCTCGGTTAGCTCCTGCTTGAATTCGGAAATAATAGAACCTGTGGGAAGCTGAGCAGTCTGCCCCAGACCGCAGCGGGCGGCAGCCGCCATAGTGCTGCCCAGATCTTCTATTATATCGAGCTTTTCGGCCGGGAAATGTCCGTTACCGTTATCCGAATTGGAGATGGTCTCATAAATCTGCTGATTACCCTCCCGGCAGGGAAAACAGGTGCCGCAGGATTCGTCCATATAAAATCTCGCTATCCGGGTGAGAATATCTTTGAGATTTTGTTCCGAGCCGACCACCATAACACCGCCCGAACCCAGGCTGGAGCCGGCTTCATCCAGGCCTTCATAGGAATATTCGCACTGCAGTTTTTCCGGGGACAAAACCCTGGTGGAAAGCCCGCCAGGAATGACAAATTTTATATCCTGGCTCTTTTTTAATCCGCCGCCCAGATCAGCGATGATCTCCTGCAGCGTGGCACTTCCGAATTCTATCTCATACACGCCGGAGAAGTTGATGTCGCCGCTGAGACAGACTAGTTTTGTTCCTCTGCTCTTCTCGGTGCCCAGAGCGGCAAATTTTTCGCTCCCCTGGTTTAAGATCTCCGCAGCACAGGCCAGAGATTCAACGTTATTGACCAGCGTAGGACAGCCGCAGAGTCCTTTGCTGATCGGATAGGGCGGCTTGGTGCGCGATCCTCCTCTCATGCCCTCCAGCGAATTCAAAAGCGAAGTCTCATCGCCGCAGACATAACAGCCGGCGCCCCGGACTATCTTTATATCGAAGCTAAAATCAGAACCCAAAATATTCTCTCCCAAAACCCCTGATTCGCGAGCTTCTTCCAGTGTCTCCTGCAGAATATTTATCGATTTGAAGTATTCTCCCCTGATATAAATATAGCCGAAATCCGCATCTATTGTATAGGCGGCGATCAGCATGCCTTCGAGAACTTTCAAAATCCTCTCATCCAGCAGATATCTATCTTTAAAGGTGCCCGGTTCCCCCTCGTCGGCATTGCAGATCACATATTTAAACTCTCCCTCTTCCTGATAGGCCAGATCCCACTTTTTTCCGGTGGGAAAGCCGGCTCCTCCCCGGCCTAAAAGTCCGGCCTGGCTGATCTCTTCAATAATCGCCTCCGAACCTATATCCATGGCCCGCTGCAGGCCCGGAAAATCGTATCCCTCGGGATCCCGCAGCCGGGGACCTTTGAGAAATTTTTGCTCCTGTACCATCAGCTAACCCTCCTTATTGACATTCTGATAGAATATCCAGCGCCCGGCCCGGGCTCATCTCCGTGTACATTTTGTCGTTTACCATCATCACCGGCCCTTCTCCGCAGTGTCCCAGACATTCGACGACTTCCAGGGTGAACATTTTATCCTCTGAGGTTTCGCCGCTCTCCAGGCCGAGATAATCCTGGACCGCTGTGAGAACTTCGCTGGAATCATTCAGATAGCATGATATGCTGTCGCAGAGCCTGATAATATATTTGCCGGTCGGTTCTGTATAAAACATCGAGTAAAATTCCAGCGCCCCGTAGATCTTGGCCCGGGGTTCGGAAAATTTCTCCGCCAGATTGGTGATCTCTCTCTCAGGAATATAGCCGTAGGTATCCTGGATGTCATGAGCCATCTCGAGCAGAACATCGTTGTCCCTCTGCAGCAATTCTTCCGCCTCCTTTCCCCAGAGCAGGGTGATTTTTGTGAGTCTGCAATTAAATTTTGCAGATTTTATAATTTAAAAGATAATGACATCTTTTATGTTAGATAAATTTTCAGAAAATGTAAATGGTGTCTGTCTTTTTGATACATGTATACAAGTATTTTTAAAAGTGAATAATAGTTCTTTTTGTTATCAGTGATAGATATCGTATAAGATCACTATCATGATAATAATGGCTGGAAGATATAAAG
>CAYTDP010000111.1:0-4700 GCA_964436625.1 uncultured Halanaerobiaceae bacterium | reverse complement strand
TGACTAAATAAGTATTTTTGACGCACCTGTCTACCAACTGAAGACAGGAAGATTCAAATTTTAATAATTCTGCCTCACCCAATCAAACATAACGATCGAACCAGCCACCCCGGCATTTAGTGAATTCAAATCTCCCGGCAGAGGAATGCTTACAGGTATGTGATTTATACTCCTCAATTTACCGGGAATACCCCGGCTTTCATTACCGACCACAAAAATATCCTTATTGCCCAGGGATATATCAAAATAATTATTTTCAGCATCAGGTGAAGTTATTACCATTCTTCTCTCTTCGGCAACATCCAGTACAGTTTTGATGAATTCTTCGCTCTCCAGATCAGGGCAGACCCGAGGCTTGAAAATTCCTCCCATGCTGGATCTGACGACTTTGGGATTAAAAAGTTCAACAGTACCTTTGAGGGCTACAATTCCTTTCACTCCAGCAGCTGAGGCGCTTCTTATCAGAGTGCCGGCATTGCCGGGATCCTGAATTTTGGCCAGCATCAAAAGAGGACCTTCCAGACTGAGAAGCTTTTCCAGCGAAGATGTGTTTCTTCTGGCCACAGCTACAATCCCCTGAGGAGTTACTGTTGTGGAGACTTCGGTCATCAATTCGGATGCAAGATTTATAAATACGACTCCTTCCCCCACAAGCTCCTTTATCCGGTCAAGCTCATCCTCTATATCCTGACTTTTGTCTATATAAATTTCTTCTATTTTGGCCCCGGCTTTGAGAGCTGATTCGATCAGATTAAAGCCTTCCAGCAAAAACTGCTGCTTTTGACGGCGATATTTTTTGCTCTGCAGCTTTACCAGTTCCTTAACCCGGGAATTTTGTCTGCTGTTTATTTCCTTCATATAATCCCTCCCGGTTGACAAAAAGCAAAAACCCCGGAACATTGCTGCCGGGGCATGCTATATAAATGGATTCATTTTTCAGTTTTCAAGCTCTTCTTTGGCCAGTTCAACAAGTCTGGCAAAAGCCTCTTTGTCGTTGACGGCTAAATCAGCCATTATTTTGCGGTCAAGTTCCACATTGGCCTGCTTGAGGCCATTTATTAATCTGCTGTAAGAAAGACCGTTATTGCGGGCAGCGGCATTTATCCTGGTGATCCAAAGCCGTCGAAATTCTCGCTTTTTATTTTTCCTATCCCTGTAAGCATATTCGAGCGACTTCATAACCTGCTGTTTGGCAGGTCTGAATAGTTTGCTTTTTGAACCGAAATAACCTTTCGCATTTTTTAGTACTTTTTTCCTTCTCTTTCTGGCCTTATTTCCCCTTTTTACTCTGGGCATGATTCCACACTCCTTTCCTGCAGCCTGCCGGGCAGCACAGCTTAAAACAGAAAAGCTTCCCGGCAAAATTTGTCTTTGTTTGCCTGCTAGTTTGTCATATTATTGATAGGGAATCATTTTTCTATAGTCTTTAGCATGTGCCTTTTCCAGCTCTTTTTCTTTGTTCAGTCTGCGTTTGCGGGCAGAGCTTTTCTTGACCTGTTTGTGGTTCATAAAACCCTTTTTATACATCAGCTTGCCCGTGCCTGTTTTTTTAATTCGCTTGGCGATACCTTTATGAGTCTTCATTTTTGGCATGAGTTACACCTCCAGCTTTATTTATCGCTGTCCGGGGTGATGTGCATAAACATATCCCGGCCCTCCATGGTAGGTCCGCTTTCGACAGAGCCCAGATCTTCAGTTCCCTCTTTAATTCTGTCCATCAGATCATAACCGAGCTCTTTATGGACCAGTTCTCTACCTCTAAATTTCACCCTAACTTTAACCTTATCTTTATCATTCAGAAAACGACGAGCCTGTTTGAGCTTGACGTTAAAATCATGATCATCGATCTTAACACCCATCTGTACTTCCTTAACGTTCATCACATTCTGATTCTTTTTGGCTTCCTTCTCTTTTTTGGCCTGTTCGTACTTGTATTTGCCATAATCCATCAGCTTGCAGACAGGTGGGTCTGCTTGAGGAGCTACCTCAACCAGATCAAGACCTTTTTCTTCAGCTTTTTCTCTACCATCCTCGATTTTTGTTATGCCAATCTGCTCTCCTTCTGAATCCACAAGTCTAATTTCGTTCGCGCGAATCTCATCATTGACCCGCAGGTCCTCTACGATTTTATACACCTCCTGATAAAAATTAAAAAGCAGGCCATAGAAGGCCCGCTTGTATAATCCATCCACTGCCATCCTTCGCAACAATCAGCCGGACAGCTTCGGCAGATTATTAACCAATGATCCTATCATTGGTGAGAAGCAGGGGCCTCTTCTTTATTGTCATGTTGTATAATATCAGAAGAACCCTGATAAGTCAACTTCTTTTTTCCTCTATTTCCCACAGGATATCCATTATGAATTTATCTACAGCTTTTTCTCCCAGATCCCCTTCCCGCCGGTGCCTTACGGATACCGTACCATCTTCTTCTTCGCGAGAACCAACTATCAACATGTAAGGGACCTGCTCCACCTGAGCTTCTCTGATCCTGTAACTGACCTGTTCATCACTGGCATCCAGCTCAGCCCTTATACCCTTCTCTATTAAACTCCTTTTTATTCCTTCAGCATAGCTTTCCTGATCGCTGGAAACCGGTATGATTCTGACCTGAACAGGCGAAATCCAGGTAGGAAAAGCACCACCATAATGTTCTATCAGGATGCCTATAAATCTCTCTATGCTTCCGAA
Organism: uncultured Halanaerobiaceae bacterium; assembly: GCA_964436625.1. Taxonomy (GTDB): domain Bacteria; phylum Bacillota; class Halanaerobiia; order Halanaerobiales; family Halarsenatibacteraceae; genus Halarsenatibacter. The sequence continues at coordinate 2,009 of CAYTDP010000111.1, read as the reverse complement.
AATCGCCCTGTGAATCATCACCGGTCGATGCTCCTCATCATCCTCTCCTACATAAGTCAGATCAAACCGCTCGGGCATCTGAAAATCCAGCTGAATTGTGCCGCACTGCCAGGTTCGGCCCAGACAATCCTCCAGGTTAAAATCTATTTTAGGGCCATAAAAAGCTCCATCACCTTCATTGATGACATAATCCAGATCATTTTCAATGATGGCATTTTCCAGAGCTTCAGTGGCTTTATCCCATAGTGCGTCATCTCCCATAGCTTTATCGGGTTTGGTGCTCAATTCCACGTTATAATCAAAATCAAAAGCGCTGTAAAGTATCTCGACTAGTTCAATCACGCCATTTAGTTCATCCTCTATCTGGGAAGGCAGGCAGAAGATATGAGCATCATCCTGGGTAAAAGCTCTGACACGCATAAGACCATGAAGCGTTCCGGATCTTTCGTGGCGGTGTACCAGGCCGAGCTCTCCCAGCCTGAGAGGAAAGTCGCGATAGCTGTGCATCTCATTGTTATAAATCTTGATAGCTCCCGGACAGTTCATGGGCTTAACTGCATGTTCGCTGTCATCTATTTCTGTAAAATACATGTTATCCTTGTAATGATCCCAGTGCCCGGACTGCTCCCAGAGCTTTCTATCCAGCAGAATTGGAGATTGAACCTCTTTATAACCAAACCTGCGGTGCTGCTCCCGCCAGAAGTCGAGCAGTTCATTCCAGATAACCATGCCCCGGGGATGGAAGAACGGAAAACCTTTACCCTCGTCATGCAGACTGAACAAATCCAGTTCTTTGCCCAGTTTGCGGTGATCTCTTTTCCTGGCCTCTTCCAGCATCTCCAGGTGATCATCCAGATCTTCCTCTGTAGCAAAAGCAGTTCCATAAATTCTCTGCAGCATGGGATTGTCTTCATCTCCCCGCCAGTAAGCTCCGGCCACCGAAAGCAGATCAAAAGCTTTAACCATACCGGTGCTGGGAAGATGAGGGCCCTGGCAGAGATCCAGAAAATCGCCCTGACGATAAAAACTTATCCGATCATCATCGAGCTCTTCGATCAACTCTATCTTGTAGTTCTCGCCTCTCTCTCGCATCATCTCCAGAGCTTCCTCTCTGGGAATTTCCTCTCTCTCAATCTTGATATCTTCCTCTATCAGCCTGTTCATCTCCTCTTTTATCTCAGCAAAATCATCAGAGGATATAGTTGTTTCCAGATCGAGATCATAGTAAAAACCATCATCGGTGGTAGGTCCGATAGCAAGACTGACATCCTCATAAAGATTTTTGACTGCATGCGCCATAACATGAGAGGTGGTGTGTCTCAAAATATCGACTCCATCCTCGCTGTCTATCGTAATAATACTGACCTCATCACCTTCAGAAGGGACATAATAAACGTCGACCATTTCACCGTTTACTCTGCCGGCCACAGCATCATCTCCCAAATTGGGGCCGATCTCATAAGCAATATCCAAAACTGAACTTTCATCGGCTGCTTCCATTTTTGATCCATCAGGCAAAATGATTTCTTTCACTGGTAAACCTCCTCTTAAAATAAGTTTTGAACTGGTTTTTTAAGACAAAAAAGCCATAACAGAATCTGCAGATAAAATTTTAAATCGATCAAAACAAACAAAACCTGCCCGCCTCTCAATTGTTAGAGACGAACAGGCTGGGTTCGCGGTCCCACTCTAATTGCTCCCGCTCTATATAGAATAAGGTTTACAGATTAATATCCTGATAAAATGTGGCAGGAAGCCTCTCAAAAAACCTTTAACGTAGGTTACCGGAGGATATTACTCGCAATAATAGCTTTCCTTCCCCGGCTCCGGGGTGGTCTTCCAGCCTGCCCGGCTGTACTCTCCCCATCTCAGCCTTTAATTAAATATTTAGGTTCTTCTCCATATCAGTTGTTGGATTTTGTTTAAGAACATTTGCATTTAGGACATTTCCACCTTATATAGTACTCATTCATGGAAGCTATGAGGCTCCGCTCACAATGAAATTTTCC
>CAYTDP010000110.1:0-4913 GCA_964436625.1 uncultured Halanaerobiaceae bacterium | reverse complement strand
GCCTCGGCTTTTTTAGTTCTCTATATCCTGCTAAAACTCTGATATACTGCCGTATATAGAATCTTCTCCATTTCAGCCTGAATGAAAATTTCCAGTATCACTTCATTAAATTATAAATTTCTCATGATATGGAGAAGGATTTTTTAATTTTTTATCTAATTATATATTTGGAGAAGATGGTATATGAAAGAAATAATATGAGGGGGGCAAATTATAAAGATGAAATTATTACGAGTTAATCTGACCGAGATGGAGATAACCGAGGAGAAGCTGCCGGAAAAGTTCAGGCGCAAAGGCGGCCGGGGTTTGACTTCGGAGATGGTACTGGATGAGGTCGATCCGGAAGCACATCCGCTGGGCAAAAATAACAAGCTGGTGTTCGCGCCCGGCATGGTAACCGGAACTTCAGCACCTTCCTCCGGACGGATCTCTGTGGGCGGCAAGTCACCGCTTACAGGCGGCATCAAAGAATCCAACGCCGGAACACCCTTTGCTCAGAGCCTGGGCCGATCGGGCTATAAGGCTATAGTAGTTGAGGGCAAGCCAGAAGATAGCGAAGCACAGTGTATTCTGGAGATAACCTCAGAAGGAGCCGAGCTGAAAAGTGCCGATGGACTAAAAGAGCTTGAGACCAGCGAGACAATAGAGAAACTTCTGGAAAGCTATGACGATCATAACTTCTGTCTGATCGGACCTGCCGGCGAGTGGAAGATGTCGATGGCGGGTATCTGCTTTAACGATCCCGAATATCGGGCCAGCCGGTATTCAGGCCGCGGTGGTCTGGGAGCCGTTATGGGCTCTAAAGGACTTAAAGCCATAGTGCTGGAAAAGAAGATGCAGGATGTCGAGCTGGCCGATGAGGATCTTTTCCGCCAGGGACAGCGCAAGCTGGCCGAAGGTCTGCGCGAGCATGATGTGACCAAACCGGGCGGCACGCTCAACAGCTACGGCACAGCCGCTTTGATCAACGTGCTCAATCAGGCCGGCGGACTGCCCACCAATAACTTCTCTTCGGGCGAGTTCGACGGAGCCGAGGCCACTTCCGGCGAGAAGCTGGCTGAGACAGTAAAAGAGCGCGGCGGCGAAGGTGAGATGGGCCATTCCTGTCACCCCGGCTGCGTGATTCAGTGCTCCAACGTCTATCCCGACGAAGATGGAGAAGAAAAGGTATCCTGTGTTGAATACGAGTCCGACTGGTCGCTGGGAGCCAATCTCGGTGTGGACGATCTCGATCAGATAGCCGATATGATCAAGATATGCAACGAAGTAGGTGTCGATACCATAGAAGCAGGCGTAACCCTGGGCGTGGCCATGGAAGCCGGGCTTGTAGAGTTTGGCGACGGCGAGGGCGCCATAGAGCTGCTCGAGGAGATACGTGAGAACTCGGCTCTGGGCCGCATACTCGGAAACGGCGCCGAATTTGCCGGCAAAGCTTATGGAGTAACTCAGGTGCCCACAGTCAAAGGTCAGGGCATGCCTGCCTACGAACCGCGGGCGGTCAAGGGCATCGGCATAACCTATATGACCACTCCAATGGGTGCCGATCACACCGCCGGTTACACGATAGCTCCGGAAATACTCTCGGTCGGTGGCGAGGTCGATCCGCTCAAAGCCGAGGGCAAGGCCGAGCTCTCCCGGGCCTTTCAGGCTACGACCGCCTTTGTGGACAGCTCCGGTTACTGTCTTTTCACCACCTTCGCCCTGCTGGACGATGACAATGCCATGGAAGGCATGGTCGATACAGTAAACGGAGTGCTGGGCACGGATTACACCGTGGAGGAAATAGTCGAAGAGGGCAAGGAGATTCTGAAAAAAGAGCGCGAATTCAACCTCAAGGCTGGTTTCAGCAAATCCGACGACAGGCCGCCTGAGTTCATGCGCGAGGAAGAACTTCCTCCTCTGAACGAAACCTTCGATGTGCCCGATGAAGAACTCGATAAGGTCTGGGACTTTTAAAACTGCTAAATAATAAAGGTAATCGATTTTCAAAAACAGGCTGCCCTGTGAGGGGCAGCCTTAACTATATATGAAGGAGCAAAAAATTTTTTCATAGATTGGCAAATTTTTTGAGCATTTTCTTTGCAGAAGTTATGTAATTCTGGTAAAATAGAAACTGCTGGACAAAAATTATGATCATGAGATTATTATATTATGGAGGGAGTGTTATGGAGGTATCGGTCAAGTTTTATGCTACTTTGAGAGATCATTTATCTCAATCAAAGAGGCAGGAGTTAGAAGAAAAAGGCGAATTGAATATCGAAATTAAATCCGGAAATACAGTCGGTGACCTGCTTGCTCGCATGAATATACCGGAAGAAGAGGTAAAGATGATTTTTGTAAATAATCGACGTCAAAAACCTGATTACTCCCTGCAGGATGAAGATAATGTGGCAGTCTTTCCACCTATAGCTGGAGGTTAATATTTAATGGACCAACTAGAAGTTAGCAAGCGACAATTTAAAAATAAAAAAGACATCGAAAAGCTAATAGATGCCAGAGATTACGTAATTGAAAAAAAGAATAAAGGTATTATGTTTCATGAAGCTAAACCTGATATAAAGAAGATTTATATTGAAGTATCCTCAAGATGCAATTTAAACTGCATTACTTGCATCAGGCATTCCTGGTCTTTAGAGCACCAAGACATGAGCTTAGAACTCTTTAAAGAAATAGTTCAACAGCTGGATTCATTTCCCAATCTAAAAAAAGTCGTGATAGGTGGGTTGGGAGAACCTTTTATGAATCCTGACATAATGAAAATGACCGAACTAATTAAAAATAAAGGATATGAAGTCAAGATCACCACAAATGGTATGTTATTAAATAGGTCAATTTTCGAAAAGCTTATTTCTTTAAACGTGGATGAGCTGGTTATTTCGATAGATAGTTTTCAAGAAGAGGAATTTGAAAATATAAGAAAAGGGGGAGAGTTGAAAGAGCTGAAGGATAAACTCCTGCAGCTGAAAGATATTAAAAAAGAAGAGAAAACAATTTTCCCAAGGGTTAGTATGGAATTTGTTTTAATGGAAAGTAATAGAGACCAGCTTAGTCTGCTCAGCGAAAAAGCCAGAGAACTGGGAATTTTAAATATTCTGGTCACCAATTTGCTTCCTTACAGAGAAGAAATGACCGATGAGATACTTTATGGCCAGGGGGAGAAAGATCTCGATCTTCCCATTAAATTTTGGAGCACCCCCATTGAAGGCCTATCAACTATGTGTACCATGGATATGCCTGATATGAACTGGAATGCTGATAGGCAGTGTGATTTTATAAATGCAGATGCCTGTGTTATAACTGTGGCGGGAGAGGTAGCTCCCTGTTATGCTTTGATGCATTCTTACAAATATTACATCTTCGGCAGGGAGAAAATTGTAAAATCACATAGCTTCGGCAACATCAGAGAAAAATCACTGGAGGATATATGGACTTCTCCTGACTATGTAAAATTTAGGGACAGGATTAGAGAATTTTCCTTTCCTTCCTGTCAGGACTGCAAAATAAATAACAATTGTAGTTATGCCAGGGAAAATCAGGACTGCTGGGGAAATATACCATCCTGTGCTGATTGCCTGTGGGCGCAGAGCATTGTCAGATGTCCTTAGTTGAGTTAAGTTTTGAGGAGGTTGAAGGAATTTGCCTAAAATAATCGACACTCATGTGCATGTCACTCCCCCTCAGATCATAAAAAATGAGGAGAGATACTGCCAAAAAGACGAATATTTTGATCTTCTATGCAGCAATCCTAAAAATGAATTTGTGACATATGATGAATTAGCAAAAAAAATGGAAGAAGAGATAGTTGATAGGGCTGTTATTTTTGGTTTTGCTTTTGAGAAGCAGGAGTTATGCAGAGAAGTGAATGATTATGTTATTGCAGCTGTAAATGAGCATCCGGATAAATTCATCGGATTTTGCGTGGTCAACCCCGGGGAGGAAGGGGCATTAAAAGAGCTGCAAAGATGCAAAAATAATGGAATTCAGGGAATTGGGGAACTATTTCCCGCAGGCCAAAAATTTGATCTGAGCTCAAAAAAAGACATGGAGCCCATCTGCAGATTTGCCCGCAGGTCACAATGGCCCATTCTCATTCATCTAAATGAACCGGTTGGACATGATTATGCAGGGAAAACTGACATAACCCTGGAAGAGGGTTCGGATTTGGCCAATAACTTCCCGGAAAATGAATTTATTTTCGCTCACTGGGGCGGAGGCTTGCCCTTTTTTGAGCTCATGCCCGAGCTGAAAGATTCGTTATCCAATATTTATTATGATACAGCCGCCAGTCCCTTTTTGTATAAGGAAAATATATATAATGTTATGAAAGAAATAAATATACTGGACAAAATTTTGCTGGCTACTGATTATCCCCTGCTGTCCGCTGACAGATACCTGCAGGAGATTAACAAAACTGATTTAGATAAAGGGGAAAAAAAGATGATATTGCATAAAAACGCAGAAAATCTGCTGGGTTTTTGAAGCAATATGGAAGAAAATTTAATTAAGAGAGGAAAATTATTATGTATTATTATTATCAGAAGAACAGGCTCGATAATCTAATCAAGCACAGAGAAGAGAGGGGCCTAACTCAGCAGGATATGGCTGATTATCTGGGAATGAGTCGTTCTACCTATCAGAGAAAAGAGTATGGTGAAAATCAATTTTTGCTTAATGAATCTATTATTTTAATGCTGTTTTTCGGTGAACCTTTTATGGATCTGTTTGGAGATTTATTTGAAAGTTTTGCGAGAATGGAATTAGATAAGAAGAATTAAAAGCGGTTCTTCTCCACATCAGTTGTTGGATTTTGTTTAAGAACTATTATATTTAGGACATTTTCCCACTTTATATAGTGCTCATTCATGGAAACTATGAGGCTCCGCTCACAATGAAATTTTTCCTCCGTTTCAGTT
>CAYTDP010000109.1:0-4950 GCA_964436625.1 uncultured Halanaerobiaceae bacterium | reverse complement strand
AATTAAATAAGTTTTTTTGAGACCCCTATTTACCAACTGAAGACAAGAAGATCCTAAATTATCAGCCTGCTGCCAGGACGATCAAAAAATCGGATCGGATCTGAAATCTCATTCTTCAAATTTTTGGAGCAGATTTTCCAGCTGATCCAGACTATCAGCTTTTATCTGCAGCCGCCAGCTCTCCTCACCTTCTTTTATTTTTATCTCCAGGGGCAGCATTCTGGACAGCTGTTTTTCCAGACGGCTGCGGCGGCGGACCTGCCTGCTTCTATCTTCTTCCATTCCATCTGAATTCATCTCATCGATCTCAGCTTCATCCAGCTGATCTCCTGCCTCAGAGGCTTCAGTTTTGATTTTTTGGGACAGCCGATCAATATTCAATAACTCTTTATCTTCCCGCTCTTCGGTCTCTTCGGCGCTTTTTTTGAGCTCAGATATATACTTCTCTGCTTCTCTCACACTCATATTCTCTTCTATGATCTTCTCAGCTGCTCTTATCTGCTGATCTTTGCTGTCAAAACCGGCCAGAGTTCTGGCCTGTCCGGCTGATAATGTTTCACGTGAAACATATTCCTGTACCTCGGGAGGGAGTTTGAGCAATCTGAGTGAGTTGCTGATACTTGAACGGCTTCTGCCCAGGCGCGAGGATAATTCAGCCTGGGTGAGATCAAGCTCCTCAAGAAGCTGTCTATAAGCACGGGCCTCTTCCAGCGGATTGAGATCTTTCCGATGAATATTCTCTATCAGAGCAAGTTCCATCATTTTATCTTGATCGAGATCTCTAACCAGAGCCGGAATCGTTTCCAGACCGGCTTTTCTGGCAGCCCTCCAGCGTCTTTCCCCGGCCACAAGATAATATCCTTCCCCGGAGGAGGTGAGAATAACAGGCTGCAGAATCCCGTTTTCCCGGACTGATTCAGCGAGTTCTTCCAGCTCTTCTTCAGCCGCATTATCCCTGGGCTGATAGGGATTGGGTTCAATTCTCTCGAGATTTATATCCTTAAACTCCTGATCATGCTCCTCTTTGCTTCCCAGCAGAGCATCGAGCCCCCGGCCCAGACGACTCTTTTTTTCTTCATTCATTCTCGAGCACCTCCTCTGCCAGCTGACTGTAAGCTTTAGCGCCCCGGGAAGAAGGATCATAGGCAAATATTGACTGACCGAAGCTGGGAGCCTCGCTTAATCTGACATTTCTGGGTATCACCGTTTCATAAAGTCTGTCGGAAAAAAACTTCTCGACCTCCTCGCTCACCTGAGAGGAGAGATTGGTCCGGGCATCATACATTGTTAAAAGCACCCCTCTTATTTTTAAAGAGGGATTTAAATTGTTCTGGACAAGCTCAACCGTATCCAGAAGCTGTCCTAAACCTTCCAGAGCATAATATTCACACTGTATGGGTATAATAATATCATCAGCAGCGGATAAAGCATTGAGCGTCAAAAGTCCGAGAGAAGGAGGGCAGTCGATCAAAGCATAATCGTAATCTGTCAGCCTTCCTTCCAGTTCCTGGGCCAGCTTTTTCTCCCGGGATATTTGTGATACCAGTTCGATTTGAGCACCGGCCAGATCGATGCTGGAGGGCAGCAGATTGAGATTATCTTCGTCCAGATCTTTAACCAGTGTTTCGAACTGTTGACTGCCCAAAAGAAGTTCATAAATACTGTGCTCGAGTTCTGATTTATCGACCCCCAGTCCGCTGGTGGCATTGCCCTGGGGATCGATGTCAATAATGAGAACTTTTTTTCCCTTTCTGGCCAGCGCCGCTCCCAGATTTACGGCGGTGGTGCTTTTTCCTACTCCACCTTTCTGATTGACCACAGCGGTTATATCTGCTTTTTTCTTTTCTCCATGTCTATCAGTCATGATTGTCCTCCCCCGGGCCCCTGGCCCTGATCTCCTGTAAATTTAAACCAATCCCGTAAATAGGAATCTTCTACATATCAGCTGGTCTGATATAGTTCAAGTCATATTCATACTGCTTATTATCGGAAGCTATAAAGCTCTGTTCACGATGAAATTTTTCCTTTGTTCAGGTTTAGTTTTCGGCCAAAAAATAGCGCTTCCTTCGCGAAAGCTCTTCGCTGAGTATACAATATATATGAAAATTTAACCAGCTGTTTCTGAGAAGAACCTGTAAATATAATTCTATCAAACCGACTTATCTCCTGCCTAAAGAGGACGCTTCTCGGGAACTCCGACGCTGCGGGGAAATCTTTCCGGAGTTTTTTCTACTTTTGTGGAAATGAGAAAATACCTTTCTTCTTCCAGGTAAGGAACGTCAATTTTTCGGACCATGATTTCAGATCCGCCCAGTTTTTCAGCAGCTCCTGCAGCTGCTTTTAGTTCTTCCCTGTAATTTGGCCCTTTATATAAACCCACCTGGCCGGAAACTTTAGCCAGCGGCAGGGCATATTCCAGCACGACACCTGCCTGGGCCACTGCCCGGGCCGTGACAAAGTTAAACTTCTCTCGAAAGTCGATATCATCCCCCAATATTTCCGCTCTTTCTGCAATAGGAAAACAGTTTTGAATATCGAGCTTGTTGACTGCTGATCTGAGAAAATCAACCCGGCTCTGTCGAGAATCGAGCAGATAAAAATCTATATCCGGACGGGCCAGGCTCCACAAAATTCCTGGCAGACCAGCTCCGCTGCCGATATCAAGCATCGGTCCCCGGGAAGGTATGGATTCCAGAGAAAGAGGGGCCAGGCAATCGAGGAAATGGCGTATAATAATTTTCTGTGAACCTTTCGTCCCGATTAAATTTTTTCTTCTGTTCTGCCGCTGTAAAAGTTCTAAGAAGGATATCATATTCTCCAAATTCCTTCTGGATAGCGAGATGCCGAGCAGATCTGCTCCCTCTTTGAGCACCTGAAATTCATCCTGCAAAGCTATTATCATCACTCCTCTTCTTTTTCATCGGCTTTTTCCTCTTTTTCCAGATAAATCATCAGGGCAGAAATATCCGCCGGCGAAACCCCGGAAATCCTGGAGGCCTGGCCTAAAGAACGAGGTCTGATGCGCGATAATTTTTCCCGGGCTTCCTGGCGAAGGTTGGAAAGCTCGTCGTAGTCGATATCTTCGGGCAGCAGGCGATTTTCCATCCTTTCAAACTCCTTAATCTGCTGGCGCTGTCTGTCGATATAGCCCTGATATTTATTGGATATCTCCACCTGCCTGAAGACTTCTCGAGGATATTCCGGCAGATCGTCCACGATCTTCTCCAGGTCCGGATAGGAAATTTCGGGCCGGCGCAGGATTTTTTCCAGAGTTGCATCCTGTTTTAGCCCACCGCTGTCCAGCTCCTCAAGCACCTGAATTACATCTCTGGTGGGAGTAACTTTTGTATTTTTCAGGTAATCTTCCAGCTCTTCTATCTGCTCCTTTTTGTTCCTGTAAATTTCCCATCTCCTATCACTCACCAGCCCGGTTTCACGACCGCGAGGGGTGAGCCTTTGATCGGCATTGTCCTGCCGCAGAAGCAGTCTGTATTCAGCACGAGAAGTTAACATACGATAGGGTTCGCGGGGATTTTTGGTGACCAGTTCATCGATTAAAACACCAATATACGCCTCAGACCGCTGGAGAATAAGGGGATCTCTGCCCTCCAGAGCCAGCGCTGCATTGATGCCGGCTATCAGGCCCTGTCCGCCGGCTTCTTCATAGCCGGAGGTGCCGTTGATCTGTCCGGCGGTATACAGACCCTCGATGGAATCTATCTCAAGGGTCAGATCAAACTGACCGCTGGCGACACAGTCATATTCGATAGCATAACCCGGCCTCATAATTTCCGCCTGCTCCATCCCGGGTATGGTTTTGAGAACTCTCTGCTGAACATCGAGCGGCAGTCCGGTAAAAAGACCGGAGATATAAAATTCATCAGTATTCCTTCCTTCCGGCTCCAGAAAGAGCTGATGACTGTCTTTATCGGGAAATTCTACAACTTTATCTTCTATAGAGGGACAATAACGGGGCCCGGTACCTTCCATCTCCCCCGAGATCAAAGGTGCTCTATCGACCTGAGATCTTATCAATTCATGCGTTTTTTCGGTAGTGTGTGTCAACCAGCATGAATCTTGCTTTTTCCCCTGTAGAGGTGAATCGGATGTAAAAGAAAAACTGAGATCACCCTTATCTCCGGGCTGCTCTCGCATTTTAGAAAAGTCAACGGTGCTGCCTTTTACCCGGGGAGGGGTGGTGGTCATAAATCTCAGCAGATCAAAGTTCAATTCCTCCAGAGACTCTGAAAGACTGTTGGCAGGATACTGCTGGTTGGGACCGGCGCTGTATCTTGCCTCACCGATGATATTACAGGCGCGGAGGAAAGTGCCGGTTGTCAGAATGACTTTATCAGCCCGATATAATATTCCTGTTTTGGTCACCACCCCGGAAATCTTCTTCTCCTCTACGACAAGGTCAACAACCACATCCTGCTTGAGGTCGAGATTCTGCTGATTTTCTAAAACCTGTTTCATTCTTTCGTGATAACGAGCCTTATCAGCCTGACCCCGCAGTGCCTGAACTGCCGGACCTTTGCTGGTGTTAACCATTCTGATCTGGGTCATGGTTTTATCCATGTTTACCGCCATCTCCCCACCCAGAGCATCTATCTCCCTGGCGATATGAGCTTTACCCGGTCCTCCCAGCGAAGGGTTGCAGGGCATAAAAGCTACGTGATCCAGATTTACGGTGAGAACCAGCACCCGATGACCCATGCGCGCTGGAGCCAGAGCTGCTTCACAGCCGGCATGACCTGCTCCCACCACGATGACATCGTATTTTTTGGGAGATTCGCTGGTATAATTTTCGGAACCGGCATCCCGCTCATTCATAATATATACCTCCTGTAAATCGTATAAGAATGTTTCACGTGAAACATCTCGCTGAATATTGAGCATTTATTCGCCCGATTTAAAGCCGATTTAAAGATTATGGATCTTCTCCATAAC
>CAYTDP010000108.1:0-4951 GCA_964436625.1 uncultured Halanaerobiaceae bacterium | reverse complement strand
TTTTGCTCTACAGATCTGGAAATTTTAGGAGGTGCGGGATGAGAGAAGAAGTGGACCTTGATCTGGAAGAATGCAGTCAGATTCTGGAGACTCAGGAAGAGATGATCTGTAAATATCGGCCGGATGCGACGCTCACCTTCGTCAATAGGGCTTATTGCGAGATGGTCGGCAGATCGCGGGAAGAACTTTTGAACCGGAAGCTTTTCGATATATTTCCCGAGGAAAATCACGACATCATCCGCAAAAATATCGACGAACTGGGCGGATCGAATGAAAAAAACAGCTACGTCCATCCGCGGGAAACGGCAGATGGTCGGATCAGATATCATCAATGGAAGCAGTATGCTTTATTCGACGAGGAAGGGGAGCTGGCAGAAATTCTGGCCGTGGGCAGAGATATAACCGAAAAGATGGAAGCAAGAGATAAGCTCGAGGAAACTCTGGAGTACAAAAACTCTATTCTGGAGATAATACCCGATATCATCATTCGCTATGACCGCGAGGGGACATATCTCGATATTATAACCTCGCAGGAAGAAAAGCTGATAAGTCCCAGGGAGGACCTGCTGGGCAGCAGGATAGAGGATGTTTTTCCGGAAGAAGAGGGGAATAAATTCAAAAATAAGATTCAGGAGACCCTCAATTCCGGGGAAATTCGGACTCTGGAGTACTGTATATCCACACCTGCAGGTATAAAGTGGTTTGAGGCCCGCATAACTTCATTAAATAATGAGGAAGTTATTTCTCTGATAATTGATATAACAGATAGAAAGAACCGGGAAAAGCAGCTAAAATATAAAACATTCCATGACGAGCTCACCGGTCTCAATAACCGCACTCATCTGGCTCAAAAAATAGATAAAATCGATACAGCCAGCAATCTCCCTATCAGCCTGATCATGATTGATATTAATGGGCTCAAGATTGTCAACGACACCTTCGGCCACAAAAAAGGAGATGAAATGCTGAAGAAGACTGCCGGTATACTGGAAAGCGTGACCGGGGACGAGGATGTGCTGGTCCGCTACGGCGGCGACGAGTTTCTCATCTTTCTGCTTCAAACTAAAAAAGAAACCGCTCACGATATTTATGAGAGAATTAAAAATCGCTGTCAGAAGATCCGAAAGGATGATTTCCCCCTTTCGCTGGGAATAGGAATAGCTACCAAAACCGATCCGGAAGAGGTCATGAAAAACGTTATAAAGCGGGCCGATGACAGCATGCTCCAGGATAAACTCGTCAACAAAAAAAGCCGCAAAAACCGTCTGGTCAAGGGTCTTCTGGATACTCTGGGAGCCAAAAGCGATGAAACCAGAGCTCATGCTGCCAGAATGAAAAAGATGGCCCATGAACTGGGAGAAAAAGTGGGGGTTTCCAACTCCGAACTTAATAGATTAACGCTTCTGGCCACCCTCCACGATATCGGAAAGACAAGTGTTCCTGAGGAGATACTGACCAAACCGGGTGATCTGACGGAAAAAGAGTGGGAACAGATCAAAAAACATCCGGAAAAAGGTTATAAAATAGCTTCGGCTACAGATGAATTTGCCGTGATAGCTGAAGAGGTACTCTCCCATCACGAACGCTGGGACGGCGGCGGTTATCCCCGGAGGCTGGCGGGAGAAGAAATTCCCTTTCTGGCCCGGATAATTTCCATAGTCGATGCCTACGATGTGATGACTTCCGGCCGGCCTTATAAAGACCCCATGAGCAAGGAGGAGGCTTTAAAGGAGATCAAAGAAAATGCCGGCAGCCAGTTCGATCCCCGTCTGGCTGAAAGATTTGTAAAACTGACCGCCTGAAAATAATTCGCTCTGAATTAAATTATATCTGATGCTTTCAATAATTGCGTAAAATCTTCATTTTACGCAAAAAGATTTCGATTTGAAAAGATTAATGTTATCCTGATTTGATCGTTTTATTTTTTAAATTCAATGTTTTTCTGGAGAAGTTTCAGGAATTGATTCATCCTTTCATTTTCATCAAGAGAATCAAAATTTCCAAATTGTAAGCCTCTGATTTATTAAGGTTATTCTTGTTATCGGTTGATAGATATCGTATAAGATCACTATCATGCTAACAATGGCCGAAAACTAAACTTAAAGCAGAGAAAAAATTTCATTGTGAACGAAGCTTTATATCTTCCAGTATGACTAAATAAGTATTTTTGACGCACCTGTCTACTAACTGAAGACAAGAAGATCCTTTATTAAAATATTGTCGTTGCCAGATGCAGTAAGATACCAATGCCGAGTCCGACAGTGGGAGTGCCCACCCAGGCTAAAAATATATTTTTGGTTGTCTCCCAGTCGAGCATGTTGGCTCTTTTGACCAATCCTACCCCCAGAACTCCGCCCACAATAGCCTGAGATGAAGAAACTGGAATACCTATGCGGGCATAAATATAAATGTGATCGAATGAGCTAAAACCGTTATTAAGGCAGTAAGCGGTGTCAGCTCGGTGATGCGCTCTCCTACAGCCCTCATCACACCGCGGCTGTATGCACAGCCTATACCTATGGCCATCCCACCAATGCCTCCTCCTATTTGAGGTTCGAACATGCCGGCTTCAACATAAACACCTATCACATTGGCTACATTATTGGCTCCCAGAGAATAGGCTCCGTAGATTCCGGCTACAACCAATCCAATTCTGACAAAATATTCAAAGCGCTGCATGTTGTTTATCTGAGGCTCTACAAAAATATCATAAATTTTATACAGGATGTAGGCAATTATCATCGCTCCAATAGGAGTGGTCACCCAGGCGGCTGCGATAGGGATCATGGGAGTGAAATCTACTTCTCCTGCCAGGATGTTGCTGCCAATTATTGAACCTACCACAGCCTGGGAGGTCGATACCGGCAGTTCAAGATAAGTCATGCCTGTTACCGTCACCGCAGCTGCTAGAGAACTTATAAAAGCTGTTAGCAGCGTTTGTTCGGCGAGCTGACCATAAGTTTTCATGCCGCCGGCTTACTTCCAGGCCGGCTCCCAGAATGACAAAGATAATTGTAAGCAAAATGACAGACTGAAACTTTATTGCCCGGGTGTAAACTGCCGTCCCGAAAATGTTGGCTGCGTCATTGGCCCTCAGAGTTCCACCCAGATAAATGCCTGAAAGCAGATACCACATAAATTAACCCTTTCTGACTGAGACTATGGTCTCCATATTATCACCGACATTTTCAATTATATCAGCAGTATCCGAAACTTTTTTTATCAGGCTGCGTTGAGCCAGTTTTTCTCCGGGAGAGATATGATCAAGTTTCCCAGCTGAACGGGTGATTTCCTCCTCGATGCCATCGACTTTTGATTCCAGCTCTTCAAGTTCGCCTGCATATACAAGCGACTGATTCATGTCTTCAAAGAGAACTTTTATACCTTTTTCCATTTTACTGTATTGTTCTTCGATGAGCTCTGTCATCTCTTTTAACTTCTCTTCGTCCAGACAGCAGAAGTCAAGATGCAGAAAGATTATCTCGTCGAGCATATCTTCGGTATGATCGGCTATATCATCTATAGCCTCTAAAAGATTCAGCATATCGACCCGGGTGCTGGGCATCAAAGATCCCTCTATGATATTATTCAATATATCGCGGCGAATGGAATCAGCCTGGCTCTCGCTTTTGTGTACGTTTTTATTCAGTTCCCGCACCTTTTCGGTCTCCCCTTCATCAATATAGGTCAGCATAGCCTGAAATGAACAGCTCATGCAATCATTAACCTCATCTGTTAGCTTTTCAAAATCCGATTCAATTCTGTCAAAACCTCCCCACAATCTGCTCATGTTTCTTTTCCTCCCCTTTAAATCTATATTCCACTGTCCAGGTGGAATGTGAAATTAAATAAGGTCAATTTAGGTTCGATTTTTGTTAGACTTATTCGTGTAATTCCGCAGTTGCTCGGTGATATATTATTCATTTTAGAGAAAGAGAGTGATAATATATGAGATAGATAAATTTTTATTGTTTCCGTGTGCATGGAGACCACAGACTTGCCGCATAACTCATTTCTTATTTTTTGCATGGCGGCGATGATTCTATTCTGGAAACTCTGAATATTTTCCGCTCGTTCCGGAGATGTTTCGATGGGGTATTTTATTTCGGAATCTGAGTCACTCTTCCCAGAGATAATATTGATTTATTTCAATTTCTATTTTATCTCCTGCCTGAAAAATCTTATTTTTGCCTGTCTGTACTTCAATCTCCTCTTCTCCTACAACAACCCTGTGGTCAACAATATTTCCCAAAAACAGGGAGTGTTTAATTTTTCCTGTTATTCCTTCGCCGTTGCCTTTTTTATGGGGGACTATCTCTGCGTCCTCGGGCCTGAATCCCAGTCGCAATTCCTGGTTTTTGTCGAGATCATGAGATTTTTCTTCAGGAATATCCAGCTTTATAACGTCATTAAAAATTTTCATTTTTATAGTTTGCTCATTTTTATTTATAACTGTACCGGAGAGATAATTTGCTTTGCCTATAAAATCGAACACAAATTGATTGCTGGGATTGGAATAAAGCTCATCAGGGGGAGCAATTTGCTGCAGTTCGCCATCTGACATTACCGCTATTCTATCAGATAAAGACATAGCTTCTACCTGGTCATGAGTTACATAAAGAATAGGAACTTCTAGCTCATTTTGAATTCTTTTAATCTCCAGACGCATATGTTCTCTTAACTTGGCATCGAGGTTTGAGAGAGGTTCATCCAACAATAACAATGAAGGATTCATAATCAATGCTCTTCCCAGGGCAACTCGCTGCTGCTGACCTCCCGATAGTTGATGAGGTTTTCTTTCTTCCAGCTCCTGAATTTCCAATATTTCCAGAATTCTCCTGACCTCATCTTCTATTTCATCGCTGCTGGTGGTATCATCTATTTTGAGAGGATAACTGACATTATCGAACACTGTCATATGCGGCCAAACCGCATAGTTTTGAAAAACCAT
>CAYTDP010000107.1:0-5297 GCA_964436625.1 uncultured Halanaerobiaceae bacterium | reverse complement strand
GATAAGTTATGCGAGATTACAGGTTATAATAGGGAAGAGCTTATCGGCGAGAATTTTTTGGACGCCGTAGTTCCTGACAAACACAAAGAAAATGCCAACTACAACCTTGCAGAAATTCTTTCAGGAGAAGATTTAAATCAGATTCTGCATTCGCGAAGAAAAGATGGATATGAATACTATATAGAATTAAATGAAACCGGAATTCAGCTGCCACAGGATAGGGATGGAGTCTTGACTATGAAATCAGATATTACAGAAAGAATAAAGGCGGAAAAGAAATTGAAAAAAGTCAATAAAAAGCTGGAGCGCGAATATGAAAAAGCTGAAAATTTACACCACAGCATCCTGCCGGATAAAGCGCCTCAGATTGAAGGTTTGAAAATAGCGGCTTATTATGAACCCGCTTACAGGCTGGGGGGCGATTTTTATGATTTCTACGAGACAGGGGCAGATGAAAACCGATTGATTTTTTATCTCTCGGATATCAGTGGCCATGATTTGAGCAGTTCTATGATCAATGTTTTTTTAAAAGATACTGTAAATACATTCCTCAGAGAAGAAGGGTATTTTGATCGGAGGGGAAGAGCGGATTTTAACTTAGTCAAACTGATTAAATCTGTGGGGAGAGGCTTTCAGGAACTTGATGTTCCGGCTGAATATTTCATCACTCTACTGGCGGGATCGATCTCCGTTGATAGAGGAAAGATCAAATTATGCAATGCGGGTTTTCATTTCCCCCCTTTGCTTTTAAGAGAAGGAGAGTTCATTCAACCCAACAAAAATGGAATTCCAATAACTTCGCTGGAAGGGCTAAATTTTAAGTATGAGGAGTCAGAGATGAATTTTCAGCCTGGCGATACCCTCTTTGCCCATACCGATGGTTTAATTGAACAGGAAATAAAAAGCGAAAACGAAGCTGAAAGCAGAGAAATTTTTGGAGAGAAAAAATTGCTGGAAGTTTTAAAAAGTCATAAAGAGGGCTCTCCTGATAAAATTATTGAAGCTGTCAATAATAGATTAGAAGAGGAAAAAGGGGAGGCAGAAATACAGGATGACTTAACATATTTGGTTATACAGCATATATGAAAGAAATCAAAAGCGGGATAGGAATAATTCATACTAATTAAAGGAGGCTCAGATTGATGAGGAATTTTTTTGCCAGAAATAAATTGACAGTGGCGACAATAGTCCTCGTGCTGATTTTAGCTGTAGCTTTGAGCTACTATTCCATCAATCAGACCGATGAAATAATATTGAACGAAGAGGAAGAATCCATAGAAGAACTGGCCAATTTTATCGAAGCAGAAATGGATAATTCTCTGGAAACCGCCAGAGTAAGCGTCATGAACGTGGCCAACAATACCAGTGTTCAGAGGCTATTTGCTGAAGAAGATAGAGAGGAGCTTTTAGAGGTGCTGATGCCGGTTTTTGAGGAAATTAAGGATGAAGTTACCCAATTTCACTTTCACAATCCCGATTCCACCTCTTTTTTAAGGCTACATAATCCCGATAATTACGGAGATGATCTTTCCGGTTTTAGAGAAACTGTCAATCAGGCCAACCAGAATGAGGAAGTAATTATGGGCCTGGAAGAGGGCAGGGGAGGATTTGGTTTTAGAGTTGTAGTGCCTGTCAGTTACGAGGGAGAGCATATCGGCACAGTGGAGCAGGGTTTTGCCTTTGATGATGAATTTGTATTGGATCTTCAGGAGACTTATCCTGGAGATTTTTTTATTTATGCTTTTGAAGAGGCAGCAGATCTTTCCTGGGATGAACTCGATGACGGCGAGCTGGGCGCTACCACTGAAGATATCTGGGCGATAGATGATGAGATCGAAGCAGTTCGGGAAGGGGAAAGAGTATTTACACTCTCTGAAGATGAGAGGGAAGGAATTTTGCTCATGCCCTTTGAAGATTTTCAGGGCAGATTAAGCGGCTATATCAAGGCGGTACAGGATAGAGAAGATGTGGTGGCTCAGAGTGCAGCTGCAACGAGAAACCTGTTAATGATCTCTCTGATAGGAACACTGATAGTGGCTTTCATTATGACCAGGCTGATTAAGCGCTTTTTGCTCAATCCTATTGCCAGCCTGACAAATTCTGTGGAAACGGTAGCCGAGGGCAACTTGGAGCATGAAATGGATGAGAACATCGGCGGAGAGTTAAGCAGTCTGGCGGAAGCCTTTAAGAAAATGAAAGTGGACCTGCGAAATATTATCAGCGGGATAAAGACAAATTCCGACTCAGTTGTGGATGCTTCCGAACAGCTCAGCAATGCCGCGGATGATATGGGGCAGAGCTCGGAAGAGATAGCCCGCTCTGTAACTTCGGTAGCCGAGGAGAGCGGAGAGATAAGCGATGGAGTTGGCAATATAGAAAATATCTCTGACACGCTGGATGAAGACAGCAATCAGCTGATGGAAAACGTCAAAACTACCCTGGAGATAGCGGAAAATTCAGTAGATATAGCCAATCACGGTTACGAAGCCATAGATGAGGCTATCGATCAGCTTGATACGGTGAATGAAACGGTGAATTTCGCCACCGACGCTATCGAAAAACTGGGGAAAAGATCTGAGCAGATAGGAGATATGGTGAAGATGATCGAGGGAATAGCCAGCCAGACCAATCTGCTGGCCCTGAATGCTGCCATTGAAGCGGCCAGAGCCGGGGAAGCCGGACGGGGCTTTTCTGTAGTCGCGGAAGAAATTAGAGAGCTGGCCGAAGAATCTTCGGAGGCTGCCGGTGAAATTACCAGCCTCATAGAGGATATTCAGTCTGAAACCCAGGCAACTGTAAATTCCATGGACACCAACATCGAACAGGTAGAAGAGCAGATCAGAGTGATCACCGAAGCCGGCGATTCACTCGAGGAAATCGTCGATTCTTCAGAGACTACCAGAAAACAGGTTGAGGAAATAAAAGAATTTGCCAATGAGCTGGAAAAGCAGATAAAACTTATCAATGAATCTATTAATGAAATTGCCAGTTCTATCGAAGACAATGCCGCCAGCACAGAAGAAGTTTCTGCTCTGGCCGAGGAGCAAAGTGCTTCGGTGGAAGAAGTAGCTGCTTCTTCTGATGAGCTGGAAGATATGGCCAGACAGCTTCAGAGTTTAATTGAAAACTTTAATTCTAATTAATTGGGCAGAACCAGCATTTTGTGACCGGGCTTAATGTATAATTCCCTCGAGAAAAGAGAGAACAATATATACTGTGTATTCAAGGTTACTTATAACCTAAAATATATTAAACTAACTCTTATGGAGAAGATCCAACTCTAACTGTTCGTATATTTCTTCAGGCCTTTAATGCCGCCTTTCCAGGCAGATCATCAAAGCCTGGATATCAGCCGGTGATACCCCGGCAATGCGGGAGGCCTGGCCCAGGGAGCGAGGTCTTATTCTGGACAGCTTTTCCCGGGCTTCTCTGCGCAGATTATCGAGAGAATTGTAGTCTAGGTCGTTAGGCAGAGTGATATTTTCTCTGCGCTCAAATTCTTCTATCTGTTTTTGCTGGCGGTCTATATAGCCCTGATATTTAGTTTCAATTTCTAATTGTTTCTTTACCGCCAGCGAAACCGATGGAATATCATTGGCCAGATCTTCCAGATCCTCCCAGGAAATTTCCGGACGCCGAAGTATTTTTTCCAGAGAGACGGGCTGGCTTAGACCGCCGCTGTTCTTATTTTCGAGGATTTTTTCAATATCTTCAGTAGGAGTTATCACCTGTTCCTGCAGATAATCCCGGGCTTTTGTTAGCTGATCCTGCTTTTCCTGAAAGAATTCCCAGCGTTTTTCTTTTACCAGACCTGCTTCTCGACCTATTGGAGTTAAACGCTGGTCGGCGTTATCCTGGCGTAAAAGCAGTCGATATTCTGCCCGGGAAGTCATCATGCGGTAGGGCTCACGGGGTTTGTCGGTAACCAGATCATCTATCAATACTCCGATGTAAGCCCGGGAACGTTTTAGTATTATAGGTTCTCTGCTTTTAAGCGATCTGCTGGCATTTATTCCGGCAATCAGACCCTGTCCGGCTGCTTCTTCGTAACCGGAAGTGCCATTTATCTGTCCGGCAGTATAGAGATCAGGTACAGGGCGGCTTTCCAGAGTGAGATCAAACTGGCCGCTTGCTATACAATCGTATTCTATGGCATAGGCCGGCCGCGCTATTTCAGCTTTGCTCATGCCGGGGAGGGTGCGCAGCATCTTATTCTGAACATCAAGAGGAAGACTTGTAGAAAAACCTGAAAGATAATATTCGTCGGTTTGCCGGCCTTCTGGTTCTAAAAATAATTGGTGTCTTTCTTTATCGGGAAATTTGGTCACCTTATCCTCGATAGAAGGACAGTAACGGGGGCCGGTCCCTTCTATTTCACCGCTGAACAGGGGAGCTCTTTCCAGATTATTTTTTATTATTTCATGGGTGCGTGAGGTGGTATGAACTATCCAGCAGTCGTCCTGCTCTCCCTTTATCGGGTTGCGGCCGCTCATAAAAGAAAATGCTAAACCATGTTCTCCTGTCTGTCTTTCAAGTTTACTAAAGTCGATGGAGGTACCGCAGATTCGCGGGGGAGTTCCTGTTTTAAAACGAAGAAGCTCAAACCCCAGTTCCTGCAGGGATTCCGAAAGTTTATTGGCTGGATACTGCTGGTTTGGCCCGGCGTTATATTCAGCTTCCCCGATAATTATCCGGGCCTGCAGAAATGTGCCGGTGGTCAGAATAATTTTCTCACCTCTGAAAAATAATCCTGTCTTACAGATAACCCCGGCAGCAGCTCCCTGGCTGTCGGTATAAATTTTTTCTGCTATATCCTGTTTCAAATCCAGATTTTTCTGCTTTTCCAGCACCTGTTTCATGCGTTCATGGTATCGGGCTTTATCTGCCTGTCCCCTCAGACCCTGGACTGCCGGGCCTTTGCTGGTGTTAAGCATTCGGATCTGGGTCATAGTTTCATCCATATTTTTCGCCATCTCTCCTCCCAGAGCATCAATTTCCCGCACGATATGAGCTTTACCGGGGCCGCCCAGCGAGGGGTTGCAGGGCATAAAAGCAATATGATCCAAATTGACCGTCAGCACCAGAGTCCGGCAGCCAGTACGAGCAGCAGCCAGAGCGGCTTCACAGCCGGCGTGGCCGGCTCCAATCACTATCACATCATAATCTTTCGGATGTTCTCGGAAATTATTTTTATTCCATTTCATCCTGTTATTTTCTCCTTTAGAATTTGGGTTCTTCTCCGCATCAGTTGTTGGATTTTGTTTAAGAACACCTGCATTTAGGACATTTTCCCACTT
>CAYTDP010000106.1:0-5345 GCA_964436625.1 uncultured Halanaerobiaceae bacterium | reverse complement strand
GTCCTAAATGCAGGTGTTCTTAAACAAAATCCAACAACTGATGTGGAGAAGAACCTGATTTATTTTTAGGTTTTTCTTGCGCTCAGTGGCAAACAGGTGCGTCAAAAAAATTGATAACAAAGACGGAAACTTCTTCAGCGCCGGAATCAAGCCCATTATGGGTTTTTGTCGGCCCGGGAGAAGTTATTTTTTTATGCGATAAAATAAAACCGGCAGCAGGAATAAAGTTAAAAATAAAGAAGATTTAATTATGAGCTTTTTAAAAACGTTATTTGAGAAAATAGAGTGATGGAGAGAAGGATGTGATCGATTTGCTGGGGCTTGCTTTAGAAGGAGGAGGGGCAAAAGGTTCTTATCATATCGGGGTTTATCAGGCTCTGCAGGAGCAGGGTTTCGAATTCGATGGCGTGGTCGGCACCTCGATCGGTGCTTTAAATGGCGCCATGATAGCCCAGGATGATTTTGATCGGGCTGTGAAGCTCTGGGATGAACTCGATCCCGGTGAACTGCTCAATATCGAGAGAGAAAAGCTGGAAGAAATTTACGGGATGGAGTTTGACCGCGATAACGTCGCCTACCTGCTGGGCAGATTGAAGGATATCATCAAAAACCGCGGCCTGGAAACCGAACCGATCAAAGATCTCATCGAGGAGAATATAGAGGAGGATAAGCTCAGAAAAAGAGATATCGATTTTGGACTTATCACCATCTCCCTGAGCGATATGGAGCCCAGAGAGCTATTTTTGGAGGATATTCCCGAGGGCAAGCTGGCGGAGTACCTGCTGGCCAGCTCCTATCTGCCGGCCTTCCGCCTGGAAAGACTGGGTGAGGAGTACTTTCTGGACGGTGGCTTTTACGATAATCTGCCGATCAATATGCTGATCGAGCGGGGATATGATGAAATCATCGCTGTCAGGACCTTAAGCCGGGGCAGAATCAGACCGGTCAAAGCTGAAAATGTGGAGATCACCTATATAGAGCCGGATGAGGATCTCGGCCGGGTCTTAGAATTTACTCCCGAGCGCATATCCTACAATAAAAAACTCGGATATTTCGATGCCCAGAGAGAATTTAACGATCTCGAGGGAAGGAAATTTTATCTGGAAGCGGAAAGTAATAATGCGGGCGAAGAATTGACAGATGACTCATTTCTGGAGCTTTTTATGGAGATCCCCGAAGAGGATGTGAGGGAAGCCGCCGAATTTGCCGGGTATCAGGATAAGCACTGGCGGCGCATATTATTTGAGGAGTTAATTCCGCTTTTGACCGAGGAGCTAGAGATCGAAGAGAAGGCCGATTATCGCCGGATAGTGCTTCTCTCTCTGGAGGAGCTGGCCCGGGAGCTGAAGATCGAGAGATTTAAAGTTTACAGCATTTTTGAATTCTGGGAGCTGGTCGCGGAAAATTATGAACCGGGACTGGCCGGAAGCCGCAGGAAACTTCCGGAGATAATCCGCAAAAGCGATTTTTTAGCTTCGCGGCTGAGAAAAAATCCCGGTCTGAAGCTTACCGCTATTCTCTTTGCCAGCCTGCTGAAAAGAGAGAACTTTCCTCCTGGGCGGAAGCATTGAGAATCTGTTCGTAAATAAATCTGAGTTAAGCAATTTTCTCCTTTTATTTTTTCATAGATCTTATTTTTTCCATAGATCATCTTACAGCACGAGTACAATCAGAACATCAGAACATTAGAGGAGGTCAGTTAATGACACTCGAGTTTATTCGCAAGCGAGATGGAACCGAAGTGCCTTTCGATGCCAGCAAGATCAAGGCTGCCGTCAACGCAGCCAGCGAGGCAGTGAACGGAGATGAAGACATAGGCGAGGAGATCACCAGAGATGTAGTCTCCTATCTGAGGATTTTTTATGAGGACAGCAACAGCATGCCCGACGTGGAGAAAATTCAGGACCTGGTCGAGAAAGTTCTGATCGAGAAAGGTTATTCCGATGTGGCCAAAGCCTATATTCTTTACCGCGAGCAAAAGAAGAAGCTGAGGGATACCCAGCAGCTTTTTGATGATGCCATAGAATCGATGAATAATTATCTCGACAAAGAGGACTGGAAGGTCAATGAGAACAGCAACATGGGCTATTCGCTGCAGGGGCTTAACAATTTTATCTCCTCGGAGATCACAGCCCAGTACTGGCTCAAGGAGATTTATGGCGACGAGGTAAGAAAGCATCACGCTTCCGGCGATTTTCACATTCACGATCTGGGTAATTTGAGCGTTTACTGCTGCGGCTGGGACCTGCAGGATCTGCTGCTGACCGGTTTTAGAGGGGTCGAGAGCAAAATTGAAAGCGCCCCACCCAAACATTTCAAGGTAGCTTTAGGCCAGGTCATAAACTTCTTTTATACACTGCAGGGTGAAGCCGCCGGAGCTCAGGCTTTTTCCAATTTCGATACCTATTTAGCTCCTTTCATTTATTATGATGATTTAAGCTACGAAGAGGTAAAACAGGCCATGCAGGAATTTCTCTACAACATAAATGTACCGACCAGGGTGGGATTTCAAACTCCCTTCACCAACGTGACGATGGATCTCAAGGTGCCCGAATTTCTGGCCGACGAGCCGGTCATAATCGGGGGCGAGCCCCAGGATAAAACCTACGGGGAATTCCAGGAAGAGATGGACATGTTCAACCGGGCCTTCGCCGAGCTGATGCTGTCCGGCGACGCCAAAGGCCGCATGTTCTCCTTTCCCATACCCACCTATAATATCACCGAGGATTTTGAATGGGATAATCCCGTGCTCGATCCTATCTGGGAGATGACCGCCAAATACGGCATCCCTTACTTCTCCAATTTTGTCAGCTCCGATATGGATCCCGAGGATGCTCGTTCGATGTGCTGCCGGTTGAGGCTCGATAATCGCGAGCTGCGCAACCGCGGCGGAGGTCTTTTCGGCGCCAATCCCATGACCGGATCGATCGGAGTGGTAACGCTTAACATGCCCAGGATAGGATATCTGGCCGGCGATGAGGATGATTATCGCAGCAGGGTTTTAGATCTTATGGATAAGGCTCAGAAAAGCCTGGAGACCAAACGTCGGGTGCTGGAAAATCTGGCCGAGAACGGCCTTTATCCCTATTCGAAATTTTATCTGCGCAGCGTCAAAAAGCGTTACGACCAGTACTGGAAAAATCACTTCAACACCATCGGTATAAACGGCATGAACGAGTCGCTGGAAAACTTTATGGGGGCCAGTATAGCTGATAAAGAGGGCAGAGAGTTTGCCCTGGATATCATGAAGATGATGAAAGAAAGGCTGGCCGATTACCAGGAGGAGACCGGCAATCTTTATAACCTCGAGGCCACCCCCGCCGAGGGTACCGCCTACCGCCTGGCCCGGCTCGACAGAGAACAGTTCGGCGACGATATCATCTGCGCGAACCAGGAGAGGGTTCTAAAAGAGGATGCCGATCCCTATTACACCAACTCGACCCATCTGCCCGTCGACGAAACCAAAGATGTTTTCTCCGCGCTGGAAAAGCAGGATCAGCTGCAGTCGGTATACACCGGCGGCACCGTATTTCACGGCTTTTTAGGCGAGAAGATGCCTGATATTGAGGCGACCAAGAAGCTCGTGCGCAGAATAGCCCATAATTTCGAGCTGCCCTATTACACTATCACTCCCACCTTCAGCATCTGCCCGGTCCATGGTTATCTCTCCGGGGAACATCAATACTGCCCAATCTGTGCCCGCGAAAAAGCAGAAGAAGCTGAAGCTGATGCTGAAGAGGCTGAAAAGGAAAAAGAAAAGGTCAGCAGCTGATCGATCCTGCCCGTCAGCCGGGGCAGGTTTGTTGAGATTTTCGGCTGCCTATCGGGAAAGGATGTGATAGTTATGAAGATAGCCGGGATTTTGCCGACCAGCCTGCAGGATTATCCGGGCCAGATAGCCGCCGTTGTCTTCACCAGCGGCTGTAACTTCAGCTGTCCCTACTGCCATAATCCCGAGCTGGTCTCCGGCGGGGGCGATAATTTCTATGATGAGGAATATGTGATATCGATGCTCGCTGATAGAAAAAATTACCTGGACGGGGTCGTCATTACCGGGGGCGAGCCCACTCTGCAGGGAGATCTGGTTGAATTCTTAAGCCGGCTCAAGGATGAGGATTATCTGATCAAGCTCGATACCAACGGTTCCCGTCCGCAGGTGCTGGCAAAACTTCTCCAGGAGGAACTCATCGATTATGTGGCCTGGGATTATAAGCTGCCGGCCGGACGCTATGATGAACTGACCGAAGTTGAGAATATAAAAAAGCGGCTGGAAAAAACCGCCGGGCTCCTGGCCGAAAGCAGCATAGAGGTCGAGATAAGAACTACGGTCGTGCCCGAGCTTATGTCGGGCGAGGATATCGCAGAGATCACCCGGGAGCTGGCCCGGTTTAATAACGGGGAAGAGGAGTTCCCCGACAGATATTTTCTGCAGGAATTTCGCGGCAAAAAGGTGCTAAATCCTCAATACAGCGAATATACGCCCTTTACCAGAGAAAAAATGCAGGAATTTCTGGAGAAAGCAAGAATAAATCTTAATAGAGAAGCAGTTGAGCTCAGGGAAAATTATTGAGAGGATTTTGAGCTCAAAGAGATTTATAATGAGTTATGTCCGGGAAGGAGGTTTATGCATGGCACAAAAGAAACAGGAATGCGAGGTTTATTCCCGCGTTGTCGGTTATCTGAGCCCTGTCAGTCAGTGGAATCGGGGCAAGAAGGAGGAATTCTCCGACCGGGAAACATATCAGACTCCGGAGAGCGAATCCGCTTAAAAACTGGCTGAAATAATTCAATCAATTTTCCCTTCTGGGCTGGAATCGCATTTTTTCAGGGATGAGAGAAGCTGCCTGCTAAATATAAATCAGGCTTAAGCGCTCTCATCCTTTTATTATTATTTTTGTAAAGTATTTTTGTTAATTACCGGAAGCTATAATGCTCTGTTCACAATGAAATTTTTCCTGTGTTTTAGGTTTAATTTTCGGTCAAAAAATAGTGTTTCCTTCGCGAGAGCTCTTCCCTGAGCTCTCGCTCAGCCCGGCACCTCCTGAGCCGGAAACACTATTTTTTGACCATGTTCATGACCCGGGTTTTGAAAAATTTCCAGTATCACTTCGCTTTATATCTTTCATCCCTTGTTAAAATTATAGCGGTTTTATACGATAACTGATGTGGAGAAGATACGTTAATCATGATACAGAAAAAGGAAATCAGACTACAGGCAAAAGTATACAATTAGGAGAGGAGAAAGAGATATGCTCCGCAGCGTTTTAACTTTTTTTCTAATATTCACCGTTTTTTGGTACATAATCTATTCCCGCAATATCCTGGATATGGGCAAACACTATCCC
>CAYTDP010000105.1:3360-5414 GCA_964436625.1 uncultured Halanaerobiaceae bacterium | reverse complement strand
AAATGAAAAGAAGATATATGATAAAATCGATAAAATTTTACTCCCAAAAGATTACATAAAATTTAAGCTTACCGATCAGATGGTCACTGATTATTCCGATGCAGCCGGTACGATGCTCTTCGATGTCAGAAACAAGGAATGGTCGGAGGAATTATTTGATCTCTTCGAAATAAAAGAAAGCTTTATGCCGGAACTGGCAGGCTCGAGCGAGGTTATCGGCGAGGTTACCGCTTCAGCTTCTAAAAAAACCGGCATTCCCGAGGGGACTCCGGTGATAAACGGCTGCGCGGATCAGGCAGCTACCGCGCTGGGGGCAGGAGTTCATCAAACTGAAGATGTAGCCGCAATACTGGGAACAGCCGGGGTTATTTCTGTGATTAATGATGAGCCTGTAGGAGATGAAGAAGAAAGAGTTCTCTGCTGGAATTATTGTCTTGAAGATAAATGGGTAAATCTAGCTGTAATGCAGACGGCGGGGGGAGCCTTAAATTGGTTTAAGAACACGTTTGATCCGGATCTGGAGGCTGCTTTTGAAATATACAGTGAAAAGAGCAGTGAAATTCCCGCCGGAAGCGATGGCTTAATCTTTTTGCCCTATTTAATCGGAGAGCGTTCTCCGATCTGGGATTCAAGAGCCAGGGGGATATTTTTTGGAATCGATATGGAACACACTAAATATCATTTTGCCAGAGCGATAATGGAGGGGGTGGGATTTGCTTTCAAAAATAATATTGAAGTTATGGAGTCGATGGGGGTCAACCTTGAATAGATGAAATTTTTGGGAGGTGGCAGCCAGAGCGGAGAATGGATGGAAATAATGGCTCAATTATTGAATAAAGATATAATATCCCTGAACAGTTCTGAAAGCGGCGCGCTCGGAATCGGGGTTTTATGCGGGTTGGGTACGGATATTTTTGAAAATTTGGATGAGGCTATTGATAGTATGCTGGATTATCAAAAAGACTATTATCAGGGCGGAGAGGGGAACGGTGTCTACGAAGAAAATTATCAAAAATTCATCGAACTATACGAAAGGAATAAGGATTTATTTTAAAATCAAGTTAAAATGAAGAGGGGTTTAAATGATGGGAAATATAGTTGAAATGAAAAATATCACCAAAAACTTTGGCGGAGTCATAGCTTTGGACAATGTCGATTTTTCGGTAAAGAAAGGAGAAATAATGGCTCTGGTTGGAGATAACGGGGCCGGGAAATCCACCCTGATCAAACTGCTCAGTGGAATTCATACTCCTACCAGAGGAGAGATATTTGTCGACGGAGATAAAGTGCGAATAAGTGATCCTCAGGATTCTCAGGCTCTGGGCATTGAAACTATCTATCAGGAATTGGCGCTTGTTGAAGAATTTACAGTAACTCAAAATTTATTTCTAGGAAAAGAGCTTAAGAAAAATTTTCTGGGCATGAAAATTTTTGATAGAAAGCAGATGAAAGAAGAAGCCAGAAAAATATTTGAAAACTTGAATATCAGTATGCCGGAGCTTGATAAGAGGGTAATGTATTTATCAGGAGGTCAAAGACAGTCGATAGCTATCAGCAGAGCTGTTTACTCCGAAGAATTTTCTGATAGAGAAGTAAATCTACTCATAATGGATGAGCCTACTGCTGCTCTGGGGGTCGAAGAAAGTCAGAAGGTAAAAGATTTGATTAAATACTTAAATAAAGAAAAAGATCTTTCCATCATAGTTATAAGTCATAATATGGAGGATGTTTTTGATCTTGCGGATCGCATAACGGTACTATCGCGAGGTAATTTGATGGGAGTGAGAGATACCGATGAAGTAGAAAGAGAAGAGATAGTTCAGATGATAATGGGTATGGAGGATGCCAAGGCCAGCTAAAGCAAAACCAAAAACTTGTTAACAAATATTGTACTTAAAATTTAAACAGGAGGATTTTTAATGAGCAAGGAAAACCAGAACTCACAGACAGAAAGAAAGGATGCAAAATTAAAATTTACCGATCTGGTGGAGTACTGGAGAAAAGGCGGTATATATATCTCCCTTTTGATAATAATAGGGATAATGTCTCTCTTT
>CAYTDP010000105.1:0-3350 GCA_964436625.1 uncultured Halanaerobiaceae bacterium | reverse complement strand
AATTTTTGACGGCTTTAAACTTAGTTGAGCTGACTAACTTTACTGTGGCTATAGCTCTTATAGGATTGGGACAGACATTTGTGATTGGCGGCAAGGGAATTGACCTTTCAGTGGGCTCTGTATTCGCCCTGACCGCTGCTGTGATGGCCTGGCTGCATGTAGATGTCGAACTAAACTCCTTTCTGGTGATTATTTCGGGGCTGATTTTGGGTTCCAGCCTTGGCTTTTTCCACGGTTTGATCATATCTAAAATAGGTGTTCCTGATCTCATTGTAACTTTGGGAGGAATGGAAATCTGGCGGGGAGTCGTGTATCTTTACTTCGAAGAGAGAGTGCTCAGAGGCTTTGATGATATAATTCGTTTTGCCGGCCGGTACCGTATAGAAGGCTTTCCCCTTTTCGAAGGTTTTCCGGTTTCGATAATTATACTGCTTATCGCGGTGGCGGTGACAACCTTTCTTTTGAGGCTGACTCCTATCGGCTATTATATTCTGGCTATTGCAAGAGAGCTGCCACCTATACCGGCATCAATTATGATAAATATAAAATTCTTTCCTATGTTCTCAGCGGATTTTTCTGTGCCCTGGCTGCCTGGGTAATGATGGGCAGATTGAACGCCATTCAGGCCAATATTGGATTACAGTACGAGCTGATGACAATTGCCGCCGTTGTAATAGGAGGAACGTCTCTTTTTGGCGGGGTGGCAAGTATGGGCACCACTGTTGCTGGAGCGCTGCTCATTTCTGTGGTGAGAAATGGCATGCTTTTAGGGGGTTTCAACTACTATTGGTATCTGATCATACTCGGTGTGATGATGATCTTTGCAGTCGCTTTACCCAGTTACGCCAGGAAAAAGTCCGCCGGATAATTGAGTTCATAAATGTATAAGTAAAAAGCGATTAATTAACGAAGGAGGTGATATAAAGTTTAAATCGGTATCTGGCCATGAAGGAGAATCAGGCTAAAACCATCCAAACCTTAAAGCATTTGGAATGAAAATTTTTTAAAAGGAGGTCATTTATCCCATGTTTAACAAGAAAAGCATTGTTTTTCTGGTGCTGGCCCTGGTTTTATCACTCAGCCTGACATTTTCCGCTTCGGCAGAGGATTATCATGTAGGCATGGAACATTTAGAAAATTTAGGAGAACAAAAGGATATTGACGAAGTTGACATAGCCTTTTTGACATTCTCCCTCCATGTTTCCGATTACAGCTTTCATGTCTTTGATGGGCTGGTTGAGAGGCTGGACGAGCTCGGACTCGAGTATAATATTGAGATGAATGCTGCCGGCGGTCATGGAGACCATGAGACTTTAAACCAGCTCGCCAGAGAATCGATAATCGGCGGTGCAGATATCCTGGTTGTTCATCCTACAGTCCTGGACATGAATCTGGAAATCTTTGAAATGGCCTATGATGAACAGGTGCCGCTCATCTGGTTTAACGTCGGGCCCAGAGGAACACTGGATCCTCGCGAAGAATATCCTGCTATGTCTTATGTAGGTTATGAACATTATGATGGTGGAGAGATGGTGGGACATTTCCTGGCTGATTACATGGACGAAGATTCAACTCTCGGTCTTTTGCGGTTTATACCCGGTGACTATGTGGATGACAGACTTATAGCTGCTAAAGAT
This sequence comes from uncultured Halanaerobiaceae bacterium, assembly GCA_964436625.1. Lineage (GTDB taxonomy): Bacteria > Bacillota > Halanaerobiia > Halanaerobiales > Halarsenatibacteraceae > Halarsenatibacter. Next base: position 1,713 of record CAYTDP010000105.1, on the reverse strand, counting down.
GTTCTGCATGAAGAAGAGGGATTAAGACCGGATATACAGATCGTTGAGGAATATGCAGAAGGAGATAGAGGTTTGGGCAGCGAACTTGCCAGCGATTTCCTATCCGGATATCCAGATCTGCAGGTTCTGTATGCTGGAAACAGCGCCTCAGCTATGGGTGCAGTTTCATCAGTTGAGGATAGAGGCTCCGATGTGGGAGTTATAGGTTACGGCGCCACCGAGGAAGAAGTGGAAGCAATTCTGGAAGGAAGACTTCTGGGCACGGTATATCGTGACCCATGGGATAATGGAGAAATTGTCGCAGACCTGATAAACAAGTGGTATGAGGGTAGAGAAGATGAGATCGAAAAAGCTTATGGTACCTTTCAGAAATTCCTCTATTCTCCGGACCTGGTTTACGAATATGCTCCCAGAGAACTCTGGGGAGACTGGGTGGAAGAACATGGCGAACCTGAATATGATTACGTAGAGGAAAGAGATGATTTTGAAGGCAAAGAGGATGGCTTTCATGATCCCCAGCACCTGGAAAATAATGAATGGCTGGAGCAGTTCAAGTAAACTTTGATGGATTTCAAACAAACAATCTAAAGACATTACTTTCCTGGACCCCTGGCAATTTCCCGTCAGGGGTCCATGATTGTTTGAACTTAAACTTTTATTTTTTTTAAGATCTATTAACCTACCGCAGCTGATAAGTCAATGGTTGAAATCACAGGAGGGGAAAATGGACAAATCAAAACGCATACATAAATTGTATGACACATTAAACCAGGACCTGGATTTGTTAACGGTGAGTGAAATATTGGTAAATAATGAAAAAGATGAAAAAAGTCTGGAGGTTAGAACTTTATTTTATAGATATATCATCAAAATAGATGAGAACAAGGGCATCGATATAAATATGAAAGTCAGATGTTCAAAGCTATTATTTATAGTTATAGGTCTGACAATTTATTTTGCTCTCTTCCCTATAATTTTTTTGATCGGTGTCTGGGGAGTGATTGAACGAAGAAAAATAAAAAAAGCTATCAAATGAACAATAGAGTTTCTCAATCTTTTTTATAAACCGAGTACATGAGTGAGGAGGCTAAAAAATGAAGAAATGGCTGGCAAATTTCAATTTGAAACCGAAATTGATCATACTATTCCTTATTGTCGGCCTCATACCGGTGATAATAATTGGTTTTTTCTCCATGAGAACTTCAGAAGAGGAAATTCAGAGTCAGATTTACGATACAGTTTCCATGGCGGGGTATCAGACCGAAAGTTCTTTGAATGATTTCTGGGAGGAAAGGGAAAGAGACATGCTGAGCGCCATCAATAACAACGAAGTTCATGAGACGATATATGATTTTGAGGATGGAACCGTTGAAGGAGAAGAATGGGACATAGAAATGTTTGATATGATGATAGGGGAAACCATAGATAATGTCCTCGAATCTTTTGATCATTATGAGGCTGTATATGTGACCAGCCCCCGCGGCATTATTGCCTACTCCACAGATGAAGAAGATGTCGGATTGGACCTTTCCGACAGAGATTATCTTCAGGCTGCTCTGGATGGAGAAATGAACTGGTCTGAACCATTTTATTCCGATGTGAGAGATGAGCATCTCATGACCTTAACCTCCCCTGTCAGAAGTGAGGGATTGGAAGGGGAGATCGTCGGAGCTATGATATTCGTGGTCGACACCTCTCATGTGGATGAGATAA
>CAYTDP010000104.1:0-5670 GCA_964436625.1 uncultured Halanaerobiaceae bacterium | reverse complement strand
TTTTTTCCCTCATTATTAATAGTTAAATAAGCGGACTCTTTTTCCTTTAAATTAACATAATCACAAGCAATGATTATAGTTTCATTAAATTCGCCATCCGGGATCAAAACGGTCGTTTTTAATTCTTTTCCGCAGAGAGTTTATCAGTCTTTTTACGTGTTTCCAGGATTTCAACTCACTTTCTCTGTAAATATTGCCATCAATCCCCCGAAAAATTCGCTCTCTCCCCCGACTGCGATGGGGAAGAGAGCCGAGCTTTTTGAGTAAAAATACAAATCTTTCCTTCAAATTGGAATCTGTTTTTACGCCATCTCTGGCAAACTCCTCTGTTTCTGCCGGCTTTATCTCCTTCAAACAGTAAAGATCAATCAGGGTTCCGATCACATCATCATTGTAATGAAGCCTCCTGTACTCAAGAACTTCCTCGCTTATCTGAAGGAGTTTGTTTTCAAGATGGGTATAATTTTTATCGCTGCTTTCTCTTAATTTGCTCATTTATTTCACTCCGCAGAATATGCTTTTTTGAAGAGATTTTATTCTACCCTCTCTTCAACTTCCCCGGCAGCAGCCGAAACGGCTCTTTCGCGGCCGATCAATCCCCGGGGGCGGAATCTCAGAATAGCAATTATGATGACCCCAACAGTCAGCATGCGCACATGCGGCAGCTGCTCGGCTCCCAGCGGAAAATATCCGGCAAAAATTTCGCTGGTGCTCCAGGCAGCCCAGATAAAAAACGCCCCAATTATTGAACCTTTATTGTTACCGCTGCCACCGGCGACAACCATCAGAAGAGGAATAAATGTCATCATAATATCATCAAAAGATTCTGGATTGATATAAGCCTGATAATGAGCATAAACAGCCCCTCCGACACCTATTATCATTGCCCCCAGAACCAGTGACTGCATACGGTAGGAAAATATATCTTTCCCCAGCATCTGTGTCAGCAGTTCATCCTCCTTGATGGCCATTTGAATTCTTCCCCAGGGTGAATGAACCAATCTCTCCAGCACGATATAGACCAGAATCATGAGCAGAAAAGAAACAACAGCATAAGCCACATAAATAAAAAATGGATGATCGAAATACCAGTCAAAAGGACGGGGTATGTCGCCTATTCCCCAGACTCCATCTGCTATCCAGCCTTCGTTTATGAGAACCGCCTGCACCATCATCCCCAGGCCCAGTGTGGCTATGGCGAAAAATCCGAATTCCAGATGAAGTGTAACCCTCCCAATTATAGCACCTAAAAGACCGGCCAGCAGCGCAGCTACAATCAGCCCCACGGGATAGGGCATGGCAAAACCACCAATCCTGCCGGCTGAAGGAGCGGTGGTCATTATAACAGCTCCATAACCTCCAACAGCTGCCATTCCGTGGACAGAAAGGTTGAATAAACCGGTGTATCCCCACTGCAAATTCAAACCCATAGCTATAATAGCATAAGCAGATCCAACGCAAATAATGCTCAAAAGATATTGCATAATCTTACCTCCTCTAGCGGTCTAAGAAAGTTCCCTGAAAGATGCCATAAGGTCTGGTCAGGAGAATAATAATCAGGAAGAAAAATGCCAGCACCTCTTTATAAGCGCTCATTTCTATCGGTATGCCTCCTGCATCCATGAAAATCTGGAGGAAAACTGAACCGAACTCCTGAACCACTCCTATGATCAATCCAGCTCCCAGAGTTCCCAGAATAGCACCATGACCTCCCGTGATGACCGCAAAGAACATGGCCATCAGCAGATTGAACCCCATCAGAGGTCTCAGCTGAACTACAATACCGTAAAATACTCCCCCCATTGCAGTCACAAGCCCGGCTATGACGGTGACCGTCGTATGTATATTCCTGATTTTTATGCCGGTTATCGATGCAAGGCGTTCATTATCGGCGGTGGCCAGCATGGCTTTACCCAGTCGCGTATGGTATTGAAAATAGTAAAGAAGAGCCACAAGAACCACTGTTCCAATAACTACAAATATTTCATCCGCGGTAACATTTATCCCCCCGGGAAACCTGTAGATATGAGGAAGCCCGGCCACGTATCTGCGCATATCCGCTCCCCATATCAGGTAAACGGCGCTGCGAATAACAAATAACATACCGAAAGCTGTAAGATAAAAAAACATGAAGGGAGCATTTCGCTCACGCAGTGGCCTGAATAAAATCTTATCAAAGAAAGTCATTATAACAGCCAGAGAAATCATAGCGAGCAGCATCGAAACTAAAAGCCCGGGACCGAAAGTGACCAGGGGCAGTTCACCCATCGGTATAAATTCCAGAAAGCCATAGGCCAGAAAAGCCCCCAGGGTGAAATAGGTTCCACCGGTAAAGTTAAAGTAATTCTGCAGCAGCAAAACATAGGATATTCCCAGGCCACCAAGAGTTATCACGCATCCCAGTATGATTCCATCTACCAGATTGCCCAGCATATTATAATTCCTCCTTATCCGCCGAAGTAAAGATCCATTACTTCGTCACTTTCAAGAAGTTTATCTCCTTCAGTGCCCAGTACCATCTCTCCGCTTCTTATCAGGTATCCAAAATCAGCTTCTCTAATGGCCTGATCTGTTTGAGCCACCAGGAGGATAGTCATATCATCCTGCTCCTGCAGCTCTACGATAGAATCCATAACCTCGGTTACCAGATTGGGCTGAAGGCCGGAAGTTGGCTCATCCAAAATCAAAAGCTCCGGCTCCATCATGATCCCGCGGCTTATTGCCAGCATCTGCCGCTGGCCTCCCGATAAAGTCCCGGCTTCCTGATCCAGCCGTTCTTTTAGAATGGGAAAGACCTGGAAAATCAATTCCAATCTCTCTTCTGGATCTCCCTCATATGAATATGCTCCCATCTCCAGATTATCCTCGACGCTCATCTCGGCAAAAATATTTCTCTCCTGGGGAACATATGAAATATTCCTCTGCAGCATCTGTTCGGGGTTCAAATCGGTAACATCATCACCTTTATGGTAAACCCGGCCTTTTTGAGGGGGAACAATCCCCATAATGCTGCGCAGCAGGGTGGTTTTACCCGCGCCATTGGGACCTATTAACACCACAAATTGACCCTTTTCCACTCCCATAGAAATGTCAAATAAAACCTCGATCATGCCGTATCCACTGGTGACATTTTCTACAGACAAAAACGAATTATCGGACATTATATTCACTCTCCCAGATAAGCCTTAACCACTCTCTCATCGTTTTGAACCTCCTCGGGACTGCCTTCAGTTAGCAAACTGCCGTTGACAAGGACCATTATAGGATGGCAAAGATTCATGATTACAGCCATATCGTGCTCCACAACCAGAAAAGTGATATTCTGTTCCTCATTCAATTCTATTATTCTCTCATTAACTTTTCTCTGCTTTCCCGGCGGCACCCCGGCTCCCGGTTCATCCAGCAGAACAAGTTCCGGTTCAACCATCATCATCCTGCCCAGCTCTAGCAGTTTTCTCTCTCCCCCGGGCAGGTTTCCAGCATATTCATCACATTTATCTCTCATGTCCAAAAATTCTAATATCTCCAGCGCTTTTTCCACCAGCTCTTCTTCTTCCTGTTCGACTTTGTTGTTGTTTATCCAGTTATTCCAGAATGTTTCTCCGGCCTGACCATGAGGAGCTATGAGGAGATTTTCGAGAACTGTAATTTTTGAAAGTTCCCGGGTTATCTGGAAAGAGCGATAAATTCCCTTCCTGAAAATGTCATTAGGCCTATTTCCGGGCTGTATCTTATCACCCTTAAAATAGATTTCTCCTGAAGTGAGGGGATGAAAACCAGTTATCAGGTTAAAGATCGTGGTTTTTCCGGCTCCATTGGGTCCTATCAACCCGGTTATACTCCCCTCTTTTACTTCCAGAGAACAGTTATCTACAGCCTGAATACCACCGAAGTTTTTGCTGACATTTTTAAGCTCAAGTACAGAACTCAAACTAACCCCTCCCTCGCCTTATTAAACCAGCTGATATGTGGAGAAAATCTCAAAAAAAAGAGGGGAGATCACGGTGCTCCCCTCCTCTGACTTAATCATAAATACTCGAACTGTTATATAATATTAATTTCCCGGAATCCCGGGATGTTTATTTATCTCAACCTCACTTCACTTTTGCTTACTCCTGAAATTCAGGAGGCATTAAATCTCTGGGAATAGGTTCTTCCATGCGGTTTTCTATGGTAACAATGCTGCCATCATCGTCTATAGTCCAGAGCTGAATGGCAGAAAGAGCATCTCCGTATTCATCAAATTCTATAGCGCCTCCAACACCGACGAAATTAACGTCTTCACCTTCTTCCAGAAGTTCGAAGGCTCTTTCAAAGCCTTCAGCAGTGGCATAAACTTCTTCTCCCGGAGGAGAGGTGACTTCTCGCATATGATCTCGTATATCAGTACCGGTGATTTCATCCGGACCTTCACCGGAAGCCGCTATGGCCAGGGCGATTGAAGAAACGCCATCAAATACCGGGGCCATATAAGGACGGGGTGGTTCTTCTCCATACTGCTCTTCATATCCTTCATAAAAGCTGTCTCTGGAAGGACTGTCCCAGCGTCCCTGAGTGGTGCCCATAGCGATGCCTGACATATAATCAGCGCCCAGCGCTTCGACCAGATCAGGTACTCGCTGGTCGGGGCTTCCATACCAGGGTATATCAGCCCAGCCGGCCGCATGAATTTCACCGTGCATGACCTCAGCATCCTCGGGATAGGCAATAATTACTGCCGCATCTACATCTCCATCATCATATGCTCTTGCGACTTCGGAAGCATAACTGGCCTGACCGATCTCGAAGGGAACCGAAGCTACAACTTCACCGTCATGATATTCTTCAAAAGTTGCAGCAGTCGATTTCGCCAGCCCTTCGCCGTAAGGATTGTTCACGTATATAATTCCTATCTCTTCATGACCGTCTTCAGCTATAGCATCACCCAGAACCCGGCCGTTTTGCAGTCCGTGACCGGAAGTTCTAAAGAAATAATCATTATCATCTACTATTGATATCATGGGAGAAGTTCCGACAGTGGCAAAGGTAACTTCTTCCGGAATTGTAACGCCTTCAGCCACAGCCATAGCTACACCGCTGGAATAAGCTCCCATTATAGCCGGCACACCGTCCACATCCACCAGCCTGCGGGCGGCATCAACTCCGGTTGTCTCTTCCGTAGCTGTATCCCGGTTTTCGAGTACAAGCTCGTGGCCGTGAATACCTCCTGCTTCATTAACATAGTGAGCCGCCAGCTCTCCAGCATTATACATAGGCTCCCCGAAAGGAGCAGATGGTCCGGACATGGGAGTCAGGGTTCCGATGACATATTCTTCAGCAGCACCGGTAAATGTAAAGGTAAAAGTGAAAACTACCGCCAGCAAAATTCCCAGAGCAAAAGTTAGTTTTTTGCTTTTCACCTTTTCGCCCCCTTTTAAATAATTTTATCTCCAGGTCAAAATTTCTGTTTTAAATATTCACATAATTAAAAAGCCGCTGATGATCACCTCCAGCTGCAATTTTTTCGTTCATTTATATTATTCAATAGTCTGAACATTTTTCCTTTAAATTATTTTATTCACAAACTGCAGCAAGCCCCCTTTTAGGATCTTCTTGTCTTCAGTCGGTAGACAGGGGCGTCAAAAATACTTATTTAGTCATACTGGAAGATATAAAGCTTCGTTCACAATG
>CAYTDP010000103.1:0-5819 GCA_964436625.1 uncultured Halanaerobiaceae bacterium | reverse complement strand
TAAGCAGAGGGAAAATTTCATTGTGAGCGGAGACTCATAGCTTCCATGAATGAGTACTTTATAGTGAGAAAACGTCCTAAATGTAAGTGTTCTTAAACTAAATACAACAACTGGTATGGGGAAGAACCTAAAAACTTAAAAAAACGGCCGTAAATTTCAACGGCCGTAATGGTTTCTATAATCATTTACGACACAGAGCACCGACTGAGCAACAGGCCCGATGGCCAGCGCTCCCAGAACAGTCCCTATGCCGAAGGTGGCACCGAGCAGCACTCCTACACCTCCAAAAATCACATCGAGAGTGACTTTTAAGGATTTAAAAGAGAAACCGGTCTTATCTCTAAAGAACATCAGCAGAGCCTCCAGAGCTCCTTCACCCATTTCTGCTGAAATGTATATGGCAATGCCGCTTCCGATCAACAAAACTGCGGCCGCCAGCATTACTGCCCTGAAAACAATGAAATTTGGACTTATTTCCCCCGGAAACATAAACAGCAGGTCGAGAAAAACCCCGACAAAAATTGCGTGCAGAAAAGTTCCCGGGCCAAACTTCTTACCTGTAGCCAAAAGTAGAAACAAAATTATAAAGCCGTTGATTACGAAGCTGGTCTGTCCCACTGTAAGTCCAGTGGTCGTAGCGAGTCCATTTACCAGAACAGTTATGGGATCTGAACCAAGCTGAGAATTTATAAACATATAAATTCCGCAGCTGATTAGAAATATCCCCAGAAAAAGTCTCAAAAAACGAGCAGAAAATCTTTCGGACATGATCTTACGCATGAAACAACACCCCTATATTTTATATATATATTTTGTAGAATCGGAATAAACTCACCCCCTGCAACAGGCAGAGGGAGAAAATATCCTGAGTTTATCCGACCTCGAGTATTGTAATATTAATGACCTCTTATGTCAAGGGGTGATTGGCTGATGATTTGCTGAGGAAAGTTATTTCAATGTATATTCAGCAGGTCAAAACCGCTTTCCTCATCCGGCTGCCGGGAAGCGGAGTGATTTAAAAGCTCCATAATTATAACTTCTCCGGTAAGCCAGATGGGAACGCCTTTGCGGGTACAGCCGGTAATGGTTTCCTCTCCATGACCGAAAGCAGCGTGAAGATGGAGGACTGGTTCATCATCTTCGTCAGGAAAAATAGTGCCAAATCCTGCGGCCTCGCTGATTTCAGCGAGTTTTTTAACCTCTGGCTCAATTTTACTATCTTCTATCGACTCAGGTCCAGCTACCACCTGGCCCCCTTTTTCAGCTCCGCCCAGGAATAAAACCAGAGCCGAACTTATATTTTCCATCTTGGCCAGATCTTCGATTGTCCCGGGGAGTTCATCCCCTTCTTCCAGCTTGAGAGCGTAGATTCTGCCTCTTTCAACCTGAGTATATTCCACTGATGACCGCACCTCCTTTTATCAATCTTTGTTAAATTCCTTAATTTTCTTGCCCGGATTGAGGATATTCTCCGGATCGAAAACCTGTTTTATTCCCCACATGATTTCCAGCTGACGGGAGGATATCTGCAGAGGAAGATAATCCAGCCTGAGCCGTCCTATCCCATGCTCGCCCGTTATAGTCCCCCCCAGATCCACGGCTTCCCTGTATATTTTTTTCTTCAATTCCTCAAAATATGCCGGTTTTCCTCCCTCTTCTTTCAACATGAGAACATGGAGATTGCCATCACCGGCATGGGCCACCACCGGCAGCTCGGTATTATACTCGTTCTCTAATTCCTCAAGAATCTGAAGATAATCGGGCAGATTGGCGGGTGGAACTGTCACATCGGGGCTGTCGACGATTTCCTCCTGGATAGCCGGCAGAATATGACTTCTTATCTCCAGAATTTCCTCCTCTTCGCGGGTGGTGTCAGCTACGGATATTCCATTGATCTCAAATTCATCCTCTAGCTTCTGAATATCTGCCGCTTTGCGATAAAAATCATCCTCGGAATCCTCAGCCAGCATAATCATGAGATAGGCTTCTCCTTCAGAAGCCGGCCAGCTTTTGCCGATGTCCCGGGCAGCCATCTCGATCTGCTTTTTTTCCACGTATTCGACTGCCAGAGGAATAATTCCCCTTTTTCTAATTTCGGTCTCAGCTTCAAAAGCTTCCAGCCTGCTGGCAAAAGAGACTATCAGAGTTCCGTTAAAATCAGGTTCGGGATATAGCTTCAGAGTGACTTCAGTTATTACTGCCAGGGTACCTTCACTACCTATCAAAAGATCTTTAAGATTGTAACCGCTGTTGTCCTTCAAAAGCTTTTTTTCGCTGCCCCCGAAACTCTCGATCTCTCCGGTTGGGAGTACAGCTTCAAAACCTACAACCTGATCCTGCATAACACCGTGTCTGACAGCCCTGACACCCCCGGCATTCATCGAGGTCATTCCTCCTACCTGAGCTCCCTCATCTCCTGGATGAAGGGGGAAATAAATATCGCTTCCTGCCAGCTCCTCCAGCAGCTGGCCGAGAGTAACTCCTGCCTGGCAGGTGATCATCATATTATCCCGGTCTATCTCCACAATATCGTTCATTCTTTCCAGCGATAGTATCAGCCCGGGCCTTTCCGGAATAGCATTGGCCGATAGACTGGTACCCGCTCCCTTTGGGATGACCGCAATTCCTTTTTCACAGGCGTATTTCATTATCTCCGCCACCTCTTCGGAGCTGTCAGGCTTGACGAGGATGCATTCTCCTTCAGGTCCCGGGCAGACCAGCCCATAGGATTCGCTGGTGCTCTCCCGGGCATATCCCGTTATAATCTCATCGTCGGTTATAACCCATTTATTCCCCAGTAAATTTTGCATTTTCTCCACCGTACTGCAGTAGTCCATTCATCTTAACCTCCTGTATTATTTACTACTTTAAATTTTCGGGTATGCTGGCCGGAGTATCATCTACAAATGAAACCGTCAGGAAAGTCACAAGAGCAATAGGCCAGGCCAGAAATATGGGATGGGGAACTATCCTGATGGCCGGAAAGATAAACCAGGCCAGCAAAAATAATATTCCTGTCCCTATGGTCCAAAAAGCTGCTCTTTTTTTGCAGAGAGATGGAGCAAAGAGAGTGAATAGCACAACGACCGTGTAAGCCGTGGTCAGGGTTAAGCCCAGCAGGAGCGCATCCAGAATTCCCTCGATAGTGACTGCCAGCATCAGGGTTAAAACTGTTATCAGGACGACCACTATCTTAGATATTAACTCCTCCCTGCGCTGAGAAATATCTCTCTGTATATAATTTTCCCAGATATCACTTACCACCAGGGTCGATGTTCCCAAAAGCAGCCCCACGGTCGTGGAAATACTGGAAGCCCAGAGGCCGGCCAGAGTAAATCCGGCCACCGCCGGCGAAAGCTGCATAACAATCCGGGGCAGAGCAGTGGCGGGATCTTCCAGCCCTGGAAATTGTATTGCGGCCAAGATTCCGAAAAGTGCGCAAATAAAACCCACCGGCAAAATGATCAGCCCCCCCAGCAGAAATCCGCGGCGGGCAGAGGATTCATCCCGGGCGGCAAAAGCTATCTGAACTACTCCCTGCACGGAATGTGACTGAGTGATCATGACCACAAACCAGGCTATGACCATCGCCATACCCACACCTGCTACTGGATCGAACCAGGGCGTGCCGCCGGGCAACTCGGCCATGAGTTCTGTAAAGCCTCCAAAATCTCTAATACTCATGATGGCTCCGATGGTAACTCCAAAATAAATTACTATCACGTTAACCAGATTTGTCAGGCCTGCTCCCCAGTAACCTCCTATTAGCGCTACCAGGCCCAGCACTACAGCGGTGAATATAGTTCCCGAGGTGACGGTAAAGAGTTCCGGCAGCAGCGCGGATAAAATCGCACCTCCGGCAACATACTGCAGAGAGGTTATTACTACCTGGATTATCACCTGACCTATAACCGCTATTATTCTTCCTGCATCATCATAATAATTGCCGAAAATTTCTGGGATGGTGGTTACGGTCAGCTTGCGCAGCCGGGCGGCAGCTGTGAATCCAACCACTATAGCTCCCGCTCCCCAGGCCGCATTATACATTCCGGCTGAAATCCCCGCTCTAAAAGCACTCTCGGCTACTCCGATGGTTGAAGCTCCGCCCACGGCGATACCTGCTAGCATAACGGCCACTATATAGGAGGGAAATCCTCTTGAGGCCAGAAAATAATCCTCAATAACACCCTCTCCCTCGCTTATCCGGGTGGAATAAATGGCAACTGCAAAAAGCACGACTATGTAAGTAAGAACAATGGCTAAAGTAATTTTAATCTCCCCCTGTTTAAATTGTATGTCCGCTCCGACCAGACACCTGCAGATTAACTGAAATCAACTGACCGGAAAGGTCATCGCTCCCTGCGGCATGACACAGGCTTTTTTGATATCGGCATCATCTCTTTTCTTCCCATCTGCCAGAATTTTATCGATGACATTCTCCGGCTCCTGCACCGGTATCATTCCCATGCGCTGAACATCTTCTGGATCGAGTTCACTGATCAGATACACGCTGTTTTGACTGTTTATTTGCGAAGTCCTGAGGGCAACATAACCGGTCATTGTAAAATTTTTGCGGAGGTTCTCCTCTATTTCATCGGGGCTACCAGCATCGAACCACTCCTTAAATTCAGGCGGTCCAATGCCTTCGCTGCAGCTGCTGACCAGCACAATATGACCACCCTCTCTACAGGCCAAACCTGCATTAAAAAGTGCTTTCACCGATTGATAAAGCTGCCCGTCTTTGGGATGACCGCCGGTGCTGCAGAGCACCAGATCAAAGGGATTTTTGAGAGATATTCCGAAGCTGTCGGCAGCTTTCTCTGTCCCTTTCCTGAAAGCCTCATTCATTTCCCCTGCATAAAAGCCCAGAAAATTTTTGCTGCCATCGACAACTGTATTAAAGATGAAATCAGGAGCGAGTTTTTCGGCTATATCTCGCATATCGAGGGCCACGGGATTGTCATCGAGTTTGCCGGGAAAAACCCTGTCTTTTTTCTGCAGGGCCAGGCTGTGATTTTGTTGTATCGTCCTGTAACCGCTGATACCGGGGGCTATGCCCTTTCTGCCTCCTCCGAACCCGGCTATTATATGATAATTAATCCCTCCGGTCAAAATTAATAGGTCAGCTTCAAATGCCTTTCTGTTAACTTTTATCATAGTTCCCCGGCTGCTTTCTCCCAGATGAACCAGATCTCCTGCTTCACAATCATGATTTTCGACAGCTATCCTGCTATAAATTTCCTCACCGACTATTTCGCGTTTTTCCTCCTCAGAAGCTGGTCTGTGCATGCCGCTGGCTATCAATATTTCAATATCTCCGTCAGACGCCCCACCCCTGTTTAGCTCCTCGACAATAAAGGGCAGAAAATAAGAGGTCCGGTAGACCAGTCTGGTAAAATCACTGACCACTATGACAATTTTGTCGCCCGGCTCGGGCATTTCATTCAAAGCCTGTGTGCCTGATGGATTGCGAAGCTTTTCTTTTATCTCACCATCGACATCCTTCACCGGCGAACTTTCAGGAGGGCTGATATCTTTCCACTCAATTTTTTCACTCCCGGCAGAATTATCTAAATTTATATTCAAACTTTCTCTGCCGTATTTTAAAGAAACTCTTTCTGCTGATTTCAAATTATGTTCTGTTGACATCATCATCTTCCTTTCCCGGTTTAAATTAATAATTAGCTTTTTAACATGATATATCATCAATATACTTTAGTCAACTTCAAACAGTAATAATTAAGATTCTAAATTTTGGATCTTCTCCAAAACCGTTGGTGAAATTTACGACATATTCTTTTTAAAGCGATAACTGCTCA
>CAYTDP010000102.1:0-5971 GCA_964436625.1 uncultured Halanaerobiaceae bacterium | reverse complement strand
TGATCTTATACGATATTTATCAACTGATAACAAGAAGAACCATAAATTTATCGAGGTGATTATTTTATGAAAGGTGTAAATGGTAAAATTTTAAAAGTCGATCTCAGCAGCCAGGAATACACCATCGATGAACACGGCGAGAAATTTTACCGGAAATATATAGGCGGCAGAGGTATTGCTCTTTATTATATGCATAAAGAACTTGATCCTTCAGCAGACCCCTATTCTCCGGAAAATATGCTGGTCTTTGCCGGCAGCATTTTGGTAGGAGCTCAGGGTCCGGCAATTCCCCGCCTGACAGTTTGTGGCAAATCTCCTCTAACAGGGGGATTTGGTGAGAGTGAGGCAGGGGGATACTGGGCTCCAGAACTAAAACAGGCCGGTTTTGATGCGGTGGTGGTCACAGGCAAAGCAGACCAGCCGGTGTATTTGTGGATCAAAGATGGAGAGGTCGAATTTAAAGATGCCCGTAAGCTCTGGGGCAAAGTTACCGGAGAAGTACAAAAAACCATCAGAGAAGATCTGGGCGACGAGAGAATTCATGTGGCCCAGATAGGACCCGGGGCGGAAAACCAGGTTCGCTACGGCAATATAACCAATAAACTGGGACATTTCAATGGCCGCTGTGGTCTGGGAGCGGTGATGGGTTCGAAAAATTTAAAAGCACTGGCGGTCAGAGGCACTCAGGGGATAGAGCTGGCTGATAAAGAGAAAGTTCTGGAAATTAACCGCTGGGTGGCCAAAGAGGGCATGGAGATCCCGGTGGCAGAAATAATGCACGAATCAGGCACCTGGACTGCTACCCGGGGCAACCAGGAAGCAGGAGCGCTGCCCACTGAAAACTGGAATAAAAGTCAATTTGACGGAGTGGATGAAATTGATGATGAAAGCTGGCAGGAATCTTATGCCAAAGAAGGTCGGGGCTGTTTTGCCTGTCCGATAAGATGTAAAAGGGTTGTAGAAGTTGACGATGATGATATCCAGGTCGACTCTAAATATGGCGGTCCGGAATACGAAACAGTGGGGGCTATGGGCTCCATCCTGGGTGTGGAGAGCAAAAAAGTAATAGCTAAAGCCAACGAGTTGTGCAATAAGTATACCATAGATACTATTTCCACCGGCATGAGCATCGCCTTTGCCATGGAATGCTATGAAAATGGTCTGCTGACCAAAGAGGATTGTGATGGTCTGGAGCTGGAATTCGGCAATGAAGAGGCAGTGCTGCCCATGATCAGGAAAATTGCCAGCCGGGAGGGAATAGGAGATCTGCTGGCAGAAGGCACAAAGGAGGCGGCCAGGAAGATCGGAAGTGGGGCAGAAAAATATGTACATCATGTAAAAGGGCAGGAAGCTCCCATGCACGATCCGCGGGTTAAAACCGGAGTCGGCATGCAGTATGCCCTTTCCAATTATGGAGCCGATCATATGAAGGCCCCCCACGATACCGATTTTACCAGAGAAAACAGTTATGGCCTGCAGTCCTTGAAGCCAATCGGGCTTTATGATGCAGTCGATCCCCTGGCGGTCGATGCAGAAAAAGTGAGGATGTTTTATAATCTTGAAGTTTATTGGACGCTGATCGATATTACCGGCTGCTGCTGTTTTGGTTATGTGCCCAGCGGTCCGGTCTCAATAGAAAAAACGCTGGATTTGATCAAAGCTGTTACCGGTGAATATATAAGCTTAAAAGAGTTGATGGACGCGGCGGAAAGAAGCATTGACATGGCCCGGGTTTTCAACAATAAAATCGGATTTACCCCCGAGGACGACAGCCTCCCTGATAAATTCTTTGAGGATTTTGCCGATGGCCCGCATGAAGGTGAAGGCGGCATAGATAAAAAAGATTTTCAGAAAGCAGTAAAATTATATTACGAAATGATGGGCTGGGATCCCGAGACAGCCAGGCCTTCAAAGGCCAAACTGGCGAAGATGGGGATTGACTGGATCAGAGAAGATGCCTGAGGAGAGATGATTTATGAAGGTGAGAGTTAGGTTGTTTGGGCATTTGAAAAATTACCGCCCGGATGACAGCCGGGAGACAGTAATAGATCTGCCGGCGGGAAGTCAGCTGGACGATCTGGTTGATGAGCTGGCAATCCCCCGGGAAGAACTGCAGTTTTCTCTGCTGCTGGTAAACGGTAACCAGGCAGATCTTGACAGAACGCTTCAGGAAGAAGATTTGGTTAGTTTTGCCACTGTAGCCGAGGGCGGTTAAATATTTTGAAAATGCGACAATGGGCTATTTCATGGATCTTCCTGTCTTCAGCTGGTAGACAGGTGAGTCAAAAATACTTATTTAGTCATACTGGAAGATATAAAGCTTCGTTCACAATGAAATTTTTCTGCTTTAAGTGATCTTATACGATATCCGACAACAGATAACAAGAAGAACCAATTTCATTTTCCTTTGCCTAAATATGTCAGGAACTTTGTTTCTTAAAATTCGCCTACCGGGAGGAAAAATATGTACAACAAATGGAGCATTACTGACGTCAAAAAACTGCTAAAAGAAAATTTTGCCGGCGACAGACCGGCCCGCAGTTTTAAACCAGGACGCAATGATCCCTGTCCCTGCGGCAGCGGTCAAAAGTATAAAAAATGCTGCAATAGAGTCAGGGCCGAAACCGAAGAGGGACATTACATAAATGCTCTAGAAAAGCTGCTTTATGAGACTTCAGATGATCTGAGAAATAACGATGCCGCCAAAATCAAAAATGCCATAAACTCGCTGGAAGCAGCGCTCAAAGATTATCCTCTGCACGTGGGCTTTCTGGAGCTTCTGATTGCCTCCTATCTGGCTATAAGCCGCAAAAAAGAAGCAGAAAAAAATCTGGATCGCCTGTGGCGTCTGCAGGGTCCTCAAATGAGAGATAAAATGCTCAAAGGCTACTGTAAACTCCTCTTCAACAGCCTGAGATGGCCCCAGCTAGAAGAAGTTTTCCAGCAGAGCGAAAACCTCGAACAGGAAAGCTCTCTCCTGACCGCCTATCACAGCATTCTTCTGCTGCAGCGGGGAAAAACCTCAAAGGCTGAAGAGATTCTCGGTCAGGCTCTGGACTCCTATCAGCTGACCCGGGAAGATAAGCGTAAACTGCTGGATACACTGCGAGAACTCGATTATCCACAGCTGGCTCTTAAAATGTACGTAGAAAAATGGGAGGAAAAAGAAGAAACCTTTCCGGAAGCAGAAGAATATTTTTCTCATTTCTCCTCCCAGCCCGAACCGAAAAAAGACCTGAAAAAAATCTTTGCTGATATATTTTCCCCTTCTTCCTCTCTGCAGCAAAGAGGAGCAGATCTTCTGGAAATGTTGAAGGTGGTGGAAAAAGCGGAGGCGGAGGAGCTTTCGGCAGTCTATCAGTCTCCCGCTTTTCAGTCCGAAGATGTTCAGGCCCGACTTAATTCCCGGCTCTGGATGCTTCCGGATAATTATCCGGCCGAAGTCGGCGAACACATGCTGCGGGTTGATGAAAAGCTCAAACAGGAAATGCTGACAGCTGATATTGAAATGGTTTTAGAGGAAATTCGTCAGGAAAGCGATGAGTCAATAATTTTAACCGCCATCAAAGCCGCATCTCAACGCCCCCGGGAAGTCACTCCTCACCTTTTGTCAATACTGGAGGAAACTGCGGCTCAGCTGGACGAATACAAATATTCAAACTCCGATCAGATTCCAGATATTTCCATGCTGCCCATCTATGCACTTTTCCTGCTGGCAGATTTTGGCGAGGAAAAAGCTTTTCCTCTCACTCTGGATATAATCTCTCACCCCGGGGAAGTAGTCGATCCCGTGCTGGGAGATGTGCTATCCGAAGATATTGCTCGGGTCCTGCTTTCGACTTACAATGGAAATCTGGAAGCCTTAAAAGAGGTTATCGAAAACGAGGATATTTATTACTCTTCTCGCACAACTGCCATGGATGCACTGGTAATGCTGGTATCCCAGGGCCGTCTGGATCGCGAGGAGGTCAAAGATTATTTTGCCTATCTATATAGAGAAGGATTAAAGAGGGAAAAAGATTCCTTCGTATGGGGTATGCTGGTTGTGGAAACTAAAACTCTCAGGCTTGAGGAACTTAAACCTCAGGCAGAGATGGCCTATGAAAAAGGTTATATCAGCGAATATGTATTCCCTCCCGAAGAAAATCTGGATAAGATAGACGAAAACAAGGAAGAACATCTAACCAAATTTTTCAATCAAAAAGGAATTTTTGAACGTTATAGTCCGATCACAGACGGGGCCGAGCTGGCAAAAAAATGGCTGTCTTAATTCAAAGCAGCCAGGAAAATTTTTTGCCGGGAGGGAATATAAGGCTCCCTCTCCAGGCAAGATATTGCCTCTTTTATCTCTTTATTTTCCTGACTTAACCCATTATATTTTTCATGCAGACCTTTCACATCAGACCTCAAATCAGACACTTCTTTCTGCAAATCGTTCATATCAGATTTCATGGCAGATATTTCTGCCTGCAAATTGCTCACATTAGATTTCAAATTAGATACTTCCCCCTGCAGATCAGACATATCATTTTGCATGGAATTCTTGAACTCGTAAAATCCTTTTAATAATTCATCAATTTTTTCATCCATGATTTCAGCTCCTAGTGGAAATATATCAAATGTGCTGCATTATAGTCTCTCTCCCGGTGAATAGTAGATATACTACCAATGTCTTAAATTGATAGGGAGCGGGCATTATCTGCTGGCTCTCGAACTGTTTTGCCGGGCTTGGGTGGCTTCTGGACCAGAAATAGCACTGCCCATTCCCCTCTAGAATAGTAAGTTTATATTCAACTACATCATAATTTACATTTTTTCAGGGTATGATATAATTAAATTGCAGATAAGTAATGCTAAGTTATGCTTCTTCTTTGGAGGAGATATTTATGAAGAAAAGTATTCCCGAAAAATATCAGGGTCAAATTGATAAAGCTGTGGAAATACTAAAGGAAGCAGGTTGTGAGAAGGTTTATGTGTTTGGCTCCATCCTGGATGAAGATAGAGAGGCAGAAGACATAGATATAGCAGTTAAAGGTTGTCCTCCCGATAAATTTTTTAGAGTTTACAGTAAGTTGATGTTTGCACTTGATTATCCTGTGGACCTTGTTGATTTAGATAGTGAAAATGTATTTACAGAATTTTTGAAGTCGGAAGATGTGTTGGTAAATGTCACCTAATATACCAACTCGCAAGAAAATAAAAATTCAAATTAAGCAAATAGACGAACTCATCGATGAATATGACGAGCTAATAAATATAGGACAAACACAAAAACCCGACAAAGTCGAAATGACGGCTTTAGCCTCTGTTTTGCACTCTTTCTATAATGGCCTGGAAAATATTTTTCAGATCATAGCCCGAGAAATTGATGGAATTGAATTCGAAGGAGAATATTGGCACCGAAAATTATTGAAACAAATGAACGTTAGAACACCTAATAGGAAAGAAATTATTAATGAAGATATATAAGTGTTTCACATCTTTGTTGACTTCTCTTATTATCTGTTCATCCAGATCAGTCACTGTTAGAATATATTCTACCACCGGCACCAGCTTCCTCCGAACAAATTCTATCCGCGATTTCTCGGACATAGCCGCCAGCTCTACCGCAATCTCCTCTACTCTCTCAAGATCGTCCTCGGCCTCACTCATAGTGGCTGCCAGACGTCAGCTGATAAATTATGTGCCTTACTCAAAATTTCTGAACTGGAATTATCTATATTATAATACATGTGTTTGCCCATGTCAATAGCTTTTTACATAAACAGGAAAAGCCGTCAGCATAGCCCCTCTCAAACCACGCTTACGGCGAATGGTATGCGTGGCTCATCTCAGATACTCAATTAATCCACAGCGACCCCGGAAGAATACACTTTTATTCCGGTTTCTACGATTTCCTCTATAAAACCACTCCTGTCCTTCCCTTTTTCAATTAATACAGGCTCGATCCTTAAATCTAAATCCCTTCTCA
>CAYTDP010000101.1:0-5981 GCA_964436625.1 uncultured Halanaerobiaceae bacterium | reverse complement strand
TTTTCGTAGTGTCAAAAGATCTAGCCTTCTAACCTGTCAAAACCCTGTTATAGCAAGATTCTTTCCTTAAAAGCTTAATTGCCTGCAGTTATAAATTGCCTGGTAAACTATTTTTAAAAAGCCCATCTTAATCTGACTTTGAAAAAAACTGACCTTAAGATAAGCTATCAACTAACAGCGAAAAAATCTCTTCTTTATCCTGAGCAGATTCTAACTCAGCTATCAAATTTGATTCCTTAAAAGAGGTCGATAATCTTTTGATCAGCTTAACCTGATTTTCTTTTTTGCTTACTGCCAGCATAAACACTGTTCTAACCGGTATTTTTTCATCCTGTTTATCCATCCGGAAAAAATCTACTGGTTTTTTTAAAGAAGCCACTGCAATAGCAGGTTTTTTTACATGCTCTGGATCGGTATGAGGAATAGCCACATTGCCTCCGGGTGTGACAAGTCCAGTAGGAAATTCTTTTTCTCGTTTTTCTACCCCTTCCTGAAAGTCCTCATTGGTGTATTTCATTTCTTTCAAAAGCTGGCTTAATTTCTGTAAGACTTCCTGCCGGGAATCAGGTTCAACTCCAGCGATAACCAATCTTTTATCCAGCATCTTTTCCATCATCTCATTTTTCATTTTTGTCATAACCAGCAATAAGGCCCCCTTTGTTTCAGCCAATTTCTCCTATTTCATAATTTTTTCTCAGAAATAATTGACGAATTTCTTCGCAGGTATCAGCATTTCTCATTTTATTTAGAAAATGTTTATCCTCTATAATTTGCAGATATCTTTTAAAAAATATTTCAGCTTCTTCCCGGCAGGTAAAAGCCAGCATAAAAACGAACTCCGTCTGAGATTCCGACCAAAAAACAGAATCGGCCAATTTAGCTATTACAACTCGGGGAGAAAGCACATATTCCTTTTCTCCGTGGGGTAAAGCAATTCCTTTGGCCGCTTCAGTGGTTGTCAGTTCCTCTCTTTCAAAAACAGATTCTATAAAGCCCGGTTTTACCAGTCCCCGCTCCAGCAACTTCTCACCCAAAAATTCAATAACTTCTTCCCGGCTTTCAGCTTCCAGGTCCAGATAAATAGTCTCTTTTTTTATTAAATCCTCTATATTTTCTAAATTTTCGACCGTTTCCTCGAATAGAGGCCTGGAGTCGCTCTCTTTAATAGTGCTCAATTTCCGTTGGATCATCTCGATATCTTCCTCTGTTCCCAGGGAGCTGATATTTATCACCGGCACTGAATAATTCTTTTGCAGAGGAATCGTGCTGACGATGACATCTATTGAAGATAAATCTTTTTCTTCGAGTTTATGAACAGACACTATATCCTCAACCTGAATCCCGGAAAGCCTTTTTTTCAATCTGGCCGCCAAAAATTGAGCCGTTCCCAGACCGCTGCTGCAGACTACCAGCGCTTTTTTCTTTTCTTTCAGTCTTTCCCGGGCTGCACCCAGATGAAGAGCTATATATCCAATTCCATCTTCATTCACCTGAGCTCCCAGATGTTTTTCAAATATCATATTGCTCATCCAGGCCGCTCCAAAAACCTGGGGATAATTCTCTTTTATCTCCTCCAGCATGGGATTGCGCAGGCTCAAACCGTACTCTAGGCGATTTACTGCAGCTCTAAGGTGTAAAATTAAGCCTGGCAGCAGTTTTTCATCTTTGCTCAAATCTATTTCAAGAACTTTACTGGCGGTGTTAATTATTTCTCTGGAAATTTCTATGACTTTCGGATCTGCTTCTTCGAGAACATCTTCAATATTCCTCAACTCTATATCGTTTTGAAACTTAGCTCCCAGAATGTGCAGCGATATATATCCTATCTCTTCCTGAGGAATAGATATATCCATTTCCTCTTCCAGTTCTCCGGCGATCATTTTCGCTATCTCATACTCGTTTTTACTCTGCAGTTTTTCCAGTTGCTCTCGATCCATCTCTATATCTTTCCCATGCCTGAGCCTTTCCAGGCTTATAGCAATGTGTACAACCAGACCGATAAATGTTTCATCTGTGAAAAGAAAATCAGCCTTTTTTTCGGCAGCTGCTATGATATCTTCTATCTTCCTGAAATTAATATCATCGAACAAATTCTTTAACTCTCTATAATTCTTGTTGTCAATTCTGCCTTCCAGCCTTTCCTCTTCAGCTTCCTCCAGCATTTTCCTCAGTTCTTTGTTATCCTTAAATTTAGCCAGCAGATCCGCCACAGCTTTTCGCCAGTCTTTCTCATCTCCCAAAACTCTTATCCCGTAGCGTCTTTTTCTTTCCAGGTTTAAATTGTATCTGGAGAGCCATTCTTCCACTTTATCCAGATCTTTGAATACAGTAGTCCGGCTGACATACAATTCATCGGCTAACTCCTGAATGGTAGTCCTTTCATCCACCTGCAGCAAATACTTCAATATCAGCTGCCTTCTTTTCTCAGGAGACAAGGATTGATAATTATCTTTATGATTAGAAAATTCTTTCATCAGTATTTTGCGACGCTCTTCATCTGCTTCCAGCCAGACTCCCACACCTCTTTTTCTTATTATTTCAACGCCTTCCAGTTCTCCTAGATGGCTCGATAAATTATTCAGATCACTTCTCACCGTTCTCCCCGAAATCGCCAGTTCCTCTGCCAGTTCTCCGATTGAGGTTTTTTCTTCCTTGCTCAGCAGGATCTGAAGCAATTTTTTTCTCCTCTTATCCAGAGCTTCCAGCATTATTATCACTCGCTTACTAAATATTTGAGAAGCTCCTAAAACTTCTGGCAGCATCTCCAGCTTAATTTTATAATAATTCAAAATAGCCCGCTATTCAATCAAAAAATTTTCCGCTTCACTCCGGAAATTTTATACTTACTAACTCATCAAAAATCTCATCTGTATTCTCAATGGCTTTAACGCTTTCATCCACAACTTCAACATTATCCTCTGTTTTCTCCACAGCAGATTTGTCTATTCTGCAGAGCCATTTATCATCTCGACAATTTCACCGATTTCTTCAGATATTTCTCCGAGTTTGTATATCTCTGAAGCTACTTCTTCTGTCCTGTCTTCTAAACTGTCAACCCAATTAATATTTAGCGCCTGGCCAAACAAATTGGGGGAAGAATCAAAAAAATTTGCGCAGGACCTTCAGGGGGTCAGGGGGATGCCTTTCCTGAAAAACCTGCGTAAATATAGATATAATTCAATACTCATATCTGCTAAAAATTTTGCTGATCTTTTGAGCCAGCGGTCCGAGTTATATCTCTGAAATTTTGGTCCGGGCCAGAACAAAAACCCTGATGATTAATTAACTCCCGGGAATATATATTTCTTCCGGTTCTCCAACATCTCCAGCATTTCCTATCTCCCACAGTATTCCCAGAGAATCTCTGGTTTCAAAATAGATGAATATATCCTCTTTATAGGAACCTCCAGCAAGTTTCTCTATTCCTTTCTCAGCAAATTCTTCTACTGCATCCTCAATATTTTCTGTTTCCACCTTTTGTTTTAGATGATGAAATCCTTCCCCTTCTTCTTCCAGAACTTCTTCATACAGAGGAACATTTCTAACCGGCTGCATCAATTCAAACTGCATATTGCCAACCTCACCCAGGGCGATTTTGAACTCGAAATCATCTATTTCTTCACCTTTATAAGTAAATCCTTCCACCCCGGTCTCTGACCCAAAAGTATAAACATGCCATTCATCTACATTTAAAATTTCACCGTATTTGTCCATCCCGTCCCGCAAATCCTCAACCACAAATCCAAGCTGCATAATTTCATTATCTGTAAAGCTCTCTTCTGACATATCTTCATTCCTCCTTCTTTGATATAATATTGGCCCATCCCTGAAATTACATAGAAACCTCATTAAAATTATGTCTAAAAATTCAGTTCAATAATATAATAAATCATTTTTTAATTTAATACAAACAACAATTTTTCCACTTTTGTTCCGGAAATATTATGCTTTTGAGAAAACGAGGAGACGAAAACAGCAGAAAAAATTAAAGCCCCACTAAGAGGCAGGAATTTCTACCTCCGCGGGGCATAATTAATTGCTTAAAAAACCGAATTTCTCCATCTTTTACTCTCAGGATCAGTCGCGGGCCATCTCTTTTACTTTTTCGAATTCACTTTCAATTTCGGGATCGGTTTCCGGACCGAGAAGGCTAACCAGAAAAATCACCAGACTGCTTAAGAAAAAGCCCGGAATAATTTCATAAAGGCCGGTGTAGGCGAAAAAATTATTCCAGACTATGACTGTGATTCCGCCGACCAGAATTCCGGCCAGAACACCGTATTTGTTGGTCTTCTTCCAGTAAAGCGAAAAGAGTACAGCCGGACCGAAGGCCGAGCCGAGTCCTGCCCAGGCGTATCCTACGATATC
This sequence comes from uncultured Halanaerobiaceae bacterium, assembly GCA_964436625.1. Lineage (GTDB taxonomy): Bacteria > Bacillota > Halanaerobiia > Halanaerobiales > Halarsenatibacteraceae > Halarsenatibacter. Next base: position 1,613 of record CAYTDP010000101.1, on the reverse strand, counting down.
GAGAATTCTGCCGCCGGCCATGGCAAAATAAAGTGCCACCAGCGTAATTAATACAACCGAAACACGGCTTACTATCAGAAGTTCGCGATCGGAAGCATCCCGGCTGAAGAAGGCTTTGTAAAAGTCCTCAGTCAGCGCACTGGAAGAAACTAAAAGCTGAGAGTCGACGGTGCTCATAATGGCAGCCAGAACGGCAGCCAGAAAGATGCCGCCTACCCAGGGATGCATGACGTACTGCAGCAGATCGAGAAAAACTGTCTCAGGGTTGCCGAGCGGTTCGGCAAAGGTTACTATGCCGATGATACCGACGAAAACAGCCCCTATCAACGTTACTACTACCCAGGTTACTCCTATAAACTGAGAGGTGGGCAGGTCTTCTCCCTTATCTATGCTCATAAATCTGATAATTATATGAGGCATGCCGAAATAGCCCAGACCCCAGCCTATATTCGATATCCAGTCGACAAAAGAAACTCCTTCTCCGGTACTGAGCCAGGCAGCGCCGTTGCCGGGGTCGAAGTCCACCTGGCGAAAAGCATAGAGCAGATCACGGTTAACTTCGGAAACCTGAGCCCAGAGCTCGCTCAAGCCTCCCATATTTATGATCACCGCCACGGGGACGATTACAAGAGCTATAAACATCAGCGAGCCCTGAATGAAGTCCGACCAGCTTACGGCCAGATATCCGCCCAGATAAGTATACAAAGCTATTATTACAACGGAGATGTAAACTGCAATATTATAATCCACTCCCAGAATAGTTTCAAACAGGGTGCCTCCTGCTACCAGGCCCGAAGAAACATATATCGTAAAGAATACCAGTATCACCAGGCCGGTGACGATTCTGAGAGCGCGCGAATCATCTTTATACCTGCTCTCGAAGAAATCAGTCAGAGTGATCGAGTCTACAATTTCAGTATAATAACGCAGCCGGCTGGCGGTAAACTGCCAGTTAAGATAGGTTCCGATAGCAAGTCCTATACCTATCCACATGGCGCTGAAACCTCCGGCGTAAACTGCCCCGGGAAATCCCATCAAAAGCCAGCCGCTCATATCGCTGGCCTGAGCGCTAAGGGCGGTTACAGGAGCGTTAAGGCCGCGGTCGCCCAGAAAATAATCCTCGGTGTCCTGATTTCTTTTGTAAAAATAATATCCTATTACCATCATGCCCACTATGTAGAGGGCAAATGTTGTTAATACAGGATCCATCAGCTACCCCCCCTTCCACTGTAGATCAATCGTATCAGGGACAGCAGCACGATGAGCAGACTTGGAGTGAGCATCCAGAACCACGTAGAAGTCGGCAGGCTCTCCATTCTTATTAAATTCCCCCTTGTTTAATTTTTTTGATCCCTGCAGATCTTTTATTCGCGCTTTAACATCTTAATTAATTTATTTCGGTATGTTACATAAAATTCCTGCAATCTCTCGAATTTCGGCCATATACAGTTTTAAACCAAACCCCCGACCGAAAATCAACCGAAAAAACCTGGATCTAAAAACCTTAATTATCATAATAATTACATATCCGCTCGATCAATCTCATCCCAGTCCCAAAAATCCCGGCAGAAACAGCGTCAGCTGCGGCACCATCCCCACCAGGATCAACACCA
>CAYTDP010000100.1:0-6195 GCA_964436625.1 uncultured Halanaerobiaceae bacterium | reverse complement strand
TCGGGCTGTGGCGCAGTTTGGTAGCGCACCTGCTTTGGGAGCAGGGGGTCCTGAGTTCAAATCTCAGCAGCCCGACCATTTCTTGCCCTCATCGTCTAGTGGTCTAGGATACCAGGTTTTCATCCTGGCGACGGGGGTTCGAATCCCCCTGAGGGTGCCAGTGGAGGGGTAGCGAAGTCTGGTCAAACGCAACGGACTGTAAATCCGTCGGCGCTGCCTTCGAAGGTTCAAATCCTTCCCCCTCCACCATTTTTCTTTAATTCTTATGAAAATTTTTTTGTGAAAATCGATATAAACAAACCCCGAACTCAGTTCCAGGTTGATTGGCTGATTTCGGGGTTTTTAATTCCGGTCAGTATTTTGTTTAAAGCCATCTATGACCTTATAACCTGGATTTTCAGCTGTTTTTCCGGCAAAATCTTAAAGTTCGAACTCCTCTTCCACAACTTCACCTGTTTCTCCTATTGTTCCCATTTCCTCTCCGGCAACGGTCAGTTCCACGCCTCCTGCATTGCCGGTTCTTATCTCAAAAGAATTTTCGGGTTCATAAATTTGTTCTTCACCTGCTTCTAAAGTCCCTTCAAATACATTTTCACCATCAACTGAGATACGCAGCCAGGCTCTCTCAGTTATAATTATTTCCACTTCGGAAGGAATCTCCTCAGGCTCTTCATCTGTTTCCGTTTCAGCAGCTTCATCATCATCATCATCAATAGTCTCGGGCTCATCGTCCGGAACTTCGTCAGCATCAGGATCTTCGACCAGCTCTTCCAGTTCTTCATCTTCTTCCAGATCTATCTCTCCGTCCTCCGGTTCAGAGATAGCCTCGTAATCGAATTCCTCAATTTCTTCATCGAATCCATTTTCAAGTTCCACCTCCGACATATCCCCGTTAAAATCATCTTCAAGATCTATTTGATACTGTTCCAGTTCCTGCATGACCAGTTCGTCTTCTAAAGTGAGATCTTCAGTCTCTTCATCAACCTCTTCGATATCTTCTGCCTCTTCTTCGGGGGCTTCAGCCGGCTCTTCCTCCTCTTCGACCACAGCAGGGATATCATCCGGTTCAGCCTCCATATCCCCATTTCCATTCATGATAACCAGATTGTAGGTCACTCCCCCGGCGATCAGTACGAGTATAAAAGCAGCCAGCAGCACCCGGGGAGAAAAGGAAAAAAAGCGGGAGATAATTCCCTCATCTGAATCCTGCCGGGATCTTTTTAACCGGCGGCGAGATCCTTCCAGTTCAGCGTCTACATCTTCCAGATGACGCCACCTATCGAACTCCTCCAGAATTTCCTCTGCATCCAGTCCCAGAAAAGAGGAATAGTTCTTGAGAAACGCTCGCGCATAAACAAGTCCAGGAATTTCCTCGTAATTGTCATTTTCCAGCGCGATTATATATTTTTTTCTGATTTTAATATTTTCCTCGATATCCTCTATGGAAAGTCCCAGCTCTTCTCTTTTCTCTTTCAATCTTTTTCCTACGGCCAAAATCTTGACCTCCTCTCATATCAATTTTATTCCTGTTCATCGCTTAAGAACTTATCGAGTTCATCCTCCGATATTAAAACTTCGCGAGGTTTGGGTCCGTTATAGGGACCTACTACCCCCATCTCTTCCATTTTATCTATCAGGCGAGCAGCCCGGGAATGTCCGATATGAAGGCGACGCTGAAGCATGGATATAGATGCTCTGTACTCGACTACTAGTTCGATGGCATCCTCAAGAAGCTCATCCTCTTCATCCTCCAGCTCCTCCAGGCTCAAATCATCAAATTCATCTTCGTCAATAAAAAATTCGGGGTCAGTCTGCTGGTTGATAAAAGAGGTAACCCTGTTAACCTCTTCGTTGCTGATAAAAGATCCCTGTACGCGATATGGTTTTTTAGCCCCTACAGGATAATAAAGCATATCTCCATCCCCCAGCAGTTTTTCTGCTCCGCTCTCATCCAGAATGGTTCGTGAATCGGTGTTAGAGGAAACAGCAAAAGCTATGCGGCTGGGTATGTTGGCTTTTATCAGTCCAGTTATGACATCGACAGAAGGGCGCTGAGTCGCTATAACCAGATGTATACCGGCAGCCCGGGACATCTGAGCAAGCCTGCATATAGAGCTCTCGACTTCATTAGCTGCCACCATCATCAAATCGGATAGCTCGTCTATAACCACAACTATATAGGGCAATTCTTCTTCCGCCTGTTCATTATATGACTCAATGCCTCTGGTGCCTGATTCGGCAAATTTTTCGTAGCGTTTTTCCATTTCCTCTACCACCAGTTTTAGAGTGCTGGCAGCTTTTTTGCAGTCGGTCACCACCGGGGAAAATAGATGAGGTAATTCTTTAAAATTCACAAGCTCAACTTTCTTGGGGTCTATCAACAGAAGTTTCAAATCTTCGGGGCTGTGCTGAAACAGAAGACTGGTAATGACACTGTTAATGCAGACACTTTTACCTGAACCCGTGGCCCCCGCGATGAGAAGGTGGGGCATTTCTGTCAGGTCGGCAACTACAGGCGACCCTTCTATAGCTCTTCCCAGTCCTATGAGCAGTTCATCCTCATCACTCTCTTTGAAATCGCTGCTTTCCAGAACTCCTTTAAGTCTGACCAGCGATGCGCCCTGGTTGGGAACCTCTATACCCAGCGCAGATTTGCCCGGAATAGGGGCTTCTATTCTGACATCTTTGGCGGCTAGCGACAGAGCAATATCGTCAGAAAGGTTGACAATTTTATTGACTTTTACTCCTGTTTCAGGCTGAACTTCGTAACGCGTCAGAGTTGGACCTTTTCTAGTCTCAACTACATCCGCATCGACTCCAAAATTATCCAGGGTTTTTTCCAGCAGATCACTTTTATCCTCTCCCCCTTCAGAATCTATATCATCTTCGTCCAGAAGCTTGAGAGGAGGTATCTGGTATCCCTCTTCTTCCTGATCAACCTCTATTAGTTCCTGCCAGTTTTCCCCGGTTAAATTGTCCTCATCTTCGGCTTTTTCACCATCTGAAAGACCGATATCTCCGGGATTTTCTTCAAAAAAGTCATCTTTTGGATCTGCCTTCGCCTCCGGTTTATCATTCGAGTCCTCCTCTAGTATTTTTGGTTCCTCTTTTTCTGAATCATCATTTTCCCCGGAAGATAAAACCGGATTTTTAGCGATAGCTGATTCATCATATTCTTCGGAATCGCTGGAACTTTCACCATTATCCTGAAAGCTCATTCTTTTTTTTAGCTGAGCCAGCAGAACTGAGGGAGATATTTTTGTCAGAATACTTTTAAAATCAGAAAACAAACCGGAAGCCGCTGAGAAAAGATAGGAGACAAAATCGGTCAAAAATACATCGAATAACAACAAAAGTCCTACTAAAGTTAAAGACAGCAGAATTATTCGGCTGCCCAGAGAGCCGAATACCGTCTCGAAAATATGAGCGGTAGTTCCGCCTATAACTCCTCCCCCTGCCCCCAGCAGGCCGCTGGCAAAAGAGTCCTGAAAACCCTGGCTCAGATGGAAAATTGTCAGCGAAGAAAAGTAGGCCAGAAAAAATCCGGCTATCTTTAATTTATTGATATCGGGTCCTGTGATAAATTTTAACCCCAGCAGAACGAACAATATGGGCAGCGTTAAAGCTGCTTCGCCCAGAAAAAAGGTGTAGAAATCGGCGGCAACTTCGCCGACTACGCCGGCCGCCCCGTCCACAAGGGCCAGCAGGCTAAAAATAGCCCAGGCTATTACCAGTATCCCTATAATTTCATTCCTGCGTTTTTTTAGCGAAAAAATACCTGCCATTAAGTTCACTCCCTGAAATTGACCCGGCAGAAGCGTTAATTCTACAGGCATTTTATTTCTTATTATTATATTCTTCTCGAACCCTATAAATCCTGCCTGTAGAAAGAAGGATAAAATAGAGACAGAGGCAGAAATCCTCTCTGCCTCCGCTCAAATAACTGATATGAAGAAGCTTCTCTTTTTAAAGATCAGACCTGCATTATTATAGGCAGAATCATGGGTTTGCGCTTGATTTTGTTGAATATATAATTTTTGAGCGAATCCTTCACAGTTTTTTTCAGCACACTCCACTCGGTAATACCCTCTTTTTCACAATCCTTTAGAGCATCTTCAACTCTTTTGGTGGCTTCTTCGATCAATTCCTCCGATTCTCGAATATAAACAAAACCTCTGGTGATGATATCCGGGCCGGAAAGTAAAGTCCCGTTCTGGTCTATTGTCAGAACAACTATAATTATACCCGCTTCAGAAAGGGTCTGTCTGTCTCTGAGGACGATATTGCCCACATCACCGATTCCCAGGCCATCGACCAGCACATCTCCGCCCTGAACTTCATCGATCTTTCTGACTTCATCCCGGCTGAATTCGATCACATCACCGATGTCAGCTATATAGGTGTTTTCCTCAGGGATTCCTGCTTCCTGAGCCAGCTGAGCATGCTGATGGAGATGTCTGTACTCACCATGGGTGGGTACAAAATATTCGGGATCGGTCAGGTTTAACATGAGTTTTAATTCTTCCTGGCTGGCATGACCGGATACGTGCACATCGGCAATTTCCTCGTATAAAACCTCCGCTCCCCGCCTGTAAAGCTGATTGATAGTTTCGCCGATAAACTTTTCATTGCCGGGAATAGCAGAAGCGGAGATTATGATTTTATCGCTATCTTTGACGTTTATATGATAATGATCTCCTCTGGCCATTCTCGTCAATGCGGCCATCGGCTCTCCCTGACTGCCGGTGGTCAGGATAGCTACTTCTTCGTCGGGATAATTGCTGCAGTCTCTTACATCGATAATCAAATTTTCAGGAGCATCGAGATATCCGAGTTTTTTGGCTGTTTCAAAACTATTTTCCATGCTTCTGCCGTCGATGGCCAGCTTTTTATTATGCCTTACTGCAGCATCCACGACCTGTTGAATTCTGTGAATATTTGAGGAGAAAGTCGCCAGAATAATTCTTCCCTCAGCCCCGGAAAAAATGCTTTCCAGCGATTTTTGAATATCCTTTTCAGAGCCTGTATAACCCTCTCTTTCCACATTGGTGCTGTCGGAAAATAAAGCCAGAACTCCCGGATGACCGCTGCCCAGCTCAGCCAGCTTCTGCAGATCAGCTTTTTCATCATCCACAGGGGTATGATCGAATTTAAAGTCGCTGGCGTAAACTATCGGTCCCAGCGGCGTATGAACTGCCAGAGCACAGGTATCTGATATGCTGTGATTAACCCTGATAAAATCGATCGTAAACTGACCGACCTGCACGCTCTTGCCGGCAGAAACGACTTTTAGGGTGCTTTTCTCCATAAGATTGTGTTCCTTCAGCTGACCTTCCAGCAGACCCAGCGCAAATTTGGGTCCGTAAACAGGAACCGAGATATGCTCGAGCAGATAGGGTATGGCCCCAATATGATCCTGATGACCGTGAGTTACAACTATACCATCTATTTTGTCCTGGTTTTCCAGAACATAATCAAACTCGGGAATGACCAGATCGATTCCCAGCTGGTCATCCTCGGGAAAAGCAACTCCTGAATCTATAATTAGCATCCTGTCATCGTATTCCAAGACCATCATGTTTTTACCGATCTCGCCAACTCCTCCCAGAGGAGTCACGCGAACGGCTTCATTATTTTTACCACTCATAAATAAATACATCCACCTCCAAAATTTTTGCTTGTTGAGTAAAAAACTGTAACTCGTGATCGCAGAGAAACTCCACTTTAACCTGTCAAAAACTCTTTAAAATTGTCTCGCCCGGTTTCCCCGACCGTTTTTCACTGACTGCACCGGACACTGCAATTAGAATCCGCGCACGATATTGACATTACTAACATTATAACTGCTATAAAGAAAAAAAACAAGCACCTTTCGGTGCCTGTCGGAAAATGAGCAGAAAAAATTAAAATATGGTTCTTCTCCATATCAGTAGTTGGATTTTGTTTAAGAACACCTGCATTTAGGACATTTTCCTGTTTTATATATTCCTCATTCATGGAAGCTATGAGGCTCCGCTCACAATGAAATTTTTCCTCAGCTCAAGTTTAGTTTTCGGCCCAAAAAATAGTGCTTCCTTCGCGAAAGCTCCTCCCTGAGCTTCGCTCAGCCCGGCACATCCTGAGCCGGGGACACGATTTTTGGGCCCTGGACCTGACTCAGGCTTCGAAAAATTTCGAGTATCACTTCGTCTCATA
>CAYTDP010000099.1:0-6418 GCA_964436625.1 uncultured Halanaerobiaceae bacterium | reverse complement strand
TAAGTTTAGTTTTCGGCCAGGGAACTGACCCGAACTTTAAAAAATTTCGAGTATCACTTCGCTTTATATCTTCCAGCCATTATTGTCATGATAGTGATCTTTTACGATATCTATCAACTGATAACAAGAAGATCCTTTTAATCGATCACTTCATCTTCAGCTGTTTCAGCCTGTTCTTCCTCAGAAAGCTCTTCCGAACTCGATGACTCTTCTAGCCCGTCGTCTTCATCTTCAATCTCCTCTTCATCTCCTGTTTTTTCGCTCTTTTCTGCACTCTGAGATTCGCTTTCAGGTTCTTCAGCTTTTTTTGAATCAGTTTCGCTATCTGTAGAGGTTTCTTCTTCACCTCCGCTTTCGTACTCAGATTCTTTTTTAATATCGACCTTCCAGCCGGTTAATTTAGCAGCCAGACGGGCATTTTGCCCCTCTTTACCTATGGCAAGTGAAAGCTGGAAGTCAGGAACAACAACTTCTGCTACCTGTTCCTCTTCATATATATTGACCTCTTTGACTTCGGCGGGATTTAAAGAATTGGCAATCAATTCGCCCGGGTCAGGATTCCACTCGACAATATCTATCTTCTCGCCATTTAACTGATCAACTATGGCCTGCACCCGGCTGCCCCGGGGGCCCACGCAGGCTCCAACAGCATCGACATCTTCCTCATTGGAGGCTACGGCAACTTTTGATCTTTTGCCGGCCTCTCGGGCCACCGCTTTTATCTCCACGGTGCCGTCGAATATTTCCGGTATTTCAATTTCGAAAAGCCGCAAAAGTAATCCCGGATGGGTTCTCGAGACCAAAATTTTCGGTCCCTTGGTGGTGGCGCTTACCTCGACTATATACAGCTTTATCCTGTCTCCGACCTCGTAATTTTCATCTTCGATCTGCTCGGAAGGAGGTAAAAGAGCTTCCGTCTTGCCCATATCTATCAAAATATGATCATTTTGAAATCGCTGAATCGTGCCTGTTATAAATTCGCCCTCTTTTTCCTTATAATGCTCGTAAATTACATCCCTCTCGGCTTCTCTAATCCTCTGCATGATGACCTGTTTGGCCGTCTGAGCAGCTATTCGACCGAAATCAGCAGGGGTCACCTCTACATCGATTACATCCCCTATTTCGACCTCAGAATCGATATCCTGCGCCCTTTCCGTATCTATTTCAAAATTCTCATTGTCGACTTCCTCGACCACACGGCGGCGGGAGTAGACCTTTACATCCCCTCGATCGGTATCCACCTCTACATGGACATTTTCCTTAGAACCATAATCTTTTTTATAGGCTGATTCCAGCGCTGTCTCCAGAGCATCGATCAAAATCTCTTTGGGAATATCTTTTTCCTGTTCTATATCGTCGAGGGCCTGAAGAAAATCAAAATTCATATCTTAACCTCCTCATTCCAGCTGAAAATCTACATCTAGACGCGCCTTGGCGATGCTGCTGTAGGGCAGCGCCACTTTTTTGCCGTTCTCCTTGAGCATCACCTCGACGGTGCCATCATCTATTCCCTGAAGAATTCCGGTGAATTCCTTTTTATCCTCGATAGGGGCATAGGTCCTGATAAAGACATTTTCACCGGCAAATCTGGAAAAATCCTCTCTATCTCTAAGAGGTCTTTCCAGTCCTGGCGAGGATACCTCAAGAATATAGCTTTCCGAGATAAAATCCTCCTCATCCAGCCAGTCGGAAAGCCCTCTGCTTATTCTTTCGCAGTCTTCCAGATCAACCTCTCCCTCTCTATTCTCGATAAAAACTCTCAAAACTCTTTCTGAGCCTTCTTTTACGTAATCGACGGCGACAAGTTCGAGATCTTCACCACTGAGCATGGTTTCAACCCGGCCGGCTACCCTTTCGGAAGTCTTCACTGCACATCATCTCCTTTGAACTTATTATCCTCTGTCCTTATTCATTTTTTTATTTAATTAAGGAGTGGGTTAAACCCACTCCTCTCCTGAGATCAAATAATTTAACCTGTTCAATACATATTCCTTATTAATAATACCACAGCATTAACCAACATGCAAGGATTAAACCGCCGGTCCAGATCAGCAGGAGAAAGCTTTATTCGAAGAGCGAGAGCTGATTGTGTTCGGGCATGTTTTCGAATGTTCCGTTTTCCCGCAGAGATTCAACCACAGTGCTGGATACACCTGTTCTATCGACAAAATCCTCCACGGACATAAATTCACCGTTCTTTCTGGCCTGAACTATATTCTCGGCGGCGGTCGATCCCAGGCCCTGCACGGCTACCAGGGGGGGCAGAAGCTTGTTACCCTCCTTGAGCTGGAAATCTTTGAGTGCGGATTCATAAATGCTGACCGGCAGAAATTCCAGTCCTCTGTTCATGGCTTCCACTATTATATGCAGAAGCGAGAGCTGGTTGTTCTCTTTGGGAGTTCTGTCGTTTCCTTTCTCCTTCAGACTATCCAGATGATCGAGCACATATTCATACCCGCGATTTATCAGGCCCGCTTCATAACAGCTGGAATTATTGGAAAAGTAGGTGGCATAAAATTCCGCTGGATAATACACCTTAAAATATGCTATTCTAAAGGCCATCATGACATAGGCGGCAGCATGAGCTTTGGGGAACATATATTTTATCTTTTCACACGACTCGATATACCAGTCGGGCACGCCGTGATCGACCATGATCTGCCGCTGTTTATCGTTTAAACCCCGGCCCTTGCGCACATCTTCCATTATCTCGAAACTTCTCTTTTCAGCGATTCCCTTCTGTATCAGATAATTCATTATATCATCCCTGACCGAGATAACATCCTTTAATTCCGCCGTGTTCGATCTGATCAGCTGGCGGGCGTTATTAAGCCAGACATCGGTTCCGTGAGATAGACCGCTTATTCTGACCAGTTCGGCGAAGGTGTTCGGCCTGGTTTCGGTGAGCATGCCCCGCACAAAGGAAGTGCCGAATTCGGGCACGCCCAGAGTCCCCACCTCGAGATCAAGCGGATTTTCCTCCATATCGAGCTCTTCGATTCCGGAAAAGATCGACATGGTATTTTCATCATCCAGGCTGATCTCCAGCGGATCCTTGCCGGTCAAATCCTGGAGTTTTCTGATCGAGGTAGGATCATCATGGCCCAAAAGATCCAGCTTGAGAATGCGGCCGCTTATGGCATGGTAATCAAAATGGGTGGTCTTTACCCCGCTATCCTGATCGTTGGCAGGCCGCTGGACCGGGGTGAAATCGTGGATATCCATATCGCGCGGCACAACCATAAGCCCGCCAGGATGCTGACCGGTGGTTCTTTTCACGCCCGTGCAGCCGTCTACCAGTCTATTGATCTCCGTGCTGCGCTTTTCCAGATCCCGATCCTGTATATAGCCTTTAACGAATCCGTAGGCGGTCCTATCGGCTATAGTGGAAATTGTTCCGGCTCTATAAACGTAATCCTCGCCGAAAAGCTTTTCCGTCTCGCGGTGAATGGTGGACTGATATTCTCCGGAAAAATTCAGGTCTATGTCAGGGACTTTGTTGCCATCAAAACCCATGAATACTGGAAAAGGAATGTCAAATCCATCAGCGTCCATCTCCGCTCCGCATTCAGGGCAGGTTTTGTCTCCCAGGTCGACCCCTACTATATCCTCACGCTCATCGGCAAAATCAGCATGACAGCATTCGGGACAGCGGTGATGCGGCGGCAGGGGATTGACCTCTGTTATATCCATCATATAGGCGGCCAGAGAAGAACCGACCGATCCTCTGGAACCGACCAGATAGCCGTCATCGAGCGATTTCTGTACCAGCTTATGAGATATGAGATAAATCACGGCATAACCATTATCTATAATCGCCGAAAGCTCTCTTTCCAGCCTGTCCTTTACGCGTTCGGGCAGAGGATTGCCGTAAAGCCGGTGGGCTTTGGCAAAAGAATTTTCACGCACCTTCTCATCGGCATTCTCTATCTCAGGAGTATGCAGACCCTCAGGGATGGGGTTTAACCTTTCGATCATTGCGCTGATTTTTTTGGGATTTTCGATAACCACCTCGCGGCTGCGCTCCTCGCCCAGATAATCGCAGGCAGACAGCATCTCCTCTGTAGTCTTAAAATAAATGGGGGGCTGTTTATCGGCGTCCTCGAAATCCTGTCCGGCCTGAAGTATCTGCCGATAAATGGCGTCCTCTTCATCGAGATAATGAGCGTCGCTGGTTGCCACCACAGGTTTATCGAGCTTCTCGCCCAGCTCGTATATTTTCTCATTTATTTTTTTCAACTCCGCGAGGGAACTGACCCTATCGGGGATCATAAATTTATTGTTGCCCGGCGGCTGAATTTCCAGATAATCATAAAAATCAGCTGTTTTTTTGAGCTCTTTCTCGCTTTTCTGCTGCAGAACGGCCTGAAACACCTCGCCCGCTTCGCAGGCTGATCCCACCAGCAGATTGTCGCGAAACTTCTCCAGCTCGCTTTTTAGAATTCTGGGTTTGCCGTAAAAATTATGGATATGAGAGCGAGAAACAAGAAAATACAGATCCTTGAGTCCCGATTTGTTGCGGGCTAAGAGCACCGCATGCCGGTAATTCTGCTTTTTCCAGTCGATATTATCGGCCAGTTCATTGATTTCCCTGAGTTTTTCCAGGTTCTGGCGGGAGTTTTCAGCCCGGTCCAGAAGCCTGAGCAAAAGTCTGGCCGTAGCCTCCGCATCTGCTTCAGCCCTGTGATGATCCTCAAGCTCAATCTCAAAATGATCGCAGAGCTTGTTTAATTTGTGACTTTTTAGACCGGGCAAAAGGGCCCGGCTCAAAGCGAGCGTATCCAGCAGGGGCTTTCTGGGTATGCTGCAGTCAGATCTCAAACATTCCTGGCGCAAAAAAGAATAATCAAAATCTGCATTATGGGCCACCAGGACTGCATCCTGACAGAAGGCCAGAAAATCATCCAGCACCTCGTCCACGGTCGGGGCCCCTTTCAAATCAGCATTGCTGATACCGGTCAGATCCTCGATTTTGCCGGAGATAGTTCTCTCCGGATCGATCAGCTGGGAGTAGCTTTCGACGATCTCTCCATCTTCGACCCTCACCGCTCCTATTTCGATTATCCGATCCTGACTGCTCTCCAGACCGGTGGTCTCCAGATCGAAGATGACAAAATTCAGCTCATCCAGCCTGGAATCTCCCGGATTGACTACGATCTTCTCGCCGTCATCGACCAGATAAGCCTCCAAACCCATTATCAGCTTGATCTCTTCCTCTCTGGCGGCTTCATAGGCATCAGGAAAGGCCTGAACGACGCCATGATCGGTAACAGCCAGGGCCTCATGGCCCCAGCTGGCCGCTCTTTTCACGGCTTTTTCCGCATCTATTACCGAATCCATCTGGCTCATCTTTGTATGCAGATGCAGCTCGACTCTCTTTTCTTCGGAATTATCCTCTCGATTTTGAGCGGGAATGAGATTGATATCGTCGGCCATCATGGTGGTTTCCCGGCTGTAACGGTCATATTGAAGCTCGCCGGCTGCCCGAATGGTCTCACCCTCATCCGGCAGGCGGGCAAATTCGCTCCCATCGTTAACAAAGACTTTAATCTTCAAAGAACTGGTATAATCTGTCATAGATAACATATAAAGGGTCTTGCCATTGCGGGTTTTACGGCTATCTACCTCGAAGATCTCCCCTTCCACAACTGCGCTGCCCTCTTCGGGAATGTCATCCAGAGAAAATATGCGCCTGTTATCGGATATTCTGCTGCCGAAGAGAACCATTTTTTTCTTCTGGCCCGAAGAGCCGTTATTTTTCCGGCCATTATTTTTCTTTTCAGGAGATCTTCTACCATTTTTCTGCCGGCTGCCAGCTTCTGAAACTGAGCAGCTGCTTTTTTTTCCAGGAACAAAATCACCGTTTTTGAAATCTATCTCCTGAAGAAACTCTCCCGTGTACTGAGCGACTTTTTGGCTGAGATAATTGCGCAGCTCCCTGCAGTCAAGAGATTTACAGGCCAGACTGCTCTCGCTTCTGACGATCAGCCGGCCATTTTCGCCCATTTCGGGCCGGGCTCTGGCAAACCAGCTGGTGGCAAAACCCAGCTTTTCGGGGAGATTTCTGGTCAGCTCGGGCCAGATCAATTCTATTTCCCGCTGCAGGTTCAAATTCGCGATCGTTTTTATCTGCCATTTATCTGAGACGGCTGACTTCTCAATTATTTCAACCAGCCTGCTGCGAATTTCCTCCAGCCTCTCTGAATTGTATTTATCGCTGTCTTCCCCATCGCGAGCTATTATCAAAACCTGTCTTTTCTCGCCGTCAACCACGATATATTTTACGGTTTTCTTCTCGCCGGGGAGTTTTAAAGCTCTGGACATCTGACTACCTCCAAATATTTATTTTATGATATCTATTTTTGGTTCTTCTCCACATCAGTTGTTGGATTTTGTTTAAGAACACCTGCATTTAGGA
>CAYTDP010000098.1:0-6511 GCA_964436625.1 uncultured Halanaerobiaceae bacterium | reverse complement strand
ATCACTTCGCCTCATAGCTTCCTGTAATAAGAGGTGAGCAGTTATCGCTTTAAAAAAATATGTCGTAAATTTCACCAACGGTTATGGAGAAGATCCAATAATTTTAACTATCAGTGGGGGTCTTAGAAATAGATGGCTGAAAATTCCTCGGAGGATGTTTTAAAAATCTGTCTTGTTGGCGGTGGAGAAGTCGGCTCTTATCTGCTGGAAATTTTCGCAGATATGGATTCTGTCTCAATCGCGGGAGTGGCCGATAAAGATCCGGAAGCTCCGGGCATGCAGGTGGCCCGGCAGAACAATATAAGGACTACCGAGGATATGGATGAGTTGATAAAGAAGCCCGCAATTGACGTGATTCTGGAAGTAACCGGTTCGGAAAAGGTGCTGGAATATATTCATGAAAATAAAACCGGAGGAGCGGAAGTGATTTCCGGCGAGGGTTCTTTTCTCATTTATGAAATAATTGAAAGTTTTAGGGCCAGTCAGCGTCAGCTGATTGAGAACATGGTGGAAAATTTAGAGGAGGTAAACCAGCAGATAGAGGGCAATTCGCAGCAGGTCGATTCGCTGCTGGCGGAGATCAAAAACATCGCTAAAAGTCTGGATATCCTTTCTCTGAATGCCTCTATCGAAGCAGCCCGGGCCAGCGGATCGCAGGGGTTTTCGGTCGTGGCAGAAGAGGTGCGAAAACTATCGGGAGAGTCGGGTGAGCTGGTCGCTGACATAGAAGAGGTCAATTCCGATATAATAAATCTCAACAGAGAAATACAGGAAAACATAAAAGAATTCAGAGAGGAATTTGAAAAAGCCGGACAATCCGATTGACGCGGTAATTGTCCGGCGATTATATATGTTAAATGTATTTTATGTTTTTAGGGGTTGTTTAATCTCCATAATCTCATCTATCTGCACCATATCCAGCACTTTTTGTACATAATCGTTATTGAAGTTTTGCAGGCATATCCTTTCCAGATTGTTCTTTTTCGCCATTTTTTTGAGCAGAACCAGGGCGGATATTCCGCAGGAATCAATTTTTTCTATCCTGGAGAGGTCTACTTCTATCCTCTCAAAACCGTCCTTCAACATTTCGCCTGCAAGATGTTCTTCAATCTTTTTTGAAAAAATCTTGCAGCACCAGGTCTCTTCGTTTTCCTCGCAGGTTTTGCAGTCGCTGCGCAGCAGATCTCCGGAAGCGGGTATGCATTTCAAAACATCGTCATTCTTTTTAATTTCCATTATATTACTCCCCCCTTCAAATTGACTTTTTTCGGGCCAAGCTTTAATTTATGCAGGAATTTTTCCTGTATTCTGAGGTGGAGAGATCACCACCTTCTTATTATTTCGGAAATGAATATGAGAAGCAAACTACATAAATAATAACTGTTACTAATTATTATAGCATTATAGCCCGTTTTTTGCAAATTATACTGCAAAAATATTCGTACAATTGATAATAAATTATTAAATTTGAACAATAACTGGTTAGGTGCTAAAATGAAATAAACGTGTTTATCCAGGAGGTGGGCAATTGTTGGCAGAAAAACAGGGCAATAAAAAAGTTAATATCGATAAATTAAAGCCAGGAATGACTATAGCCGAAGATATTGGCAGCAAATTTGGAGCGGTGCTGATCCCCTCGGGAACTGTCATGACAGAAGAGGTGATCAACCGGCTTGAAGAAAGAGGGAGATCTGAAGTTGAGGTTTTCACCGAGGCTGAAGAAGAAAGAAAAAATAATTTAGAAAAGGTCAGAAAAAAAGAACGCGAGTACAGAAGTAGCGTGGTGAAGTTCGCCGAGAAATTTGAGAAGTTTATGTACAAACGCAGAGTGGAATATGAAGATGTTCTGGAGCTTACAGAAAAAACCAGCAAATTATCCGAAGAAATGGACCTTGTCGATGTTCTGACCGCTATCAGAAGAATTGATGAATACACCTACACTCACTCTCTCAATGTCGGCATTCTGGCGGGCATGTTCGCCGAATGGATCAACCTTTCCTCCGAAAGAAAAAATAATCTCGTTCAGGCCGGTATTTTGCACGATATCGGCAAAGCAAAAATCCCCGAATCAATTCTAAAAAAGCCCGATGCTCTGACAAAAAAAGAATTCGAATTTATGAAGCAGCATTCAGTCTTTGGTTTTAGAATGGTCAAAGAGAGCCAGCAGATAGAGGATGAAGTCGCCGCGGGAATACTGACTCACCATGAAAGATATGATGGATCCGGCTATCCCCGCCAGTATGAGGGTGAAAAGATACCGCTTTTTGGCCGAGTTCTGGCAATAGTCGATGCCTTCGATGCGATGACGGCGGATAGAGTTTACCAGACAGCCCGCTCGCCTTTTAATGCTATCAAAGTTGTTGAGGAGGAGTCCTTCGGTCATTTTGATTATAAATTGAAAGAGGTCTTTTTAAGGAAGATTCCCAACTATCTGGTCGATGAAAAGATTAAACTGAATAACGGAAAGGAAGCCCGGGTAATTTTTATTCCTCCGCGACATCCCTATCGTCCGATAATCAAAGTCGATGACCTTTATCTCGACCTGATGAAAAATCCCGGCCTGGAGATAGTCGAAATCATCAAAGAATAACGGGCAGCTGTCAGAAAATTTCATATTTAATTTCGGCGTTAATTTACTTTTATTTCAAAAAATAATTTGTAATTGATCAAATAATTTGTTATTATCTAATTCACAAGGAGTTGAAATAACAAAGGCAAACCTGTCGAAAGATAGGGGCGCAAAGCTTCCGGTCTAAAGGATTAATCTCCTAAGATTGCTGAGCTGCTGTTTTAACCCAAATTTGTTTTTCGGCACCCAGCAATATATGCTGGGGTATTAGTATTTTGACAGAATATTTATTTTATAAAAAATAAATTTGAATGTGGATCTTCCTGTCTTCGGTTGGTAGACAGGTGCGTCAAAAATACTTATTTAGTCATACTGGAAGATATAAAGTTTCGTTCACAATGAAATTTTTTCTGCTTTATGTGATCTTATACGATATCTGTCAACTAGATAACAAGAAGAACCTAAAATATTGCCCGGAAGGGGGCAGAAAATGATATTTAAAAGCGATAAGGTGGAGACGGAGGGGTTTAGCTTTTCCGCAAAATTAATCGCCATATTTCTATTAATCAGCCTCATACCCCTGGCGGTGGTAGCCTACTTGAGTCTGCGCAGTGCCACCGACGGTTTAGAGGGGGCAGCTTTCGACCAGCTGGGAGCAGTACAGGAAATTAAGGCTGAAGAAATTGCCGGTTTTTTCGAGGAAAGAATGGCCGATGTTCGGATTCTGGCTGATTCGATGAATGCCCGTCAGAGCATAGAAAACCTGGGGTCCTGGTTTGATATAGAGGGTCTGGACGGGGATAATTATCGTGAACATAGAGAAAGATTTGATGATTATTTTTCCAATTATATTCAACAATACGGTTATTATGATTTGTTTTTGATCCAGCCGGATGGAGATATAGTTTACACGGTAGCAGAAGAAGATGATGTCGGAACCAATTTGATCGACGGCAGGTACAGCGATTCCAATTTAGCAGAAGCATTTGAACAGGGGCAGGATGATGTAGCAATGGTCGATTATGAGATGTATGCCCCTTCCGATGAGCCTGCCATGTTTGTGGCAGCCCCGATTGAGGAGGAAGGCGAGTTTTTAGGTGTGCTGGCCCTGCAGGTATCGGATGAGGCGATAAACGATATTATGGCCGTAGAAGAAGGCATGGGTGATTCAGGCGAGGTCTATCTGGTCGGAGAGGATAGGCTTATGCGCTCCGATTCCCGTTTTGAAGAAGGAACGCTTCTGCAGAGGGAAATAGATACCCGGGCTACAGAAGAGGCTTTCCAGGGCCGGGAAGGACAGGAGATAATTGAAGATTACCGGGGGATCAACGTTTTGAGCTCCTATGATCTTTTGGAGCTGCCCGGTTTTACCTGGGCTGTGATCGCGGAGATTGACGAGAGCGAAGCTTTTGCTGTGGCCGATAGCATGCAGACAACAGTTTTCTGGACGGCAGGTATAGCAGCTGTGCTGATAATAATCGTAGCCTATATCTTCGCTCAGAATTTAACTCAACCCGTGGTGAGATGCGTAAACTTCGCCCGGGAAATAGCCAGAGGCAACTTAGGCTTTGACAAACTGCAGATCGAGAGAAAGGATGAATTCGGGGTATTATGCAAATCTCTTAACGGTATGCGGGAGGATTTAAAAGAGACAGTGGGGCAGATCACCAGGATAGCTGAAGATCTCTCTTCCAACAGCGAGGAGCTTTCCGCCACCAGCGAGGAGATGTCGGCTTCAGCCCAGGAGGTAACCTCCGCCATAGAGCAGGTAGCTTCGGGAGCTGAGGAGCAGACAGCTCAGATAAATGATACAGAACAAAACGTGAGAGAGCTGAGCGAGGAGATAGGAGCCGTCAATGATCAGGCCGACGATATGGACGACCAGGCTGAGACGGTGCTTGATGAGGTGGATAAAGGCAGCGAAACCGTGGACGAAACCAGCGATAAAATAAACCGGGTAAATAAAAATCAGCAGGAGATGGCTCAAAGTGTAAATGAACTCGGTAAGCTTTCCGATGAAATAGGCAATATAGTCGATATGATCAATAACATCTCCGAACAGACCAACCTCTTAGCTCTCAATGCTGCCATAGAGGCGGCCAGAGCCGGGCAGGCAGGTCAGGGCTTCAGCGTGGTAGCCGATGAAATAAGAGAGCTGGCCGAAGAATCCTCCAGTGCTACCGAGGAGATAAACGAACTCATCAAAGAGATTCAAAATAAAGTTGAGACCACCACAAACCGCATGGAGGATACAGAGGAAGTGGTAACCGAAAGTGTAGAAGCTATAGATACCACCGAAACTTACTTTGCGGAAATTGAAGGGGCTGTCAACAGGCTGGGCGAATTGATCGATAATGTGGTGAGCAGCGCTGAAAATATGGCTGCCAACAGCAGTGAAGTGAGCGCTGCCATGGAGGAGATAGCCGCTGTCAGCGAGGAATCTGCCAGCAATGCCCAGGAAGTTTCGGCATCAAGCGAAGAACAGGCAGCCTCAACTCAAGAGATAGTCGATGCTTCAGAGGAACTGGCTGAGATGGCTCAGGACCTGGCAGATCAGGCGGACAAGTTTGAGCTTTAAGGAAAATTGAACAGCATATGATTTTTGATGGGAGGACCTTCCTTTAAACTGTTTTGACCGTTTTTGAAGCAGTTTTATCAGGGGAGGTCCTCTTTTTTTGCTGTAATTTTCATATTATTATGATATAAAAGCAGCGCCCATGTATTGAGTCCGACCCCATTCAAAGAGCGATCATTTGACAAATCTAATTAAGTATATTATACAAATTAATTAAGAAATTAACTAAATAAAAGTTTTCTAATATGCATCAGACAGATCTAAAGGAGGATTCCACTGAAACATGTCAGGAAAAAATGATGCAGGAAAGGCAGTATTACTGTTAGGAGCCATGGGTTTTTGGGTTATGGGTGATAATTACGCTGCTTCCCCCATGCTTGTGGATATTGCTCAGGACTTTGGCCTGGAGATCGGTACAGCAGCCATAGTGGTAGTGGCTTATATGATCCCCTTTGGGCTGTTTACATTTATTTTTGGACCGCTGGGAGACAGGTATGGCAAACTGAGGATTATCACGATAGCCTCTTTTGGGACGGCTATTTTCAGCAGCCTGGGGGCGCTGGCTTTCAATTTTCCTTCACTGCTGGCTGTCAGAGCTATAAATGGAGGGTTTGCCGCTGCTATACTGCCGGTGTCAGTCTCCTACATCGGGGATATTTTTCATAAACCCCGGGCTGTGATGAATGCCATCGGTCAGATGATGGGTAGTTTCTTTCTGGGGGCGGCAGCAGCCACAGCTATAGGTGGTGGCCTGTCATTTCTGGGTTCCTGGCGGCTGGTTTATTTAACCTATGGAATTGCGGAGTTGATCATAGTTGTAATAATCCTTAAGTCACTGCAGTTTGATGAAGGCACGGCCGAAAAACTCAGCTTTCGTCGGGCCTACAGCAATGCTTTTAAACGTCCCATGTTACTGAAGACAGTTGCGCTGCTTTTTCTGATAGGTTTTGCCGTGTTTGGCAGTTTTACATATCTGGGAGATTTTTTCGTGGAAATGACCGGTTATAATATTCTGGTTGTGGGGCTTATAATGACCTTATTTGGTCTGGCAGCCTTCACAGGCGGACGCAATGTGGGAAACATGCGCCAGTTGCTGGGACCTAAGCTTTTAATACTGGCTGGTCTTGTAGGTCTTATATCCTGGCTGCCGCTGGGTTTTTGGCCCGGTCTGGTTTTTGCAGTCCCGGCCCTGATCGGCTTTGGTCTGGCCTTCGTCACTTTGCAATCCACTGTACTGGTTACAGCGCAAAAGCAGATGCCCCAGCAGCGGGGGACAGTAATGTCCCTGGCTTCCTTCAACATGTTTTTGGGGGGAGGAATTGGAGTAGCCACAAACAGATTGCTGCTCAATTTCTGGGGGTATCAGG
>CAYTDP010000097.1:0-6692 GCA_964436625.1 uncultured Halanaerobiaceae bacterium | reverse complement strand
AAAAATTTCGAGTATCACTTCGCTTTATATCTTCCAGCCATTGTCATCATGATAGTGATCTTATACGATATCTGTCAACTGATAACTAGAAGAACCGTAAATTATAGATGAAAGATCATATTCCTGCTCAAATTTAAATTTAACTGACTTTTTGCAGGAAATTTATTACAGGCATTGAAATAATAAAACAGGCAATTAATTATTTCTGATCAGTGACAGTTTAAATTGAATTCATTCATAATTCGGGGGTGTTATTTAAATTGGAATTTATTGAGAGAACTGCCTATCAGTTTTATTATGGTTTGCCCCTGGCTGGGTGGCTGGGAATTCTGGCTTATATAAGTCTGCTGATTACCGCCTCCGTTATTATTTTAACCCGCAAGCAGATTGTCAATTTTTCTCTCAGTGTTCATCGGAATATGGCTCGTTTAACCATTATACTGGCCACAATTCATCTTATTTTTGCAATTTCTGTATATGTTTGACATGAGTTATTTTATATCATAAGGAGGGATTGAAATTGTACAAGATAATGAGTCAGAAAAAATTTAATATTTTGATTTCTCTGATTGTTTTCATGCTCGTGTTTACTCTGGCAGAAGTGACTGCACTAAGTGCTTATGGCGATGAGAATTATGAAAATGAAGAATATGAAGCGAGAGAAAGCTTTTTGCGGGAAGATATTACCTATGAAAACCATTATACTTCAGGAATTGATATGGATGTATTCTGGAATTTTTCTGAAGAAGAAACAGGGGAAGAGAAGATTCTTATAAGACTTGAAACTCCGGAAACCGGATGGGTTTCTATAGGATTTGAACCGAGTCGAAGAATGCAGGATGCAGAAATCATCATTGTGGGATTTGAAGAGGAGGTCACACTTGAAGAGCACTATGGCAATGCTCCTACCAGTCACGAACAGATCGAGGCCAGTTATATAGAAGAATATTATGCAGAACGTGATCAGGAAGGGACCGTGGCAGAATTTATTGTGCCTTTAACAGAAGAAAGCCGCTATGAGCTGGAACCGGGTGAAAGCTATGAAGTTATCCTGGGTTATCATGATTCTTCAGATAATTTTCTGGACAGACATACGCAGAGAACATCAACCGAAATAGAGTTTTGATTTTAGACTTTTGCATTCAGCGAGAAAATATTCTCTTGGATACCAGTATACAGGTATTTATTCTGCTCGTGCCTTTATTTTATTTGTTTCGTATTTTATCATATTAACAGGTTAATCGAAATATCCTTTCCCCCTAAAAAAGCGTCTGAAAAGCACTTTTGGATGCCTTTTATAATTTTGCAGTCCTAACCCCCCAACCCCAGGGTACTTCCTGGGCACCTGCATTTCAGGATTCATACCTTCTGAGATGCAGGTCTTTTTTTATTTCAGGCTTTTATTTTTTATTGCCATCATTGTAATATCATCTCCTACTGGAGTTTCACCTCGAAACTGCTTTAAATTTTCACAGGTTTTATTAATTAAAGTCTCTGGTCTTCTGTAGTCCAGCGAAGTTATCAGTTCCAGCAGCCTCATCTCTCCATACATTTCCTGTGAGCTCTCCGCCTTACGTTGTTCTATAAGACCATCTGTATATATCAGAAGAGTTGAGTTTTCAGAAAGAATAAACCGGCATTCTTCAGGTTTTTGCTCTGAACTGGTGGTGAGATAAGAAATAGGGTGGCCCGAACACTTCAGACTGGCCGGCCTGCTGCTTTCTAAGATCAGCTTGGGCGGAAAATGAAATCCGGCGTTTACAAGATTTATCTCATTGGTCTCAAGATCCATAACCCCCATAACCAGCGAGATAAAATAATCAGCAGGAAATTCTTCTTCGCTGAAGCGCCCGGAGACGTAGCTGACGATATCAGCGGGTTTGATTTCATCGGAATATGAAGCTGACAATAGATAAGAGTTTATTGCTTCCCGCAGGAATATATTGAGAATTGAACTGCTCAGATCGTGACCGCTCACGTCGGAAACATAAAATATCAATTTATTTTCGAGTCTTACGTAATTGTAAAAATCGCCTCCCAGCCTGTTGGCCGGCTGGTAATGGAAAGCAAAATCCAGCCCGGGGATATCGGGAGGCCCCGCCGGTAAAAATTGATCATGGAGCATTTTGGTTTTTTGTAGAGATTCTTCTATTTTCAACTCACCTTTTTTCTTTTCGGTGATATCCTCGTGTGCTATGACGACAGCATAAGGCCCTTCGTCATCGTAGGGGGTAACTTTCATTCTATACCAGCTTTTTTTATCCGGGCCGTGACAGGGATATTCTTTTTCGTAGTAATCACTTTCTCTGCGCATCACGCTTTTGATTTTCTCGGTCAATTCAGTGGGCTCCCCTTTCGCGTTCAGGGTGACCTTCAGATAATTAATTCCCTCGGAACATTTATCAGGGTCCAGGCCATTTTCCCGGGCGTGTTCTTTCCAGGAGCGGTTGGTGTAACGGATGATACCTCTCTCGTCCAGAATGGCTATATTGGCAGAGAGAGAATCCAGAGCAGCCTGAACAAGTCTGCATCTGTTTTCTATGAATTGATCTTCCGGGACTGTTTGGGCCGAGTTTTTTTCGGGCATGGTAATCCCCCTCGATATAATGAATCGGTCGTTCTTTCTTATCATTATACAATAAAATCGCCTATTTTTCATAAATATTTACGCCCGGAGGGTGCGATCGCCTGTATGCGGGAAAAAAGTACTGAAATATGCAGGAAATTGATGCTGACATCGGGAAGCAATTATTAACGCAGAATAATGATATGCAAATTAATAGAGGTGATTTAAAAAGTGTTATCCTTGCGGAAAATGTCTTTTAAGAAGAAATTGATTATCGCTGTTGTCCTGGGGATTATAATTTTATCGGCAGGGTTAAGCCTTTATTCGCTCAACCAGTCTACCACCGTTTTACAGGAGGAAGAAGAGGAATTCTTTGCAGCTATGGGCAATTTTCTGGAAGCACAAATTGAAGATAGAGTGGAAATGGCCCGGGTAAACGTGCTGCGGACTGCCAACAATCAAATGGTTCAGGAATTTTTTGGGGAGCGCGAACGTCAGCAGCTGGCAGAGTTTTTGGGCCCGGAGATAGAGGCAGTAGAAGAAGAAGTGGGTAGAGTTCATTTTCACGAGCCCGATTCCACTTCTTTTTTAAGAGTTCACAGACCTGAAAGATACGGGGATGATCTCAGTGATGTTAGAGAAATCGTCAACGAAGCTAACAGCCGCCAGGAGTTTTTGCAGGGGCTGGAAGCTGGAACTTCGGCTATCAGTATTCGCGCTATAGCTCCGGTCGAGTATGAAGGTGAACATGTGGGAACTGTTGAATTTGGATCAGCTTTTGATGATTATTTTGCCCACAGGCTGCAGGAGAATCTGGGTGGAGAATTTTTCTTTTATGTATTCGAGGATGAAGATCTCCCGCTCTGGGAAGAGGTGAGCGAAGATGACGGCCTCTTTGGAGCGACAGCAGAAGATCAATGGCAGGTTCCTCAGGAGAAGCTGGCAGAAGCCGAAACAGGAGAAAGAGTTTTCTTTTACTCCGAAGATGAGACTGAAGGTATTTATCTTCTGCCCTTCGAGGATTATTCTGGTGAGGTGCTGGGTTATATCAAGACAGTCCAGGATCGAGAAGATGTTGTCGCTCAAAGCGCTGCTATAACTCGAAACCTCGGAATTTTTTCGGTGGCAGGCACAGCTGCGGTTGGTTTGTTGATCTTCCTTCTTATTTCCAGACTGCTTAAGCCTGTTGAGCTGCTGGCTGAAAGAGCGTCTGAAGTAGCTGATGGAAATTTGAGCGGTCAGGTTAAAATAAAATCAAAGGGTGAACTCGGTGATCTGGCTGATTCCTTCAACGAAATGACGAATGGATTGAAGAATTTAATTCTGGGAATCGATGAAAATTCAGACTCGGTCGTGGATGCTTCCCGCCAGCTGAGCAGTGCATCAGATGACATGGGACAGAGCTCGGAGGAGATCGCCCGCACCATCACAGAGGTGGCCGAAAAGAGCGAAGATATCAACACGGATATTCACAATATCGATGAAACCTCAGAAAAGGTGGCTGAAGATGGCGAGCAGCTTATGGAAAATGTGAACGAAGTATTCCAGGAAGCCAGCGATTCAGTTGAAACTGCCCGGAAAGGTCAGGAATCCATAAATGAAGCTATTGAACAGCTTGATACGGTGAGTGAGACTGTAGAATTTGCTACCGATGCCATAGAAAAACTCAATAAAAGATCTCAGCAGATAGGAAATATGATAGAAGTTATAGAATCTATAGCCTCGCAGACAAATCTGCTCGCTTTGAATGCTGCCATAGAGGCAGCTCGGGCTGGTGAAGCCGGGCGAGGATTTTCCGTGGTAGCTGAAGAAATAAGAGAGCTGGCGGAAGAATCCTCGGAGGCTGCCGGTGAGATAACCAGTCTGATCGAGGATATCCAGTCCGAAACTCAGGCTACGATAAACTCGATGCAGACCAATATTAAACAGGTCGATAAACAGATAGAATCAATAAATGAAGCCGGCGACTCTCTTGAGGGAATTGTAAGCACTTCTCGCAGCACAGAGGAAAGGGTGGAGGAAATGAAGGACTTCGCTGAAGATCTGGGCAGAAGAATCCAGGATATAAATCAATCGATAAATTCCATCTCAGAATCAGTCGAGGACAACGCTGCCAGCAGCGAAGAGGTTTCTGCTCTGGCTGAAGAACAGAGCGCTTCAGTGGAAGAGGTGGCCGCCTCAGCCGATGAACTGGAAAATATGGCCGAGCATCTCAAAGAGATGATTTCAGCTTTTAATATAGAGCAGGGATAAAACACGTGTAAAATATTATATAATAGTTCAGGCTAAATAAATAGAGTGGACATGTAAATATGAATGATCTGTTTAAAGAAATTCCCCAATCTAAATAGATGATTGGGGGATTTTTTCACTGGAGGCTCTAAAAAGCTGATTAAGTGTTCGGTTTTTATAAAAGTTCAGGTAATTGCAGACAGTTTTGGGGAGGTATATGATAATGCAAAAAAATATTTTGGGCAATACCGGGCTGGAAGTTGCCACCCTGGGTTTTGGCGGAATTCCCATACAGAGAGTCTCGCAGCAGGAGGCTAAAATTACTGTTAAAACTGCTGTCGAGCGGGGAATTAACTTTATCGATACAGCTCGTGCTTATTCCGATAGTGAGGAAAAGATCGGGCTGGCTCTGCAGGAACTGGACAAAAAAGTTTATCTGGCTTCCAAAACTCCAGCTGAAAATGCTGAAGAGGCATATCAGGATGTAAAAGTTAGCATCGACAATCTGCAGGTTGATAAGATCGATCTTTACCAGCTGCATCATGTCAGCAGCGAAGAGAATTATAAAGATCAGGTTACAAAGAAAAATAGCGCCCTGCAGGGTTTGATGAAGGCCCGCAGCGATGGACTTATTGATCATATAGGGATCACCGGTCATTCCAATGATCTGCTGCTGAGGGCTATAAAAGAAAATAATTTTGCCACCGTTCAATTTTGTTATAATTTTATCGAGACTGAGGCGGAAGAGAAGTTGATTCCGGCCGCAGAAGAAAGGAATATAGGCATGATAGCCATGAAACCCATGGCCGGCGGAAGACTGCAGGCGCCTGAAATAGCTCTTCGTTATATTTTGAACCGGGATAGTGTGATTCCCATTCCCGGAATGGAAAGCCCTCAGGAAGTTGCAGAAAACGTGACTGCAGCAGATAGGACTGAAAAGCTCAACAAGGAAGAGAAAGAATTTATAGAAAAAAAGAGGGAAGAGCTGGGGGATCAGTTCTGCCGACGCTGTCAGTACTGCCTTCCCTGCCCGGAAGGAATACAGATTCCGGTTGTTTTGAGAGTTGAATCTTTTCTCAATCGCATGCCGGCAGAAAAGATAAAAGAAGGTCCTTATGAAACATTTTTACAGGCCGAGAATTGTATCGAATGCGAAAAATGCGTGGAAAAATGTCCTTATGATCTTCCCATTCCCCGACTTCTACAGGAAAATTTAGAACTGGCCCGACAACAATTGGGCTAGCTTCTATGGGTCTTTTTGATTAAATTTATATTTTAAAATTATCAGAAAAAAATATAATGAGCCCTCAGTCGACGGCAGTCTGTTCACCGCCGATTGAGGGCTTTATTTTGTGTTGGTTCTCTTATGATGTTATATGATGTTACTTAACAACCATAACAGATTTTTTACTCTGTCTTACTACTTTTTCAGTTGTACTTCCGATCAAGAATCTTTTAATTCGACTTTTTCCCCTTTCGCCCATTACCACCAGATCAAAATCTCCTTTTTCCGCCTCGTTGCAGATGAGGTGAGCGGGGTTTCCTTCCTTGGCAATTATATTAACATTTTCAATGCCAATCCTTTCAGCACATTTCTCGGCCATTTCCCGGGCTTTTTCTTTCCTTTGAGATGAGTAACCGTTCTGAAGAGAGGGGGCGGATGTGGCGCTTTCCACCACAGTGATAACAGTAACACTGGCATTTAAATCCTGGGCCAGTTCGCTAACTTGACCAACAGCTCTGTCACAACTTTCGGAACCGTCGTAGGCCAGCAGAATCTTTTCCATTTTATTCACCACGCTTTCTGTGGTTTTTTAGAATAAATATAACATTTTAGGCTCTTCTTGTTATCAGTTGATAGATATCGTATAAGATCACTTAAAGCAAAAAAAAA
>CAYTDP010000096.1:0-6753 GCA_964436625.1 uncultured Halanaerobiaceae bacterium | reverse complement strand
TTATCGCTTTAAAAGAATATGTCGTAAATTTCACCAACGGTTATGGAGAAGATCCCATAATTTTTAATCGACTACTTCCACCTGCCAGTCGCTATCGACCCACAGTCCTAAAACATCAGCTCCCGATATCCAGGAATTGACCATCTCGACTGCATCTTTAATATGTTCGATCTGACCTTTTCTGCCGGCCGGATTGGCAGCACAATCATAATGCCCCACAACTGCTATTTTCTCCGAATTGTGTTCTTCAGTTGAAACCTCCACCCGTTCTTTGATGGACTCCACTGTTCTTTGATCCTCATTTTTCGCCAGGATAAGATTCGGTCCCGGTTCGGTGATCATATCAACATAATCAACTTCGTAATTATCGTGAAACCAGTCTATGACCGGCTTCTGTACCCTGCCGTCTATGCAGTTGATCACCGTCATAAAAACTCCCTTCTCCATTGTATTCTACCTCCTCTTAAAGAATTTTTGAGCATGAAACCATTATAACACAAAACCGAAAAATTATCGCTGTTAAATTATCATATTCTTCCTGCCGGCAAAAACTCCTACCTCAGTTAACAAATCATTTATAACGATATAAATTGTTATTATCGCTTGATATTATAAAAGAAGATATGTATAATTGCATTAATAATAATAGTATACAATATCGCTTAAAGCAAATGGCAGATAAAACATCCTGGATTGATTGAAAGTAAACACGATGGCAGTTTTGGAAATGAACAGGCATCGGAATGGATTTTTTTAAAAGGGAGGGTTTATTTATGGTAACCCGCAGAGAGTTTCTAAAAGGCATGCTGGCGGTTACTGCCGGCATAACTATGGGCGGATCCTTTGTTAATGGCTTTCAGCAGGGTACAATTGAAGCAGCAGAAATGCCTCGGCGTCCCCTCGGTAAGACTGGAGAACAGGTGAGCATTTTCGGCCTGGGAGGAGAAGCTGTCATCGAACAGGAAGCCAGCAGAGATCAAGCGCGCGAGATAATAAATTACGCTCTGGATGCTGGTGTAAATTATATTGATACTGCTCCCAGTTATGGTAATGGCGCCAGTGAGTCAAATATAGGATCTGTTATGGCAGAACGCCGCCAGGAAGTATTCTTAGCAACCAAGACTCATGAACGCGGCTATGATGGAACGATGCGGCTTTTCGAAAACAGCCTGAACAGGTTAAATACGGACTATTTGGACCTTTATCAGCTTCATACCGTAAGAACCGAAGAGGATCTCCAGCAGATTTTTGCTGATGATGGGGCGATACATGCTCTCGAGGAGCTTAGAGATGAAGGCAGCGTTAAAAATTTAGGCATCACAGGACATTATGATCCCGAGGTCTTGTTGCGGGGAATTCAGGAGTATAATTTTGATTGTCTTCTTTTATCTTTGAATGCAGGTGATATTCATTACAGCCCTTTCCAGGAAGAGCTTCTGGAGGAGGCAGTAGAGCAGGATCTGGGCAGGATAGCGATGAAAGTCATGGCCCGCGGCAGGATACTTGGAGAAGGAGGTCTGGATAGTGCGAAGGAAGCCCTGGATTATGTCTGGAGCCTGCCTGTGTCCACATCTATCGTCGGAATAGATTCATTGCAGCAGCTTCAAAATAACATTGAAAAGGCGAGAAATTTCACCAGTCTATCCCTGGAGAAGATGGAAGAGCTGGAGAATAAAACTGCTGAAATTCAGGATGATGCGAACTTTTTCAAATATAGCTGGTAGGGAAATTTTCATTTCCCGGTTCTCCCATTTTTCAAATGAAGAAAGCAGATGCCTGTTATCCTCTATCTGCTTGACATGATGGAGATAATAAGTTATTATATTTTCAACTGATTAACTCATTAAAATTAGCTGAGATGAGTTGAGCCAGGCCAGATGAGGTGAAAGCAGAATAGCTGAGTCAATTTGCCCTGCTGCATATCTTTTCATCATATAATCCATCTCATCGGGCTGGCGTCCGTGCTTTTTTTGTTTTATTATTTCCTTAATTTTCAACAAAATGAGGAGGAAAATTAATGCAAAATTCAGATCGGACGGATGTCACCCGGGAAAATGACAGGGGAGAAGAGGACGGTTTTTTTGGCGAATTTGGCGGCAGATTTGTTCCGGAAGAACTGGAACCGGCCCTGCAGGAGCTGGAAGATGCCTATTTTGAGTACAGAGAGGACCAGAAATTTCAGGATACTCTCTCCCATTATTTGAAGGAAAATGTGGGAAGGCCTTCACCTCTTTACTTCGCCGAGAGACTGACGGAGAAATACGGGGGAGCAAAAATATATCTAAAACGTGAGGATCTAAACCACATGGGTGCTCACAAAATCAATAATACCCTAGGCCAGTGTCTGCTGGCCAAACACATGGGGAAAAAGAGGCTGGTGGCGGAGACCGGCGCGGGCCAGCATGGAGTGGCAACAGCCACTGTAGCGGCTATGTTTGGCCTGGAATGCGAGATCTTCATGGGCAAAAAAGATGTTGAAAGACAGGCGCTCAATGCCTACCGGATGCGACTTTTGGGGGCAGAAGTAAATCCTGTCACCAGGGGAAATGCCACGCTTTCAGAGGCCGTCGACGCTGCCCTGGAAGACTGGATTCAAAATCTGGATGACACCTTTTATCTGCTGGGATCAGCAGTGGGGCCTCATCCCTACCCCACCATGGTCAGAGATTTTCAATCCATCATAGGAGAGGAAACAAAAGAACAGATTCTGCAAAAAGAGGGTAAACTGCCGGATTATCTGCTGGCCTGTGTGGGAGGAGGCAGCAATGCTATCGGTCTTTTCCATCCCTTCCGCCCGGAGGAAGAAGTGAAATTAATCGGTCTGGAGGCTGGAGGAAAGAGCAGCAAAGAAGGCGAACATGCAGCCACCATGACTCAGGGGAAGCCGGGAATAAAGCATGGCTATAAGAGTTATCTGCTCCAGGACGAGGAGGGAGAAGCTTCCTCCGTTCATTCTCTGGCCGCCGGCCTCGATTATCCCGGTGTGGGCCCCGAACACAGCTATATGCGGAAAACGGGTCGGGCTCGTTATGAAGCTGTATCGGATGAAGAAGCTCTCGCTGCCTTTCGGGAGCTATCTGAGCTGGAGGGTATTATTCCTGCTTTAGAAAGCTCTCATGCTCTGGCCTATCTTTCCCGGCTGGCTCCAGAGCTGGACAGCGAAGATATCATCGTCGTCAATCTCTCCGGACGCGGCGATAAGGATGTGGAGTCGACCTCCGAACACTTCAGTTAAACGAAAGATCTTCTCCATAACAGTTGGTGAAATTTACGACATATTCTTTTAAAGCAATAACTGGTCACCTCTTATTATAGGAAGCTATGAGACGAAGTGAGACTCGAAATTTTTAGAAGCCTGAGTCAGGTCCATGGTCCAAAAATCGTGTCCCCGGCTCAGGATGTGTCGGGCTGAGCGTAGCTCAGGGAGGAGCTTTCGCGAAGGGAGCACTATTTTTGGGCCGAAAACTAAACTTAAGCAGAGGGAAAAATTTCATTGTGAGCGGAGCCTCATAGCTTCCATGGTGGAGAAGAACCAAAATGAATAATAGCTATTAATTTATAAAACCCCGGGTTGACTCTGCTTCATCCCCGGGGTTGAAAATTTTTTATCTGCGGCCCATTTTCGCCGCAGACGATCTATATCTCCTCTATAAATTCGCGCAGCCGCTTTAGACCTTCTTTGATCTCCTCGAGCGAGGCAGCATAGGAAAGCCTGATATATCCATCATGGCCGAAGGCTTTGCCCGGCACGACCGCCACTTTCTTTTCCTCAAGGAAAAGATCGGCAAACGACATCGAACCCTGAATCTCCTGACCATCATAGGCAGAACCGAATAAATCTTCGATATTGACCATGAGATAAAAGGCTCCATGCGGTTTTATACAGCTGACTTCAGGCATATCATCTATCTCTTCCACCATATAATCCCGGCGCTTTTTGAAGACTTCCACCATCTCATAGATCGGCTCTTTGGACCCTTCCAGCCCTGCTATACTGGCATACTGGGCTATGGAATTGGGGTTGGAAGTGGCATGGCTCTGCATATTGGCCATGATTTCGATTATTTCCTGTGGTCCGGCGGCAAATCCGATCCGCCAGCCGGTCATAGAATAGGCTTTGGACATGCCATTTATCACGATCGTCTGCTTTTTGATCTCCTCGCCCAGAGTGGCAATGCTCACATGCTCCCTGCCATCATATATAATCTCCTCGTAAATCTCATCTGAAACCACCATAAACTCTTCTCTTACGGCCAGAGCGGCTATCTCTTCCAGCTCTTCTTCGGTGTAAACACAGCCGGTCGGATTGTTGGGGCTGTTGAGAATTAAAGCTTTCGTATCCTCATTCACCGCCCCGCGCAGATCTTCGATATCCACTTTAAATCCATTCTCCTCCCGGGTTTCCACATAGGCCGGATCTCCTCCGCCCATCTTTACCATCTCCGGATAGGAAACCCAGTAGAGAAGAGGGATGATCACCTCGTCTCCTTCATTTAAAATAGCCTGAAAAGTGTTGAAAAGACAGTGTTTGGCTCCGTTGGATATTATAATCTGGTCCAGATCGTAATTAAGACCGCTATCATTTTTGAACTTTTTCTGCACCGCCTTTTTCAAATCTCTGGTGCCGGCGGCAGGTGTGTAGGTGGTAAGCCCCTTATCGATGGCTTCTTTGCCGGCCTCTCCTATATGTTCGGGAGTGTCAAAATCGGGCTCGCCCGCTCCAAATCCGATCACATCGTGACCATCGGCCTGCAATTCTTTGGCCCGGGCGCTTATGGCCAGCGTCATCGATGCTTCGATAGTCTGCGCCCTTTCCGATAATTTCATAACTAACTTACTCCCCCCTTCAAAAATTTTACAAAAAGACTCCCTTTTTCAGTTTAGCATATAAAAACGGGCCAGGCAAACCTTATGATATTATTCAGGATCTTCCTGTCTTTAGCTGGTAGACAGGTGCGTCGAAAATACTTATTTAGTCATACTGGAAGATATAAAGCTTCGTTCACAATGAAATTTTTCTGCTTTAAGTTCAGTTTTCGGCCAGGGAAATGACCCGAACTTTAAAAAATTTCGAGTGTCACTTCGCTTTATATCTTCCAGCCATTATTATCATGATAGTGATCTTATAAGATATCTGTCAACTGATAAAAAAAGAACCAGTTTTATTTTCCTAAAAATTCCTGCTATAATTAAAACTAAGCAAAATAATAAAGTTTTTGGAGGAGGGGTCGCTGTGGATAATTTTTATGGAGAACTGCTAAATCATATAGAATCTACCTCTATTTCCGGGATTGAAAACTCCGGGGAAGATGAGAATGAGATTTTTTCTGCCATGAATAGAAGAGAATTTATAGCCAGAGGAGGAGCTATGATGGCCGGTTTTAGCCTGATGCCCTATCTTTTCAGCGGAAATATTAGCGCAGATGCAGGTGAGAAGGCTGAGGTGGGGCTTATCAGAACAGATGATCGTCGCGAGGCTGTTCAAAGAAGTTTTGAGCTCATGCCTCCGCCAGAAGTTGAGGGAGATAGCGTGCTCATCAAACCCAATTTCAACACAGCCGATCCAGCTCCCGGTTCGACTCATAATGATACTCTCACAGCCATAATCGATTGGCTGCAGAAAGAGGGAGCCGGTGAGATAACAATCGGGGAGCGGAGCGGCCCACCCAACACAGAGGAAGTTATGAGGGAAAAAGGAATTTTTGAGCTGGCTGAAGAAAAAGGAGTAGAAGTCGTAAATTTCGACCAGGTCTCAGATGACGAACTCATTCATTTTCAGCAGGACCAGCTCAACTGGAGAGATGGCTTTCACATTCCTCGCATACTGCATGATGTCGATCACATAGTGGCAGCAGGCTGCTTGAAAACTCATCAGTTTGGCGGTCAATTTACCATGGCTCTCAAACTGGCTGTGGGCATAATTCCCAGAGTCGGCACGAATTATATGGATGAGCTGCACGGTTCTGACAGAATGAGAGATCTCATAGCCGAAATAAATCTGGCCTATGACCCCGATATATATATTATAGATGGAGTAGAAGCCTTTACGGATGGAGGGCCTTCTTCAGGAGAGCGGGTACAGGCTGATGTAACCCTGGTCAGCGGAGACCCGGTTGCCGTCGATGCTGCTGGAGTGGGAGTTCTCAAGGAACTGGGTGCCAAAGATGTGATAATGGAAACGCCTGTTTTTGAACTTGAGCAGATAGCTCGCGCGGCTGAAATTGGGCTCGGAGTAGGTCGGCCCGAGCAGATAAGGCTAATAAGCGATAATGAAGAAGGCAAGAAGTACAGCAGAAAAATAGAAAAGCAGCTGACTTAAAAAATCGGATCTCCTCCATATAAGTGGTTTTAATATAGTTTAGTCATGTTCATACTGCTTATTATCGGAACAGGATTAGAATTTTTAATTCAATTCCTTTCTTTTTCGCTCAATTTTGATATAATCTATTTGAGGCATCTTCAGCATCCTTTCTATTATCTCCCGAACTTTGGGTATTCAGGGGGCTTATTCGGGATGTCTGGAGATGTCTTTTATTTATTAACGGTGTCTTTGTAATTTTGTTACCATTCTCGGCAGAGGATATGATAGAAATTTGGTTCTTCTCCACATCAGTTGTTGGATTTTGTTTGAGAACACCTGCATTTAGAACATTTTTCCTCTGCTTAAGTTTACCTGACTCAAGCTTCGAAAAATTTCTAGTATCACTTCGTCTCATAGCTTCCTGTAATAAGAGGTGAGCAGTTATCGCTTTA
>CAYTDP010000095.1:0-6965 GCA_964436625.1 uncultured Halanaerobiaceae bacterium | reverse complement strand
AAAGTGGGAAAATGTCCTAAATGCAGGTGTTCTTAAACAAAATCCAACAACTGATATGGAGAAGAACCAGGATTATTTGCCCACGCAAAAATCCGAAAATATTTTTTCCACCATATCTTCGGTGACAGTTTCCCCCGTTATTTTGCCCAGCTCATGCAGAGCATCCCTCAAATCGATGCTGAGAATATCTTCCGGCATACCGCGCTTTAAAGCCTGCTGCATATGCTCAAGGCTTTCGCGAGCTTTTTCCAGAGCCCTTCTGTGTCTGAGCCGGGTTACTGTATAATCATGATCTCCTCCGACCTTATCGCTGAAAATCAGCTCAACAATAGTCTCTTTCAATTCTTTTAAACCCCGGCGCTCCTCTACCGAAATAAACAAAACAGGAGCCCCCGGGAAATTTTTCTCGATCTTTTCTCTATCCAAATCCGCAGGCAAATCCGTTTTATTTACCAGTATAATTAAAGGCTTTTCTTGAATTTTGGCGAATATTTCCTTATCTTCTTCTGTCAGCCCCTGACTGACATCGAGCATAAACAGCACCAGATCAGCGCTGCGCAGAGAGCTTTCGCTGCGGGCCACACCGATTTTTTCTACCTGGTCATCGGTTGTTCTGATTCCCGCGGTATCAGTTATTCTGAGAGGAATTCCTTCAAGATTTACCATCTCAGAAATTACATCTCTGGTGGTGCCGGGCACCTCGGTAACTATAGCCCTCTCCTCATTTAATAATGTGTTGAGCAAACTGGATTTGCCCACGTTTGGTTTTCCCGCGATAACGGTTTTGAGCCCTTCGCGATAAATTCTGCCCTCTCTACTGCTGGCTATAAGCTCTTTTAGAGGCGATAACATGTTTTCTATTCTATCGTCCAGCTCATCACCTGCAAATCCGGGGATTTCATCCTCGGGGAAATCACAGGTGGCCTCCAGCTGACTCAACAATTCCAGCATATCATCTCTTAAATCCTTGATACGGGAAGAAAGCTCACCCTGCAGCTGCTGCATAGCTAACTCTCTGCTCTTTTCTGTTTGGGAATTTATAAGATCTATTATAGCCTCAGCCTGAGCCAGATCTATGCGACCGTTCAAAAAGGCCCGCCGGGAAAACTCCCCCGGTTCAGCCATCCTGGCTCCCGCCTGCAGCACAGCCTCTAAAACTCCATTTAAGGGCATCATCCCTCCGTGACAATCAAATTCTACCGTGTCTTCAGCGGTAAATGAACGCGGTGATTTTAATACCAGAGCAAGCACTTCATCTATTTTGTTTTCATCTTTATCCCTGATAAAACCATAATGAATTGTATGGCTTTCAACCCCCGATAAACTCTTACCGGAAGGCGAAGAAAATACGCTGTCGGCAATTTCCAGAGCCCGTGAGCCGCTTATTCTCACCTTGCCCAGCCCCCCGCTGCCTGCTGGAGTGGCTATTGCGGCAATAGTCTCCTCCTGTTCAGGCCCATTTTTGCTCTGGTTATCACCATCTTTTCGCTCCGACATAACTTTAAACCACTCCTCCTTAAATCCTGTGATTATCCGATAAAAAAACCCAGCAGGGCAGCCCTACTGGGTGATCTACCGCCACTTATATATTTTAAAACTAATTTCCCGCCCCGGTACTATGTGATTTCGATTGAGTCTGCTCGTTCATTGTGGTTTCAATCAAAACCTTGCGAAAAGGTTCTTCTCCCTCGCTGTACGATTTAACCCGGGGATCATCTTTAACAGCCAGGTGAATAATCCTTCGCTCGTGCGGGGGCATGGGATCGAGCATAACTTTGCGGCCGGTTTCAATAGCCCTTCTTTTCATTTTTTCAGCCAATCTTTCCAGTGTTTCGCGGCGTCTCTCTCTATAACCCTCTGCATCAAGCATCACCCGGTGATAACTTTCAGTTTCACGATTTACAGCCAGAGAGGTCAGATACTGGAAAGCATCCAGCGTTTCGCCTCTGTGACCTATAACCAGACCGAGTTCGTTATCCGAATAGAGGTTATAATAAAGCTGATCATCGTCGCTTTTTTCCTGTACATGCTCCACCTCGACTTCTAAATTCCCGGCTTCAAGAATTTTTTCGAGAAATTCTCTGCCTATGTCTTCAGGTTTTTTGAGATGAGTGACCTTAACCTCGGCCTCCCTTTTACCTATAATTCCTAGAAGCCCGGAACTACCCTCATCCAGAATGTCTATTTCTGCCTCAGTTCGTCCTATTCCCAGTTCATCGAGTGCCTTTTCGACAGCTTCATCAACCGTCTCAGCTTTGCTGACAGTGCTTTCGGTCCAGTCCATATATCGTCAGGCCTCCTCAACGGCAGTTTCCGGTTCATCAGGCTCCCTTTTAACGTAATACTGCTGGAAAAATTGAAAGAGAGTTGAAGTAAAGAGATAGAGCATAACAGCTGCGGGAAGCTGGAAACCTATGAAAACTATAAAAAGCGGCATAAAATACATCATCATCCCGGCTTTACCGCCGCCCCCGGAAAGGCTCTGGGTCATTTTGGAATGACCGAGCATAACCAGTCCTGTCAAAATGACCAGAACTATATCTCTTTCAGCAAGTGAACCACCGGTAATCCTGCCTATCCAGAGGAAAACTGATTCCTCAAATTCCGGAACGGTTTCACTCATCTGCATTATCGCCCTGTAAAGGGGGATAATAATTGCCATCTGAATAACGAGAGGCAGACAGCCTGAGAGCGGATTAACGTTGTTTTCCTGATAAAGTTTCATCATCTCTTCCTGCTGTTTTTCTTTATTGTCGTCGTACTTGTCTTTAATTTCCTGCATCTGGGGCTGCAGTTCCTGCATGGCTTTCATAGATTTGGTCTGTTTGATCATCAAAGGCAGTAAAAGCAGCCTTATCAAAACCGTGAAAAGGATAATGGCCAGCCCGTAGCTGGGAACAAATCCATACAAAAAAACGATAGTCTCGGTCATAAAATCGATCAGGCGTCCAAACAGTGCAAACATTAAATAATTCCTCCTATTCTACCGGATCAATTCCGCCTGGATTGAAGGGATGACATCTGCTTATTCTTTTTATCCCCATCCAGACACCTTTAAAAGGTCCGTATTTCTCAATGGCCTGCCGGGTATAGCTGGAACAGGTGGGATAAAAACGACAGGACCCGGGCAGCATCGGTGATATAAACCGCTGATAGATACCGATGAGGAACAAAAATATTCTCCTGAAAGTTCGTTGGATCATATAATTTCACCACCTGTAAACAATCGGCTTACGACCGATCGGTAAATAAGTCAGCTTCCTGAAAGAGTTTTTTGAGATCCTGTTTGATCTCGTAGAAATTAAGTGATTTTACCCAGGGCCTTGCTATTATTACCATATCAAAACCTGGTTTTAGAAGGTGAGAAAGCCAGCGTCTGACAATTTCTTTTAATCTTCTCTTTATCTTATTTCTTGTTACTGCCGTACCTACCTTTTTGCTGACTGTAAATCCATATCGATTTTTATCAGATCCGTTTTCCAGCCAGAAGAGAACTAAATAAGAACTGGCCGTAGTCTTTCCTTTATCATAAACCCTTCTAAATTCACTGTCCTTTTTCAGGCTTTCTATAATTTCTGACTCCCCCCAGACCTCCTGCACTAAATCTATACAATATAAATTATATGTCATTTGATCTGGCTAGTCAAGAGAGATAAGCTATCCTGAGAGCTGGCTGTGGAAAAAATCGTTCTTTTTAACAGGTTATCCACAAAAACTCCAGCTGTTGAAAACTTGTTGATAAAATGTTGACATTCTGTTATTATGTTAGTACTTCTTGTGGAAAACTAACAATATTGGACTTTAAGACGGGTAGCTGCCTGTTGAAAATTTGTTTTTCACAGAAGAAGTCATCAGCGATATTTTGTTTTTAACCCGGCAAGTTATCCACAAGAACATGAGTTTTTATCCACAATTTGTTGATAACCCGCCTAAAACCCGGGATAAATCCAATTATTTGTGGATAACTTGTTGATTATAACCCGAGTTTTAAACAGGGCCTGTTAAAATTTTTTCAGCAAATTTAACTTATTCCCTGCCCTAAAAACAATTAGAGGGCAGATATTTTACTGTGGATAACTTCCCTTTTTTAAGATGATTATTCCACAACTTGTGGATAACTTTTCAGGAAACAGGAGGTTTATCTTATGACCGACAATCAGGGCCAACTGGAAGAAATCTGGAAAGAAACTTTAGAGGTTATCCGTGAACAGGTGAGCAATCCCAGCTTTAAAACCTGGTTTTCTGATACAGAGATAGCTGGAATAACTCAGGATGATGTCATTCAGCTCAAAGTTCCGGATGATTTTGTCAAAGATTGGATATCATCACATTATCGACCTCTTATAGCTGAAACTATCTCCGATATCAGCGGACGCAATCTGGATATAGAATTTCTCACTCCCGAAGAACTCGAAAAATCAGATTCACAATCCTCACCTGCATCAGAAAAAAATCAGGATGAGGAAGAGACTATAAAAGAGGTGGATAATAATCAACTCAAGGATGGTTTGAATGAAAAATACACTTTCGATACTTTTGTAGTCGGTAACAGCAACAGGTTCGCTCATGCTGCTTCTCTGGCTGTAGCTGAAGCTCCGGCCAAAGCTTATAATCCGCTTTTTATATATGGCGAAGTCGGTCTGGGCAAAACTCATCTAATGCAGGCTATCGCTCACTTCATTCTTGATCATAATCCCAAACAGAAAGTTGTATATGTTTCCTCGGAAACATTTACGAATGAACTGATAAACGCCATCAAAGATGATAGGACCGTCGATTTCCGCGATAAATATCGCAATATAGATATACTGCTGGTCGACGATATTCAGTTTTTAGCAGGAAAAGAGAGAACCCAGGAGGAATTTTTTCACACCTTTAATGCCCTCCATGAGGCAAATCGACAGCTGATAATATCCAGCGATAGACCGCCCAAGGAGATACCCACTCTGGAAGAAAGGCTGCGCTCAAGGTTTGAGTGGGGTTTGATTACCGATATTCAAAAACCTGATCTCGAGACCAGAATCGCCATTTTGCGCAAAAAAGCTGATCTGGAAGAACTGGAGATCCCCAACGAAGTTATCATATACATAGCCAACAAAATTCAATCCAATATAAGAGAGCTGGAAGGCGCCCTTATCAAGGTTATAGCTTATTCGGATCTGGTTGATAGAGATGTAGATTTAGAGCTTGCCCAGGAGGCTCTCAAAGACCTGGTTAGAGAAGAAGAATCCGGTGAGATCGAACTTGATATAACTGGCATAAAGCAGGTAGTAGCTGAACACTACAATGTAACTACAGAAGAGATTGATTCCAAGCGCAGAACTCAGGAAATAGTGCTGCCCCGACAGGTGGCGATGTATCTTTCCCGGGAGCTGACAGATTCATCCCTTCCTAAGATTGGAGAGGAATTCGGAGACAGAGATCATACCACGGTCATGTATGCTCACAATAAGATTTCCGATCGCCTGGAAGAAGATGATCATTTCAAACAAACCCTGCAGACTCTGGAACAAAAACTGGAAAGAAAATAAATATCCGGTCTGTTGATAAGCTGTTAATTTGTTGTTAAACATCTGTGGAAGCAAATGTGGACAACTTTATGATGATATATACCTGTTTAGATGTGGATAACTTTTTTGGGCGGCTAACATATTATCCACAGGCTAATATCCTTTTTATATTAAGCCTTATCATGCTTTTCCACATTTCCACAACCCCTTACTACTATTACTGTTAAATATGATAAGATATATTATTTGTGGAGGTGGTAAAATGAAATTTAAAATCCAACAAAAAGTTTTCCACAATGCACTGACAAAGTCCAAAAGAGCTATATCTACCAGCAACACAATGCCTATACTTTCAGGAGTGCTTTTAGAAGCCGATGAAGAAAGTAATCTGATTTTAACTGCTACTGATCTGGAAATTGGTATAGTATTGAAATTGGGAGCGGATGTTGAAAAGCCAGGAAAAATTGTCATACCCGGCGACGAACTAAGCAGTATCATAAGAGAGCTACCGGAAGGAATCCTTGAGTTTTCAGTCGACCAGTCGGAATATTCTGCTGAAATTATCACAGAAAGTTCCGAATTTCTGCTGCGTGGCTTCAAACCGGAGGAATTTCCCGAACTGCCGGAGGTTGATATCACGACCAGCTTTTCTCTGGAAGCCGACAGGTTCAAGGATATGGTGGACAAAGTTAAATTTTCCTGCTCAAAAAAGGCTTCTGAACCGGGTTTAACCGGGGCTTTACTGACAGCTGACACCGATAGTATTACCATGGTTGCGACAAATACCTTTAGAATGGCATATTACAAAAGGGAGATGGAGCTGCCAGATGTAGAGGAAAAAAGTAGAGCTATAATCCCTCAGAACACTCTTTCGGAAGTCAGCAGATTGATCGATGATGAAGATGATGAGATTTACGTGGAGATGGGCTCCAACCACTGTCGATTTTCCTGCGGAGATGTCATCATCACTTCCCGATTGATAGATGGTAAATTTCCCAATTATAAGCAGGTTATGCCTGATGATTATTCAGCAGAGGTTAACATTTCCAGAAGAGGTCTCCGCCAGGCGGTAAAACGCGTCTCTACCATTGCCCGGCTGGATTCCAATGTAATAGAACTCGATTTTGATGAGGATTTGCTTACGATTGAATCATCTGCTTCCGAGAAGGGCCATGGAAAAGAAGAGGTGAGAATAAATTTTACCGGTCAGCCCCAGCAAAGCATTAAAATCGACGCTTCTTATATGATGGATGGTCTGAAAGTTCTCGATGAGGAAAGTGTAAGACTGGAGCTCATCGGTAAAATCAATCCTATAACTATGAAAAACCCCGGCAGTGATGAGTATATTTATCTAATTATGCCTATCAGACCCGACAGCAATGAGTAATATTTATGATAAAAGGATCTTCTTGTCTTCAGTTGGTAAATAGGGGTCTCAAAAAAACTTATTTAATT
>CAYTDP010000094.1:0-6979 GCA_964436625.1 uncultured Halanaerobiaceae bacterium | reverse complement strand
CCTATAAATAATAAGAGGTGAGCAATAATCGCTTTAAAAGAATATGTCGTAAATTTCACCAACGGTTATGGAGAAGAGCCATTGTTATCTTGTTTAGCCCTGGCTATTCTGCTATAATAAGATACAGCTGTCAAAATCGATTTGAGGAGGATGTTGACGTGGAGGTATTGATGCTGGGAATCGGCGGCGGGACGGCTTCAGGTAAAACAACTCTGGCGAAGATTTTAAAGAATTCTTTTGCGGATGAAGTTTCCATATTGAAACTGGATTATTATTATCATGATCTGGAATACTTCGACAAACCTGAAGATCAGATAAACTTCGATCATCCCGATGCTTTCGAAATTTCATTACTCAACCATCACTTAGATAGGCTCAGGGAAGGTAAAACGGTCAAAAGACCGGTCTATAACTTTAAAACAAATCGGCGCCTTCAGGAAACCCGCCCGGTTCAGCCCTCCCGCATCATCATAGTCGAGGGAATTCTGGCTCTATATTATCAATCACTTTGCTCGCAGTACGATCTGAGAATATATGTCGACACTGACAGCGATATCAGGTTGCTGCGCAGAATCAGCAGGGATATAAAGGAGAGGGATAGAACTCTGCAGTCGGTCAAAAAACAGTATATTTCCACCGTCAAGCCCATGCATGAGCAGTTTGTAGAGCCCAGCAAATCAAAAGCGGATATAATAATTCCCCACGGCGGCTTGAATGATATCGCCAACGATCTGCTGATAGAAAAGATCAGAGGTCACCTGGAAAAGGTGAGGGGGAAATAGCTAAATATTTTTCAACAGATTTATTTATCCATTTTGAGGAAAATAAAAGGATTTTTGTAAGCGCCCCCGAATTATATATCATCTCACTAAAAATGAGGTGTATATAAATGGTTATCAGGGGCGAAAAGTTTTGGGCGTTAATTGTGGTAATTGCTGTAGCTGCTTTCTGGTTGGGGCGGGCTGGAATTTTTCCAGGTGGAGAGAACGATTCCGAAGTAGCCGGGCCGCCGGCGCAGTTAGGTCAGGTCGGTTCAGCAGAGGAAAGAGAAAACAGGAACGATGTGAAGATCACAGTGCATGTAGCCGGAGAGGTCAATCAACCCGGGGTTTATCACCTCAAGGAAGGATCACGCATTGTCGATGGAATCATCGCTGCCGGAGGTGAGCGAGACAATGCAAATCTCGATGTGATAAATCTGGCCCGCAGGCTTGAAGACGGTGAAATGATCAACATTCCGGGAGGGAGTCAGGACACAGCAGGAAGCGCCGGTAAATTTTTGAGCGAAGTAGATTCCGGGAGTTTAGAAGAGATAGCTGGCCAGCAGCCCGATGGTGATTCTTCGTCTCCAGTTGATTTGAATCAGGCCGACGTCTCCCTTCTAAAAACTCTTTCCGGGATAGGTGCGGTCAGGGCTGAGGAGATCGTTGCCTACCGCCGGGAAAATGGAGAGTTTAATTCCGTCGAGGAATTGAGCAGAGTGCCGGGAATTGGAGAGGTGACGGTTGAAAATCTGCGCGATCATGTGACGGTCAAATGAAAGGTCTGTACTCCTCTTATCCTTTTTTGTTTGGGTTTATCTATCTCATACTCTTAATCGAGTTAGCCAGGCTTCTGGAGACTTCAGCGGTATTTTTTTTGAGTCTTGTGATTTTGTCAGCAGTCCTGATCTCAAAGCAGAAAAGCTTATCAAATTTTTTGAGCGGCTTATACGGCGATGATCCAGGTGATGATTCATATATTGATAGAACAGATATTCTGTTGAAAAAGTTTACAGGTCTTTCCGCATGGCTGATTATAATAATGCTTATTATCACGGCAGTTATGTTAATTCGCTGGGATTTAATCCAGCGCCATAATACCGGTTATTTTCTGGCCGGGCTTTCCGGCAGGACGATTGTGGCTGAAGTTATAGGTTTTGAACGGCAAAGTTACATTCTCCGAACCAGAACATTTTATGATAAAAGTTTTTATCCGGATCTCTTTTCTGTTCTGATAAGTTTGAATACTACCAGTGAACTCGATAAAGGCACGGTTTTAGAAGTTCCCGCCGACAGTATAAATCCACGGGAATATGACCCGGAAGAAGTCTCCGCGTCTGCCAGGAATATCACCGCAGGAAATTATTATACTGCCAGCGATTTCAATGTTTTAGAGGTGGAAAACCCGGATTCCAGCAGATTTACTTTCAGCCTGAATAATCTGAGAAGTTTGTTGTCCGGATATCTGGACAAACATTTTCATGAGGAAGAGGCCAATCTCCTGAGAGCCCTGCTGCTGGGAATGAGAGATAATACCGGAGAGATGGCAGCTTTGATGCGCCGGGCGGGGGTGGGGCATCTGCTGGCTCTTTCCGGCCTGCATATAGGATATATAACTATTTTCAGTCTGGGATTTTTGCGGGGATTGAGCGGTATTACCGGTATTGATAAAGTGAAATATCTCTCCCTGCCTTTTATTCTGGGATATGTTTTTCTGGCTGGAGCCAGTCCTTCCCTTTTGCGGGCAGGCATCATGAGCTCAGTCTGGATTATTCTGCTTTCTGTGGAACAAAAAACAGCTTCACTGAACGTGCTGGGGTTGACGGGAATATTGGTGCTGATATTAAATCCCTATTATCTTTATTTGATCAGCTTTCAGCTTTCATTTCTGGTCGTCACCTCTCTGCTTATTTATCTGCCGCGGTTGAGAAATTTGAGCCCGGTAAAATTTACGCCTTTTTTGCTGAGCCTTACTGCTCAACTGGGGTCACAACCACTGCTTTTAAGAATTTCAGGGGTGTTCAACTTAAATGGTCTGGCGGCCAATCTTATTCTGGTGCCGCTTCTTGGGCCCATATTGTTCATCAATCTAATATTTTTGCTAGCTGCTCCTTTCAACTTTCGGGCAGCTTCTTTGCTGGCCCGTTTGAGCAGTTTTATGCTCGCTCCCTTTTTCTATCTGACCGAAATAATGTCAAGTCTGCCTCTATATTTCGAGAGCGAATTTCTGCGGGAGGCTGAAAGTTTTTCTTTTTTGCCGGAAACATTAATGTTTTCTCCGCTGCTGTCATTTTACATTCTTCTTTTCATTCTACCTCATTATCTGGAAAGAATCCGGGTGGGAAGGAAACTCTGTTCGAGAAAAATGATAAACTTTAGAAGCATAAGTCTGGATGTATTCTTGCTGTTTAATTTTTTGCATATCGCTGCTTTTCTTTTCAGGCAGCTGGGTAAAATATAACTTTCATTGAGGGGAAAATAAATTCATGGATGATAATAAACTGCTGGAGAGGAATTATGAGGATTTGATGCAGCCTCACTTAATAACCGGAGAGGAAAGATATCTGATAAAACAGCTTTTGAGCAGGATCGAAAAGAGATTTATGAACTCCGGAGAAAAGTTTGATAAAATAAAGCTTGAAGATGAAGCGGACGATTTCTTAAGAGAGCTCAACCAGTCAGTCTACAATATTGGTATGCTCTCAGATTACAAATTCATTATTGTGGAGTGCAATGATCTTTTCTCCCGGAGCACAGGATTTGATGAGAAAGTCATAGAAATTATAAACAACACGCCTGAAAACGCTGCAATATTTTTCTATGCTGTGGGCGGGGTGGATGGAAGGCTGAAGACTGTAAACAC
Organism: uncultured Halanaerobiaceae bacterium; assembly: GCA_964436625.1. Taxonomy (GTDB): domain Bacteria; phylum Bacillota; class Halanaerobiia; order Halanaerobiales; family Halarsenatibacteraceae; genus Halarsenatibacter. The sequence continues at coordinate 3,355 of CAYTDP010000094.1, read as the reverse complement.
CATTAAAAAAGCGGGAGAATTTGTTGAACTCAACTCGCCTCGCTCGGGTGAATTGAAGGAATGGATCAATAAGAAATTTCAAGCTCTCGATAAAAAGCCTGATAGAGAACTGGTGGAAAAATTGAGCTTTCTCTTTGGAAAAAATCTTGAGGCGCTCAATAAAGAGATTGAAAAACTTGCAACTTTCAAGTTTGCCGATGATAATTTACACTTTGAAGAATGTAAAGATGTTTTGAGCCAGGAAGGTATAACCGGCGAAAAAATTATTTTCGAACTGGTCGATTGCTGGGCCCGGGGAGATAAACCCGGCGCGGTAAGGCTTTATCGGGAGATTATTAAAAACGGACGCAGTCCCGTATACGTGCTATCGATGCTGAAAAGGCAGCTGAGACTGCTTTTATCTGTCAAAGAAGCCAGAAAAGCGCACGGAGATAATCATCGCCAGATAGCCGGGCAGCTGCAGGAACATCCCTATGCGATCAAGAAATGCCTCAAACAGGAGAAAAAATTCGAGCGTGAAGATCTGCTAGCTGCATTAAAAAAGCTTCTGCGGGCAAATCGACGCATTGTCAGGGGAAAATATATAGACAAAAAGGATCCGGTTGAAGATTTTCTGCTGCAGATTTAAGATTTAAGCTCTTTAAAAATAAAAAACTTACCTCCTTTTAGATGCCGAATACTGGCAGGGAGGTAAGTATAGCGAGACAGGCATATAAATTTTTGGCGGACTATCTTTTTCAGAATTACTCTGTTTCAGGAGAGAATTTTTCGTTATAATTTCTGTGAAGTTTGGACTTGCGTCGGGCGGCTCTTTTCTTGGGTATTATACCCTTTCCAGAAACTTTATCCAGAACTTTAAAGGCGTTGGAAAGAGCTTCTTTTGCTTCCTCCTGATCACCTTTTGAAAGCTTGATTTCAAAATCCTTTATAGCATCCTTGAGCTTCTGCCGCCATTTGCGATTATATCTGGTATTTCTTTCTTCCACTCTAATTCTTTTTTCAGTATTGGTTTTCAAAGTTGGCATATTTTTGCACCTCCCGTTTAATGATTTATGTTTATTTGAATTCAGCAACAGCAGATATATTATCAGACCATAACCCACACAGGATTAATTCTACCAGATAGGCCGTCTTAATGCAAATATTGCCGGCCCCAAATCAAAGGAGGATTTCTTAGTTGCTCAATAAAGACACCAAAAAGAAGAGAAATTTTTGCATAATAGCTCATATTGATCACGGCAAGTCGACCCTGGCTGATCGTTTTCTGGAAAGAACAAATATGGTTGAAGAAAGAGAGATGAAAGATCAATTTCTTGACAGCATGGATCTGGAGCGTGAAAAAGGTATAACGATAAAAGCCCAGACCATTACTCTTCCCTACCGGGGTCATAATCTCAATCTCATAGATACTCCCGGTCACGTGGACTTCACCTACGAAGTATCCAGAAGTCTGGCAGCCTGCGAAGGAGCACTGCTGGTCGTGGATGCCGTGCAGGGAGTAGAAGCTCAGACCCTGGCCAACGTTTATCTGGCCCGGGAAAATGATTTGAAAATAATCCCGGTTATAAACAAGATGGATCTACCTCAGGCGGATGCTCAGTCTGTCAAAGAACAGCTGATAGAACTCGAGATAGAGCCTGACGATGCTATCCTGGCCAGTGCAAAAGAGGGGGAGGGGATAGATGAGATACTGGACGCTATAATCGAGGAAATACCGCCCCCTCAGGGCAGAATAGATAATCCCACTCAGGCTCTGGTTTTCGATTCAGCCTATGATTCCTACAGGGGAGTTATTCCTCATCTGAGAGTTTTCGAAGGCGATATAAGTGCTGGAGATGAAGTAAAACTGTTGGCCAGCGAAAAAACTTACGAGGTGGAAGAAGTCGGCATCTTCAATCCTCGCATGGAAGAGACGGATTATTTAAAACCCGGTGATGTCGGCTATTTGATCGCTAACATCAAAAATATCAGAAATTGTCGGGTTGGAGAAACTATCACTGACGCTCAAAATAGCGCCGAATCACCGCTGCCGGGATATAGAGAGATAAAACCGATGGTATTTTCGGGCTTGTATCCTTCCGACAATGATGACTACAGCCTGCTGGAGCAGGCGCTGGAGAAGCTGCAGCTGAACGATGCAGCTTTAAGATATGAGTCAGAAAGTTCATCAGCTCTGGGTTACGGGTTCAGATGTGGATTTTTGGGGCTTCTGCACATGGAAGTTGTCCAGGAACGTCTCGAGCGCGAATATGATATCGATCTTATCACCACCGCTCCCAGCGTAATTTATAAGGTGGTTAAAACTGACGGCGAAACGGTTAAAATAGAAAACCCCTCCCATTTCCCCCCAAAAAATAAGATAGAATGGGTGGAAGAGCCCTACGTGAGAGCAGAGTTAGGAGTCCCTGAAGATCATATAGGTGCCGTTATGGAACTCTGCGAAAACAACAGAGGAGAGTTCGAGGAGATGAATTTTCTGGACAGACAGAGGGTTATTTTAAATTATAAGATCCCCATGAGCGAAATAATCACAGATTTTTTCGACAGATTAAAATCCTGCAGCCAGGGTTATGCCACCCTGGATTATGAACAGATAGGTTACAGAGAATCAGATCTGGTCAAACTCGACATCCTGGTCAATAAAGAACAGGTAGATGCTCTTTCCCTGGTCGTGCCGCGCGATAAAGCTGAAAAACGGGGAAGAGCCATTCTCAAAAAATTAAAAGATGAGATACCCAGACAGTTATTCGAAATTCCCCTGCAGGCCAGCATCGGCAGCAATATAGTGGCCAGAGAGGATATTCCTGCCCACAAAAAAGATGTCACGGAAGGTCTTTACGGTGGCGATTTCACCAGAAAAAGAAAACAGCTGGAAAAACAAAAAGAGGGCAAAAAACGGATGAAAAAAGTTGGAAGCGTGGACATACCTCAGGAGGCATTTATGGCGGTTTTGGAGAAAAATAATCATAATTAAATTGCCTTCATTTTTGCTTTTCCTGCAGATATAAAAGCCGCTCATTTGTTAGATTTAACGAGAATAAATAAAAATTTAATCGAGAAAGTCTGGTGTTATTAAGTGGCAAATATAGACCTGATCTTTCTCATATTTAGTGTTGATGAGATTTCTGCCTATCTTTCGGGAGGTGATTTTAAAACTCTCCAGGATTTTTAATTTCTTATTTGAAAGACCGGAAGGGTTCAGACTGCAAAAAGCTGGTCGAGCTGGCCCGTGAGTTAGATATTATGGTTCTTCTCCAAAACCTTTGGTGAAATTGCCATATATGCTGGATTATCGAAATGCTTATACCTTTAATTGCCGGGGCTTATAAAGTATTGGAAGCTATAAAGCGAAGTG
>CAYTDP010000093.1:0-7012 GCA_964436625.1 uncultured Halanaerobiaceae bacterium | reverse complement strand
ACGAAGCTTTATATCTTCCAGTATAATTAAATAAGTTTTTTGAGACCCCTATTTACCAACTGAAGACAAGAAGATCCCATTATTCTTTGCCCTCGAGAAGCGGGACGAATCTGACCGGATCGAGTTTCTGGGTATCATAGCGGCCGCTTCCCGTGCGGCTGACCAAAACCAGCTGCTGTTGAAATGCTTTGCGGCTGACCGGGATTATCATACGGCCGCCTATTGTGAGCTGCTTTTTCAAAAGATCGGGGATTTCTCCGGCAGCCGCGCTGACTATGATACCATCGAAAGGAGATTTTTCCGACCAGCCCCGGGTTCCGTCACCGTGCTTTACCTCTATGTCATAACCCAGATCCTTAAGATTTTTTCGGCTCAACTCGACCAGCGAACGGCGGCGCTCCACCCCGTATACCTCTGCCGCTATCTCAGCGAGCAGGGCCAGCACATAACCGCAGCCGCTGCCGACCTCGAGCAGCCTGTGATCTGCTTCCGGCTTTATCTTCTCCATCATATAGGCGACAATATATGGCTGACTTATGGTCTGCTCCTCGCCTATGGGCAGGGGATGATCCTGATAGGCCTTATGCCGGTTTTTTTCGGGGACAAATTCATGGCGGGGGACCTGCCTGAAGGCATCGAGAATTTTTTCATCATCTATGCCCCGTCTTTTTAGCTGGTTTTCGATCATCTCTTCCCGGGCCTGCCTATACTTTTCTGGCACTGTTCTCGCCCCTTTCTGATAATTATTCATCCACATGATATCATTCTCAGAGCAGAACTTCTTCAGCTGAGGGAAGCGGTTTTCTCGGAGCCCTCCTCAAACTGCATCTCATAAAATCTATAATAGTCCCCGCCCCGGGCAACCAGTTCCTTGTGACTGCCCCGCTCCTTGATACGGCCGTTTTCGACGAAAAGTATCTCATCAGCATCTACGATAGTCGCCAGCCTGTGAGCTATAACGAAGGTTGTTCGATGCTCGGTCAACCGCTCTATAGCCTCCTGTATCAATTTCTCGGTCTCAAGATCCACGGAGGAAGTGGCTTCATCTAGAATCAAAATCTGCGGATTTTTCAGAAATGCTCTGGCTATAGATACGCGCTGCCGCTGTCCGCCTGAAAGTCTGAGCCCTCTCTGTCCGACCTGAGTATCATAACCTTCGGGCAGATCGTTGACTATAAAATTGTGAGCATTGGCAGCCCGGGCAGCTTCTATTATCTCATCCTCTTCAGCCCCCGGTTTGCCGTAGGCAATATTCTCGGCCACGCTGTCAGAAAATAGATAGTCATCCTGCATAACCATGGCGAAAGCACTTCTCAGCTCACGCACGGAAAACTCCCTGATATCGCGACCGTCAATTCTAATCGAACCGGAGTCAAGCCCGTAAAGACGGGGCATCAGCCTGACTATCGTCGTTTTACCGGCGCCGCTGGGTCCGACCAGAGCTATCGTCTGCCTCGGCTCAGCCGCAAAAGATACTCCCTTCAGAACCTGTTCTTCCTCCTCGTAACAAAAATGCACGTCTTCAAATTCAACTCTGCCCTCAAAGCTGGGCGGTTTGGGCACGCCGACAGATTCGCTTTCTATCTCCGGTGTTCTTTCCATATGCTTATAATAGCGCTCCATGCTGGCAAAAAAGCGGCTCAAATCCTCGGTCATGTGGACCATTCTCAAAATAGGAGCCCTGAACTGCTGCAGGTAGGCATAGAAAGAGACGATAGTACCGACTGTGATCGTACCCAGTGCGGTGAGATACCCGCCAAATCCGAGCACGATCAGCACTCCCATGCTGTTTAAAAGCCGGGAGCCGGGAAAGAGCAGACTGATATATTTTATAGCATTAAGCCTTTTATCGGTATGCTCCTGAGTGGTCTCCTGGAATCTCTCCAGCTCTTCTCTTTCGCTGACGAAAGCTTTGATAACCTTGATGCCGGCCAAATTATCCTCGAGCCTGTCGCTGATATCAGCTTTGGCTTCGCGGGTCTCGCGGAAAGCTTTGTGCATTCGCTGGATCAAAAGCCGCGAGAATATATAAAGAACCGGAACAAAAATCAGGGTAACAAGCGTTAAGGAGACGCTCATATAGAGCATTATCAGAACGGTGCCGCCGATGAGCACCAGCGAATTGATCACAGCTTCCGGGCCGTGATGTACGAACTCCTGCAACTTGTTGAGATCATCAACTATCCGTGACATCAGTTCGCCGGTTTTCTTGCGATCATGAAAATTCATCGATAGACGCTGATAATGCTGATAAAGATCATTGCGCATATCCCGCACGCATTCCTGAGCTATGCGGTGGCCGTGATATATGGTGTGTTTTCGGACCAGCGCCCTGGCTATGAATATGACCAGAGCGGCTCCCACCAGCATACCCAGCCGGCCGAAATTCTGGTTTGGAATGGCTTCGTCGATAATTTCACGCATTATCAGAGGCGGTATCAGCAATAATACCGCAGCTAAAATGTGCAGAAACTGAACTCTGATAAAATCAAGGCGGTAATTCTTCAGATGAATACGATAAAATCTTCCCAGCATTTCTTTATAGGTATAATCATAATTTTCTTCATCACTGCTAGCATTATCACGAGCGGCCAAATATATCCCCTCCTAAAAATACAGGAACGCTTCAATCCTGCAACATCGCATTATACCATATCGACAGCATAACAACAAACAGATCAGACCCCGAATTCATCAGGGGGTTCCTCGCTGAGCTCAAAATTATGCAGAATTCCCTGCAAAATTCTTTCCGAGGCTCTCCCATCCCCATAAGGGTTGGGACGGGAGCGCACCTCACGGTGAAATTGATCATCTTCCAGAAGCCGCCCGGCTGTCTTGAGTATACTCTCTTTATCTGTTCCCGCCTTCAGCACTGTGCCGGCCCTGAGGGCTTCCGGTCTCTCGGTATTTTCGCGCATCAGCACAACCGGAACATCCAGAGCCGGAGCCTCCTCCTGAATGCCTCCCGAATCGGTCAATACCAGCCGCGCCCGGGACATCAGAGAAATAAAATGACTGTAAGCCAGCGGTTCGGTGAGGTGGACGTTTGCCTGATCTTTGAGCAGAACCTCTGCCGGTTTCTTAACGCCCGGATTTAGGTGCACGGGAAAGACCACCTCAACCCGCTCATGTCGGCCTGCCAGTTCTCGAACCCCGGCAAAAATCTTCTTCATCTTCCCGCCAAAATTTTCGCGCCTGTGGGCGGTTAGCATGACGAGGTCGATCTCATCCGCTGCAGCCTTATTTTTCAGCTGCTGCAGCCGGGGAGGGAGTTCAGGATCCAGGCCGGCTATCCTCTGCACGGCATCTATCACGGTATTACCCGTGACCAGGATCTTTTCCTGTTCGATACCTTCGGCCAGCAGATTATCGCGGCTGGCTGAGGTAGGGGCGAAATGCAGCTCGGCCAGAACGTCCGTCAGCTGACGATTCATCTCCTCGGGAAAAGGAGAATAACGATCGTATGAGCGCAGACCCGCCTCCACATGCCCCACCGCAATCTGCTGATGGTAGGCGGCCAGCGAGGCAGCCAGGGTGGTGGCGGTGTCGCCGTGAACCAGAACCAGCCCGGGATCGTGTTCGGCCAGCACTTCGCGCAGGCCCGCGAGCACCCGGGCGGTCAGATCGCTCAGGTGCTGATCTTCTTCCATCAATTCCAGATCTATATCGGGTGTGAGCTCGAAACTGACCAGCATCTGGTCAAGAAGCTCCCGCTGCTGCCCGGTGACCGTGAGGGTGTGGTCAAGTCGGGAACTGGATTCTATTTTCTCTATCACCGGCGCCAGCTTGACCGCCTCGGGCCTGGTGCCAAAAATCGACATAACCTTAAACTTTTTTCGAGCTGTCACCTCGCCGCCTCCTTTCTGAGGTATCCTCCCTGCCCTGCCAAAACCGGTCTGGTGCTGAGCGGGAGTTCATGATAAAATTAAAGTGCCGAGGAACAGACAAAAATTGAGGAGGTAAAATCCATGGGTATTTTTTATAATTTTCCGGCCGAAAAAGACATGCAGTGCGATGTTAAGCTCTTTGCCTCCGAAAAAATATATGATGAGATAGAGGACACAGCTCTCAATCAGCTTTTGAGCGCAGCCACCCTGCCGGGAGTTATAGCAGTGGTGGGCATGCCTGATCTTCATCAGGGTTATGGGCTCCCCATCGGCGGAGTTATGGCCTGTTCGACGGACGGGCCGGTCTCCCCGGGTGCTGTCGGTTTCGACATAAACTGCGGTGTGAGGCTTATAAGAACCGGCATGCAGGCAGATGAAATCGAAGGAAGACGCCAGGAAATCCTGCGGATGCTATCCGGCACGGTACCTGCCGGATTGGGGGAAGGCTCTAGCTTAAAATTTTCGCGTTCCGAATTCAGAGAGGTCCTTGGTTATGGCGTATCCGCGCTTCCCGGGCTGGGTCTGGCTCCTGCTGATGCCGGCCAAAACTGCGAGAATGAAGGTTGTATGGCCGGAGCCGATCCCGATTCAGTCCCCGGCAAAGCTGTAAACCGGGGAATTGACCAGCTGAACAGCCTGGGCTCCGGCAATCATTTCGTCGAGCTGCAGGTCGTTGCTTCCACCGACGAGAACCTGCCTCTGAGCGAGGGCGAGCTGGTCATCATGCTGCACTCAGGTTCCCGGGGACTGGGCCACGAAGTCTGCAAAAATTACTCCCAGCAGGCCAAGGATAAAGCTCACAAATACAACCTGAAATTTCCCCGCAAGAATCTCGCCTATTTTCCGGGTCAGAGTTCTGAAGCTGAACATTATCTCAAGGCTATGAGGTGTGCGGCCAATTTCGCCTATGCCAATCGGGAACTGCTCATGCGCAATCTGGAGGAGACCTGGCGCGAATATTTTCCTCACAGCCGCCTGAAATTATTTTACGATCACGCTCACAATATCGCCCGCCGGGAGACTCATGTGATCGAAGGGGAGGAGCGTGAGGTGCTGATCCACCGCAAGGGAGCAACTCACCTGCCACCCGATGGTATTGCTCTCATCCCTGGATCGATGGGAACTTCGAGTTATGTGGTGCTCTCGATGAACAGCGAACAAACCAGGCTATCGCTGGAGTCGGTAGCCCACGGAGCCGGCCGCAAAATGAGCCGCACCCAGGCCAAAAAGACAATCTCCTATGACCGGCACCGCCAGAGTATGGGCGAGGTCAAAAGCACCTCCTCCAGCGGCGAAAATATACTCGATGAATCGCCTCTGGCCTACAAAGAAATAAGCGATGTCATATCCTCATTAACCCGCAGCAATCTGGCCTATCCGGCCGCCCAGCTCAAACCGCTGGTCGTTTTAAAAGGGTGATCGTATAAGATCACTACCATCATGTTGATAATAATGGCCGAAAACTAAACTTAAAGCAGAAAAAAATTTCACTGTGAACGAAGCTTTATATCTTCCAGTATAACTAATTTAGTTCTTTTGACGCACCTATTTGCCAGCTGAAGACAGGAAAATCCATGAATAAGAAGATCTGCACTCCGTATAAACTATAATAACATCTTTTCCGGCCTCTGAATAGAGGTGATCAGGTCGGAAAATACCTTTAGAAGTTAATATCACAGCAAAATCCGGCGGGCTTTAAAACCCGCCGGATGTTAATTTTAATCTGCAGCTGTAAAAACCGATCAGATCGGCTGTTATTCGAGAACTATCGCAGCCTCCGGTGCGTAAACGTTGAAGGTGAATGTCTCAAACAGGAAGAGATCGATCTCTTCCGCGTCGCTGTCGCGATAGCCCAGCGAGAGATCCTGGCCCAGCACCAGTTCGAAGTCATCGCCTGCTGCCAGCAGAACTCCGCGATCATCGAGCTCGGGAGCATAGATGATTTCGGAGCCGACCAGATCCTCAACTTTGCGATAAAGCGGATAACCGGAACCTTCCAGTTCGTTTAGCAGCTGATAGAGTCTGTCTCCCAGCACCAGCCTGTAAGGTCCGGGAACGTTTTCCAGATCGAGGGTGCGTCGCGCTTCCCAGATAGCGGATAAAAATGCACTTCTATCCTCTTCCACCTCGATAGGATCATGTTCGGAAGAAGGCAGAATTCCTTCTATCTCAGCTTCAGCCATACCTTCGAAAATAGCCTGATTTTCCAGCCGGGCTGCTTCTTCTGCAGCTTCCCGTACGGGATCTACTTCAGCGTCTTCGGCACCGCGCAGGAAAGCCTCTATTTCAGCTCTATCCACGGTTACCGGAATTTCCATCTCTATCATGGGGCATGATTCTCTGCAGCTAAACACACCGGTGAGTTCTTCCCGGCGGCCGGTATTGACAGCGGCCTTTTCCAGTCCGTGAGGACCGGAAACCCCGACTACTTTGCGTCCTTTCAATCTATTTTCCAGCACTTCCAGGGCTTCTTCGTCCAGAAGCTCCCAGGCTTCTTCCGGCATTGGCGCCAGATCTCTGTTCAAAATATCTCCCATTTTTTATCTCCTCCTTAGTCTAAATCGCCTATGCCCAGCGAGTTATCGCCGGCGGATTCATGTTCATCATCATGATCGTGGTCTTCGCCCTCTTCTATCTCGGTAATCTCCTCTTCAGTGAAAAGAAACTCGCGGAGATGCTCATCCCAGACGTCGCTGTTGCGCCGCAGCCATTCCAGGCCCATGCAGGCATGTTCGATCTCTTCATCTCTGTTATGGGCAACTATGTTCTTAACCGATTCATCTTCGGTGGCGGTAGCCCGCTGATTGTACCAGTTAACTGCCTCCAGTTCTTCGATGACGCTTTGAATAATCCGGTGATATTCAATGGCTTCCTGATCAAGATCCTCTTTGTCCTCATGGAATTCTGCCATGTTATTACCTCCCTTGAAATTTGCCTCTATCTTTCATCCGAAAAAATTCCTGCTCCGGGTCAAATTTACCCTCTGCATATTTCCGTCCAATATAAAATATAACATTTTGTGGTCAAAATAGCAAGCTTTTTGGTTTGTTGAAAAAGGGGTTGTTTTTTTGGCTCTTCTTGTTATCAGTTGATAGATATCGTATAAGATCATTATCATGACAATA
>CAYTDP010000092.1:0-7038 GCA_964436625.1 uncultured Halanaerobiaceae bacterium | reverse complement strand
AATCTCTCTTTTTCCTCTTTTAATTTTCTTTCGGCTTCCAATCTATCCGTAATATCTGTTCTCATGCTCAATATGCCCTCTTCACCTTCAGGAAGCTGAATTCTTGTGTCCTTCAAATTTACAAAATAATGTTCTCCTGATTTTTTCTTAGAAGGTAAAGTTTGTTCCAATTCTTTGCCTGAAAGGGCTTTGTTAAAATCCTCCCTGGCTCTTTCTCTGTAAGCCTCGGGCACTATAACATCGAACAAGCTTTCACCAATTAATTCTTCCTTTTCATAACCGGTAATTTCGCACAATCTATCATTTGCATCTATGATAATACCTTCGGAGTCCTTAAGCTCCATTCCTATTAGGGCAGTTTCAAATATCTTGCGATACTGTTCTTCTCTGAGCCTCAATTTCTCTTCCATTTCTTTTCTTGCTGTAATGTCTTTTGCAAAAACTATTGCATATTCCTCATCTTTATATTGAAAATGTTGAACCACAGCATTTACAGGAAATCTTTCTCCTTTTTGGGTTATATATTCATCTTCGAATGTTATTGAACCTTGCTGTTTTAATTTTTGTAAAAACTTTTGAGTTCCAATATATTCGTCGTCAGGTATAATTTGATTTATATTCATGCCTATCAAATCTTTGTCTGGATAATCAAGCCTTGCTTTTGACTTTTTATTAGCATACTCAATTTCTCCCTCAGGAGTAGCTCTGAGCATCATCATATCAGCATTATCGACAAAGAATTTTGTCATCTCCAGTTCCCTATTTGCCTTTTTTCGTGCGGTAATATCCCTGACAAATTCAACTACTCCCGTAATTTCTCCAGTGTCCTCTTCAATCATGGGATAGCTAAAAAGTTCTAGATGCTCAGCCTCTGAACCTTCCAGCCCTCTTACTATTTCCTTTTCTACTTCTCCACTTTCCAGGCTGCGCAGAGTGGGACATTCGGAACATGGTTTATTTCTATCATGATATACTTGATAGCATTTTTTGCCTTTAAGAGGAGCATTTTCTTCATACCACTCTTCCATGGTGTTATTGGTATATCTCACTGTCAAATCAGGATTGAGTACACTTATACCGTCCTGTATGCTCTCCAGTATAGCAGATAGCTGATTTTTAGTTCTCTCAAGTTCTTTTCTTGTCTCTTCCAGTTCAGTAATTTCAATGGAGACTCCTAAAGTCCTGTTTGTATCAGCTCTATTTTTAAAAGGATAAACTGTAAAGAGAGCGGGAAACCTTTCGCCGTCTTTCCTTATCATTTCAACCTTATCTTCCCAGATCTCTCCCTGCGCCAGCTGACGGTGTATTTCATCAAATTTTTCCGCTTCTTCGCTGGAATGAAGTATAGAAACAGGTTCATCAATTACCTCTTCCCTGGTATAACCGAATATATTTTCTGAACCGGGGCTAAACTCCTTGATTAAAGCATCTTCACCGTCGTCTGCAGGCTCAGTAATAACAAAGGAAACGTTCTGGCTGGCTTCAAATATCGTTTCCAGCTTTTCCTTTTCTTTTTTTAACTCAGCTATGTCATCGTATAATACATATGCACCTTCGACTTTTCCATCAACAATAATTGGAACCCCATGAAATAAGAACTCTTTTGGGTTTCCTCGCTTATCATAGCGGGTGCCTTCTCCTCTTTTTTTCTTGCCCTGGAGGAATTCTTCCGTCGCTTTTCTATCGGCATATCCTTCTCTACCCCATTCCAGTACATCATCCAGATGTTCTTCTTTTACTTCTGACAAATTATAACCAAATACATTCTGAAACTCGTCATTTATATCAACAATATTTCCCTCATTATCTAGCATTGCTATGGCAGAGGTGCTATTTTCAAAGAGGGCATCGGCTTTGAGTTTTTCCATTCTTTCTTCTGTTATGTCCCGGGTTAAACCCACAATTTTCTCTATTTTACCATCGATAATTACGGGGGATAGTGTAGTTTTCCATATTCTCTCTCCTTCAGGTAGGTCCAATCTTTCCTCATATTCAATCTTCTCTCTTTTCTTCAGACACCTTTGATAATTTTCCTCTATCTTTTTGCCTGGCTCTTCGCCCAAAACCTCTACGGGTTTTTTCCCTTTTATTTCCTCTGTAGATAAACCCGTCAACTCTTCATGCAGAGGATTTAATCTCTGAAATTTTATCTCATCCTCTTCCTCTACTTCAAGTAAAAATATACTGGATTGAACATTGTTGAAAATAGTTTCGTACTCTTCCAGCAATCTTTCCCTCTCTTTTTCTCTTTCTTTTCTCTCAGTTATGTCCACACCTACAGCCTGAAACTCCTCTATTTCACCGCTCTCATCAAATACTGGATAGTCAACCCATCTATGATGCCTTATTTCCCCATCATCACCTTCAACTTTGTGCTCATATTTATGAGGTTTATGAGTTTCTTTCACTTTTTTAAGTTGTTTTAAGGCAAACTTCCTATCTTCTTCAGGTATGAATTCAGTATATTTTCGGCCTATTAGCTCTTCTTCTGGAAGGCCTATACTTTCACGGTAAGCTTCATTGACAAAAGTTAAAGTGGTGTCGGGTTTGAATCTGCATATCAATTCTTCCTGTGTTTCTACAACACTTTCATATCTGTCTTTAAACTTCTTTAAAGCCTTTTCCTTTTCTTTTCTATCGGTAATATTCCTTGCTAAAATCAAAACTCCAACCTCATGACCGGCAATTTTAAACTCATACCAGCTCATTTTATCGCCTTCTCTCCGGGCGGTTTCCTGCTTGAATTCCTCAGCTTCTCCTGCAGTTATATTTTTAATCCCAGCAGTAATTTTTTTAACATCTGCTTCAGTAAATCCGGCTTCTTCAAGGATTTTGGGATAATAACTGCCAGATCCAGAACGTTCTGGAGTTAATTCCCAATCGATTAAAATCTCCCGGCATTTTTGATTTATCCGTTTGACGTTCAGGTCTTCATCAAGAATCAATGCTCCCCCGGGCAGGGAAGCAAAGATAGAATCAGCGCTCTTATTTCCACTTCTCGAAAAATCAGAAATAATAATCCCCCCGATAACCATAATATTTAAAGTTTGCTTATTCACAATCAGGCAGCATTTAAAAACTAAATATTTTAACTCAGCCTGTTATTTCTTATAATTATATTAATTTCTAATACTCTATTTTGAGTTCAAATTATCACAAAACCCTGATTAATTCAAATTTGAAAATCATAACCCCAGCTGTCGCCGCAGCTTGAAAAGAGCTCGCTCTTTTTCCTTGCATTCCAGCATCACGTCAAAATCCTTATCCGCTGCCCTATCGGCCAGACTCAAGAATTCAGCAAAATCATCAGCATTTATTTCATCAGCATGTTTGGTTGGGTTTTCCGGACTGGCCGGAGAAGAAAAATGCAGCTTTGGTTTTCTATTCCTCCAGGTTGCCAGAGCTCTGGAAAGCAAGTCCGATAAATTTTCTTCTTCTCGGTGGTTGCAGTTAAAATGATGAATATCCAGGATCATGGGAATTTCCAGCTCTTCTGCCACCTCCAGAACCTCGCCGGCGGTATATGATTGATCATCATTTTCTATAACCAGACGTTTCTGTATGCCGGAATCCAGTTTGCGAAAATTTTTTACAAATCGCCGGCGTGATTTATCTTTATCTCCATAAACTCCTCCTATATGCAGAATAATGATATGATTGCTGTCAAGTCCCATAGTCTGCAAAAATTTATGATGATATTTCAAATCTTTAATGGCATTTTTTACTACTTTATCTTTATTGCTGTTCAAAACTGTAAACTGCTCGGGGTGCATGCTCACCCTGAGACCGTGTTTCCGGACATATTTCCCCAGTTCGTCCAGTTCTTCCCGGGCTTCTTCTAAGTAATTCCAATCATCTGTAAGAGAATGAGTAGCCAGCGGCACTATATCCGAACAGAACCGGTAAACCTCAATATTATTTTTCACATTAAATTTCAGGATCTCCAAGTTGTTCTGCAGATTTTTGTGCAGCAGACCGTTGAGTTTTCGTCGGCGCTCGTGACTGCTCAATTTGCGCAGATATTTTACAGTGGTCCCGTGATTGGGACGTTTTTTGTCTTCTGAAAGTGTTCTATTGAGACAGGGATAACCAAGACGCATGTTTTTCTCCTTTCCAGCCGGGGCCTGACAGCAAATTTCCTCTGACATTATTATGCCCGGATTTGATATTATTCGAATTTAACAGCAAACTTGATTTCTTTCTGGTTTTTTGCTTATAATATAAAGAACCTCCTCAAAATTCTCTCAACTAAAATCATCTCCTTACAGCTCGCCTCTGCTTTTCTATTTTCTCTTAAACTGTCCTGTTTGTATCGAATTAAAAATCCGGGAGGGGTTATTTATGTTGAGAAAAGGTATTGAAGATGAAATTACTGACTGGCTGGCAAGAAAGGTCGAAGACCGCGGCAGCGATGGCGGATTAATTGGGCTGAGCGGGGGAATAGATTCCACCACAGTTGCAGCTCTGGCCAAAAAGGCTCTGGGAGATGATTGTCTGGGAGTGCTGCTTCCCGCAGAAGGTACCACGGAAAAGGATAACGAATATGCCAAAATGGCAGCCGAAGCGATCGGAATGGAAATCATGATGGCAGACCTGGAGGATATCAATGCTCATCTGAAAAACTTCCTGCACGGGCTGGACATAGATAGTGTTCATCGAGAATATTATCCGGAAACGGCTCTGAAAGCTTCTGAATGTGCCCGGGAGATGTGCGAAAAAACGATGCAGACCAGGCTTAGAATGATCACCCTTTATTATATCGGCGAATGCAAAAATTATGCGGTGCTGGGCACCAGCAATAAAAGCGAACTGCTTACTGGCTATTTTACCCGCTATGGTGATGCGGCCGCTGACCTATCTCCCTTAAAGCATCTCATGAAGACTGAAGTCTGGGAGCTGGCCGAAAGACTGGAAGTACCCCGGGAGATCATTGACAGACCGCCCACCGGCGGCCTGCAGTCCGGTGATGAACGTGTTAATGATGCTGAAGAGGTTGGGCTGGATTATCGAACCTTCGATGAAATTTATCTGGCCATAGAAAACGGGAAAGATTTAAAGCAGTTCGATCTGGAAGATGTCAACAGAGCCGTGGAACTTATGGCTGAAGCCAGCAACAATCTGGATATTCCTGGTTTCAAAAAATAATATTATTTATACGGACCCGTTCACGCAGATATTTGAGGATATCCTGAGGAATGGTATTTTCGCCGGGATATCTCTGCTCAAAATCTTCCTGATGATAAAAATCTATCAGGGCCTGACTGAACTTCTCGTCAAATACACAGCTGGGTTCACCTTTATAATAGCCCAGATCGGAGAGCAGAATCTGTACTTCACAGAGGGTATCTCCCTCCAGTGGGGTGTGCTCTACATCGCTTTCAACATAATAAAGCTTGAAAAGCTCGAGAAGGTCAGCCAGGTCTTCGATAGGTTTTTCGCTGTCATCCACCCGAAGATCTATATATTTGTTTGTAAAACCGCCATAACCGCCACCTTCTTTATAGACCAGAAGCGAAGCTGACTGCTTACCTCTTCTATCACCTCCGGCTTCTTCAGCGGCGAATAAAGAAGATAACAGACGGTCTGCCAGACTCCCCTCCTCTGTTTTAAAGGTTTTTACCATCTCTTCAATGGTCTCTCCATTAACCAGGAGATTACCCTGAGCTGCATAATTCTCCCCGCATTTACCTCCTGCCCATTCGATACATTGCTCACCTGTATATGTGGCTGAACGCCCTTTTGCGTCAACTATGCCGACCTGTCGCAAAACTGAACCTGAATCGAGGGCTGTGAGAGTCTCTAAAATCTCCTCGGGATCGTTGCCCCGCTCGAGCAGCTGCAGAGTGCTTGGGCCGTAGGTGGGGTTTATCTGTGCCTGAGTGGCTACCGCTCCTACATTCCATTTTATGTAGGGTAAGATAGAGCCTATGGCCAGAAACTTTGATTGAGCAGCTACGCCCAGCTTTTCCGTTTCCGGCTCATAACCAACTATGGAATAGGTCGAAGTCATGGGAGTTTTTTGATCATTTGACTGCATTTTAAGCCTCCTTTTAGGTTATAACTTCTGTGAGTGATAATTTAAAATACGTCCCCCTAAAAGGTATACCTCTCACCGACTTTCCCTATTTTCACCCGAGTATTCAGACTGCGCATCATATCCGCCTGGGCTGAAAATCCGGTGCAGTGCATGGGAACTATCAAATCCAGGTCCAGACCATCGAGGTATTCGATAGTTTTTTTGATAATATGATCATCAGCGCTGTAAAGATGCATGCCTCCTAAAACAGCCCGCAGCGAGGACTGTGATGAAATTGATCTGATATGTTCTAAAGTGTTGACAGCTCCTGCATGAGCACATCCGAGCAGAACAACTGTACCGCTGCTGGTCGGGAAGAAGAGAGCCTGATCATCGATGAAATCATCTTTTACCAGCTCTTCTTCCTCCTCCTTTTCGATGAGTTTGAGGTAATTATCGGGAGTCGTCTCCCAATCGTTTTTGCGGGGAATTGGACCGGTGAGCTGAAGTCCTCCGCAGATTTCCTGATGGTCCTCTATCGGTTTGAAGTTTACTTGCTCCCGGGAAAAATCGATACCTGCATTTCTCAAGTTCCCTTTATCTTCTTTTACATACTTATCTGAAAAAATTTCCGGGTGTCCGTAAAGCGAAAGACCCTGCTGATGTTCCAGCAGCTCCTCTATTCCACCCCCGTGATCATTATGACCGTGACTGACCACCGCCGCTGACAGTCTGCTCAGATTTATATCCAGTTTTTCGGCGTTGTGCTCGAGCACGAGTCCCTGGCCGGTGTCGAAAAGAACCTGCCTGTTCTCTTTAGAAATCCAGAAGCATAATCCATGTTCGGCCAAAAGATCAGATTCATGAACCAGGTCATCGGCCAGAATTTTAACTTCGATAGAATCCGCCATCGCTTTCACCCCTTCCTGTTATATATCAATTCTTTAAACGGAGAATATTACCTGCCGCAAAATGTGCTTTTATTATAGGTTCTTCTCCACATCAGTAGTTGGATTTTGTTT
>CAYTDP010000091.1:0-7275 GCA_964436625.1 uncultured Halanaerobiaceae bacterium | reverse complement strand
TCTGCTTTAAGTGATCTTATACGATATCTGTCAACTGATAACAAGAAGAACCTTTAATAGAAGTATATCAGGCTCCAGGGAACGATCGCCTCAAATAGGGTGCTGCTGCCGTGCAGATAGCGTGGTTCTTCGTATTTATTGCTTTTATCGAAGTGGTGATTGATGCTGAAACCGTGATCGGCGAAAAAAAGCACCGGTTGACGCTCCGGCAGATCATTCAGAAATGGCAGGAGGCGATTTTGAGTTTGAAAAATAAGCTCGTCCAGAAAATCGAGATAATTCTGACGGGAAGAATGAACCTTATCATCAATAAAAGAAAACCTGATTATCTGCGGCTTTTCCGGATCCTGAGCGTCCGGATCAGCCAGGCTGCCAGGATCGAAATCCTCTGCCTCAATGATTTTTCCGCCAAAGGAGGATTGTCGCAGAGCTTTAAGCTGTCTTTCTGTGCTGGCTGGCTCGAGAGCGAAATGCGATCCTTCGGCCAGCTGCCGGCTGGAAAACTCCTTTTTAATAGTTCGCCGGAGCTCGCTCCAGATATCATGACGCAGCCCATCCAGCAGCAGGCAAAGGCTGCCTTTAAGCCTCATCCTCTGCAGAAGACGGGGGAAATGCCGGTTGATGAGCCGGCGTATATCGAGTATATCCTCTTCCGAATCGGTCGCCGAAGAACCTTCATCCTCACGATTATCTTCTGGATTCGCAAGACAGTGCTGCAGCCGGGGAGACTGATAGAAATCGGCAAACTCCTTCTGGCGCCGGCGCAGCAGGCTGTGTACTTCCTCGCGCCTGCGGTTCAGGGGCAGACTTTCGGTCAATTCGAGCCTGGCGGCCTGAGAGGCTAATCGTTCCAGGTCCAATTCCAGACGGGATAGATGATTTTCATAGAGATCGATCCAATCCGCCGGCGTTTCCGGCCGGGAAGAACTTCCTTCTTCCAGGGCCAGTTCGACCTCCAGAAAATGTTCCACAAGCTCGCGCTCCTCTGCTGACGCGTAAAAAGAAGGCTTTTGCTCTTCATCCTGCTTCCATTCCTGCAGCTGCTGTCGGCATTTTTTCAGCTCCTGATCGGAACCGCTGCTGGCCAGCTTCTGGATTAATCTCAGGGCCATCTGTCTTCTCAAAACCGGCGAAATCCGCTCGATCAGAAGCGATTGCAGCCATTCCTGGCTTTTTCCGGCCGGTATTTTTTTCAGCAAAAATTCGGCCAGGTTCTTATTTCGGGTCAATTTCTGCACACAGGAAAGGATCAGCTTCTGGAAAAACTCATCATCCGAACTTATGCCGGGCTCTTCCTCAGAATCTTCCAGCTCTTCTTTAGTTCCGGTCAGCACCCTGTCAGCCAGTTCGGAAAGGCTCTCCTGCAAAGTTTTATTCACAGCCAGATTTTGAGAGGGAATTTCACTCTCCTGCGGGAGGAATTCTTCCAGCAGGTCCCGAACGTCTTCCCAGCTCAACCCGTGGGCGGACTGCCATTCAACCAATGCCAGCAGCAGAGCAAACCCTTCAGGTCCGAGCCGGTCATTTATCTCCATAAGCTCGGGAAAATAATCCCTGAGAAAACGCTCGAGCCTGGCTTCTGCCTCTGACCCGCCGTCGATCAACTCTTCAGAATCTCCGGCTCCAGGGCGAAATCGTCCGGCCTGAACATCTTCTTCTGCAGCCCGGACCTTAATATAGGTGTTCTTTTCCAGCTCGCCGCCGCCAGTCAGCCACTCTTCCAGAATATTGCGGATCTGCTCCGGTTTAAAACTGCGGTCGACCAGGTGTTCATAAAGCTCATTGAGATCTCGTTCGATCACTGATATGTCCTCGGATAATGCTCTGTTTACGCGCTTGATCACCCGCCGGTTCAAAATTTCCTCCAATTCCTCCATCAGTTCACCGCTTTCGCTCTCAATTTTGTGGCTCAGCTGCAGCAGCCGTTTTAAAGGACGAGCAAATCGCTTCTCGCCGGCCGCTTCCATATTTTCTATGTACTCTTCCAGCTTCTCGCTGTGCTCCGGACTTTTCAGGCTTTCCAGATACTGAACTATGCCGGCTTCGATCATCTCCTGCAGACGTTTGAGCGAGGGCAGCTCGATCTCATCTCCCAGGGTAAATCCGCAGGAACAGACGGGTCGCTCGCGCAGCTCCGGGAGACTGAAATCCCGGCAGCGGCGGCGAAGAGTTTCAGCCAGCTCCCTTTTCACCCGAACCAGGTCATCCTGGACTGAGATAATCTCTATTCCAGCCAGCTGATCCAGAACATTATAGCCACGGCTTTCCTTTATCTTATCGTAAGGTACAAAGCGATCTGCCGCCAGCTGGCGATTATGTTCCCGGCGGTAAACTTCTATATAACTTTTCTGAAAGTCCGCGAATTCATCCTCGATTTCGGTGAAATAATCTTCATCATAGAGCAGCTCGTCAGATTCCATAAATTCCAGCAGGCTTTCTTTTTGCTCGCGCAGTTCCTGATACTCCTCGGGCAGCTCCAGAGCGGAATTGGTGATATAACTGCGCATACGCCGGTAATCTGCAAGCCTCTCATCGAAAAACTCTTCAAGGCTATCCAGACGGTCAAGCCGGCTGTCCACTCCCGGCAGGCTGCGGTAGTGCGAGGCGAAGCGCTCCAGTCCCTCCTCGGAAGAATAGCTGACTTTTATCTCATCCACCAGGTTTTCAAGCCCCTCCAGCCGGGATTTGATCTGCCGGCGCTGGAATATTTCCGCCTCTTCTTCGGTGAGACCTTCAAGACCGACCTTGACCCGCTCCAGCTTTTCTGTCAGCTCCTCCCTGGCCTGGATTATTTCATCCCAGATATCATGCTGCAGCGGCAGAGAAAAAGGCTGCTGCTTATATCGAGGCGGCACCAGCGGGCACTCGCGCAGGACTTCCTGAAATTCCTCGGAAATTATCTCACCGTATCCCAGCTCGTTGATACGATTGAAATTGCGGGCATTGAGATTGTTCAAGCTGATCTTGCGCCGCTCGGAAAAAGCGGTGATATAACCGGCAAAAAGCAGACAGTAGACCAGAAGCTGAAACTGATTGCGGCCGAGCCCGTAATCTCCCTTGCGCAGCTGCCAGTAAATTTCATCGATCGATGTTCTTTCGCCCTGCAGGCAGGCAAAAAATTCCTGCAGCAGAGGGTTTTTGTCCGGATTTATATCGAGGCTGACAGCATCTCTGCGCCGGCTGATCAGTCCCATCGGCTTGAGATGGGTGTCTATTACGTTTAGCACCCGGCCATCGAGCTCCTTTAAGCTGTCGATCTCCCCCGGCCTGAGAAAATCATCGATCAGCCGATCGAATTCCTCAGTACGCAGGCCGCGGCGGAATGGGGCTATGCTGCTGTGTTCGGGGAAGCGCCTTTCCAGCAATCTGGCAGTAACCTGCTGTATAAGCCGTTCCCAGGCCATGAAAGAACCGGGCTCGAGCTCGAAAACCTCCTCCTGCCTGCCGTCGATTATTCGGCCTTCGTAATAGGAACGCCGAAAAATGCGGCGCACATCCGGCCAGCTGTCTTCCAGCTGATCTTTGAGTTTTTCTCTGACTTCGTTTCCGGTAGGCGAATTGTCCTCGCGGTATTCATCGAGCAGCAGCTGCCGCGACAGAACTTCTCGCAGAAATTTTTCTTCTGTCAGCTCAACCGGCAGCCAGAACATAAAACTTTTGGCCTGTTCAGGCTCGAGCTCGGGCAGCAGCACCTCCTGCAGATGCCGGCGCTGTTCCTCAATATTATTGGCATAACCGATAATTAACATGAAATCCTCTTCTTTTTCGGTCAGGCGCCGGGCTGACTCGACTATGTCCTCCATGCCGATCTCGGTGAACGGCAGAAAATAGACAAAACCCGAGCGCTCGGTATTCTGCCAGTTGACCGTCCGCCGGCTGCGGGGATTCTCTGTCAGCCGGGCCAGCGGCAGGACCTTATCCTTCAGCTCACGGGCCGGGCGGGTGAAAATTCTGCTGTCATTTTCGAAAAGATTGCTCCTTATATATTCGCGGCGGCGCTCGATTATGAGATTCACATCGGCTTCCAGATCGATATAATATACCCAGCCGGATTCATCGCTCTTTGTCTCCGCCTTCTCCTCTCCAGCCGGGCAGCGGTTAAGATAAGCCCCCTGACTGTAAAGCCGCTCGAGAATATCCTCCACATACTGATAATTCACCTGCGGATCCAGATCTGTCACCCGCTCTAAAAGCATATCAGCTATCTCAGCCGTGGTATATTCTCTCTCCACCGGTGAGATGCGGAAAAGTATCAAAAGCTTGATAATTCTGAGGCCGATTTCTGCCTCATCGTCGCTCAAAAGCGAATCGATCTCCTGTTCGTAATAACGGTAAACCTTCTCATAATAAGGAGAGGTTTCCATCATCTCTCTTATCCGGGGCAGAAAATGATCGAAAATATTTTCGGGAGTCAATAATTCATCGGCCGGACTGTCCATCCGCCCGGAAATTCCCCGGGATCTATCTCCGCGGAGCTGATAATGTATGAAGTCGATAATTCCGCGGTGTTGAGAAAAAAGCGGTTTGAGATTGTCCAGAAGCTCTATGGTGGCCGGATGAACTGGATAAAGCGAGATAAACTGCTCCCGGTCGACAGGCAGTCCCGAAAACGCGCTGCTGTAATAATCATAAATTTTCTCGATCTGATCCCGGGCTCCTTCCCTGAGCTCAAGCAGCCGCGAACCAATTATTTTCTTTATATGAGCACCTGTAAGCCGCCAGCGCGAGGGAAAGCGATCCTTTATTTTATTGAAAGCCTCAGGAGTGGTCTCTCCCGTCTTTTCGATCTCCTCCTGCAGAGTGGCAGCCACCCAGCAGGGGAGCTCGGCTGTGAACTCACCTAAAAACTGCAGAAAACGAATATCCTCATTAAAGCGGCGGCCATCGGGTTTGGAGCGCAGAAATTCGGAAAGTTCATCGATAAGAATGACAGCTCCCTGCAAAGAAGTCTCCTTTAAAAGCTGCTCTACCTGCTGGAATATATCGCGGCGGTCAAAGTTAAAGCGATAAGGAAGGTTAAGCCTGTCCAGCAGTTTTTCCACCAGAAACAATCTGCCGGGCTGAAAAAGCTCTTCTTCTGTCATGTTCTGTTCTCTCAAAAAGCTCTGCAGCTGCTGCGGATTTTCTTTTGGAACCATCTCGCTCATGCGCTCGATAAACTCGGCCTCGCCGGAAAAGGTGAAATCCTCCCCGGATACCTCTTCGCTTTTGCGGCAGAATGCGGCCAGCTCAGACATGACTATATCCTCGAGATATTCCTTATTGCTGTGTTCGACCAGCGATATATTTATCACCAGATAGTCTCCAGTTTGAACCCCGGCAGACACCTCGGCCAACTGGCTGTTTTTGCCGGCCTGATCGAGTATCGGATCCCAGGCTTCTTTAAAATCCAGAAGCAGGCTTATAACGCTCAAAAGATGCGATTTCCCCGATCCGAAATTGCCCTCGATGAAGTAACCCCCTCCCTCACCGCTGCTTACATCTCCAAAAAAAGCGGTCAGGATCCTCTCCACTTCGCAGGTGAGCAGGAAGCTATCAGTTAAAAACTGCCTCAGCTCGGGATCATCCCGGTCCGAGAGCTGAACAACAGTTCTCACCTCAGGCACCCGAACCAGCTCTTCAATTTTCGTTCCGGAAATCGCCTCATCATTCATTCTCATCACCTTCCCTGGCATTGTTGAGCTTTTTGATCATGCCGTAAAGATTTTCAAAACCTGGGTTATCCCTGATAATCTCCTGAAAGAAATCGCCGCCTTCTTCATAAAGCTCTAATTTCTGAAAGATTTTCATCAGCATAGAACGGGTGTAATAATCGCCCGGGTCCTGGCGGAAAGCCTCTTTTAAGTGAGGCAAAGCTTCTTTATACTGGCCGTCTTTGTAAAGACACTGTCCCAGCCGCTGGCGCGAATAATGATTATCAGGATCGAATTCAAGTGAGCGGCGGTAAGCTTTAGCAGCACCGCTCAAATCCTCCATCTCTTCGCGATATTCAGCCAGAAGAGTCTGAAGATGGGGATTTTGACGATGTTTCTCCAGCCGGAGCAAATTCTCAAGTTCTTCTACAGCCCTGGCCGGCTTTTCATCTTTAAGCTTCAGCTTTATCTTTTCTTTAAAGGCAAACTGATCTTCCGGACTTTCATCCAGATACTGCTGATAAAATTCTTCTGCTGTACTTTCATCCCCCATCTTTTCGTAGAGCGAGGCAGCCAATTTCTGCAGATATTCATGATCCGGCTCTTTTTGCAGCCATTCTTCCAGCAGCTCACGCGCTTTTTCAAACTTTTCCTGCTTCATCAGCGTGCGGATCAACCGCTGGACGGAATAGACATTATTGCGGTGCCGGTGAGCAGATCGAAAATGTTCACAGGCCCGGTCAAAATCACGCTTGCTGTATGCTATGTTGCCCAGCACCAAAAGTGCCCGCCCACTATCAGGTTTTTCAGCAAGAATTTCCCGGGCCAGTTCTTCCGCCCGATTGAACTGACGCTGACGATAAAGCAGATCGGCAAGACTGGCCCGCAGAAAGTTATTTTTCGGAAACTTATCCAGCCCCTGCTCCAGCCGGCGGCGGGCCTCATCCAGGTCCCCCTGACGTTTTAACTCCACGGCCTTTTCTACTATTTTCTTTACACGTTCAAATTCACTTTCGCTCATAATCATCCCCTCTATTGTTATAACTTATATTTTTTCGGAGAGGGACCTGCATATTATAAATTTTCTTCTTGCTAGCATCTGCTAGCCTATACCGGAGAGGAAGCGGGGAAGAAGCGGAGGGAAAAGAGAACCTCTCCGCTTTTAATCCGCTTCCCCTCCGCTTTTCCGCCGGCTGTTAACCGATGATAAATCGAAGCTGATGATTTTTATAAAATATTAAAATATCTGACTGCTTAGATTAAAATTTACTTCGGTGATGAATAGAATAATGGTATTTTTGTTACTTATATGAAACTAAAGCTCAATTTTGTGAGCTGCTGACACCGAAAGAATAATTATCAATCTTCATAAGACCACCTCATTTTTTATAATACTGTACGCTTTTACTATATCATATTTCTGGTTTAGATTGTAAAACTATCTCTATCCCTGATTTTCTTTAAAACTTCCGATACTTTTTAAGGACCAGCAATTAAGATTATAAGTAACCCTGAGTATACAGTATATAAGAAAATTTAGCCAACTGTTTCGGAGAAGGAACGGAAATAAAAAGTCACTTTAAAAAATTAGGATCTTCTTGTCTTCAGTTGGTAAATAGGGGTCTCAAAAAAACTTATTTAA
>CAYTDP010000090.1:0-7278 GCA_964436625.1 uncultured Halanaerobiaceae bacterium | reverse complement strand
AATGTCCTAAATGCAAGTGTTCTTAAACAAAATCCAACAACTGATGTGGAGAAGAACTGAAATATTTTTGTGAACCATTAAGAATCCCCCTTCCATTCAACATGAAGGGGGAATGAGATTTAGAGCTTTTTGGGGTTTTAATTTGCAGATATTAATTTATTATTCGAGCAATTAACAGGCTTCCTTCGAATAGAACTATTAATGGGCCGGCCAGCAAACTCTGAGTTATTATATCCGGAGGTGTTAGCAAAGCTCCGGTGAGAAAAATCAGTACGATGACATATTTCCTCATCGAGGTCATCGTATCGACTGAAACAATACTCAGTTTTATCATTAAGTTGAGAATCAAAGGCAGTTGAAATATCAGACCGAAAGGCAGAAGCAATGTCATCAGAAAGGATATATAAAAATCAAGTGAAATCATTGCTTCCAGTTCAGCTCCCCCAAAATCCAGGAGAAAATTGAGCCCGAGAGGAAGCACGACAAAAAAGCAAAATAGAACTCCCGCATAAAACAGAAGGAGAGAAGAAGGCATTAAAATTAAAAAAAACTTTTTTTCATTTTTCTTTAAAGCCGGCAGAAGAAATCTCCAGAACTGATAGATAACAACAGGCAGAGCTAAAAGCACTCCTGCCAGTAAAGATACTTTAATATGAGTGATAAATGCTTCAGCAGGACTGAGAAAAACCAGTTCGCCGACCGGTCGTGAAAGATAATCTATAATTTCATCTGAGAACACATAGGAGATTACTGAAAAAATCAAAATTGCCAGCAGAGCTTTGATTAATCTGCTGCGTAATTCTGTCAGGTGTTCAACCAGAGTCATTTCTAAATTCTTTTCTGTCTGTGTATCAGCCATCCGAATATACTCCTCCTGAGATCATCTCTATCCATAAATGATTATTGTAAGTTCCAGGTAGATAATTGAAAAAGGACCACCGGACTTACTCCAGCTTGTCTTCGGAGTCTTCTTCCTCTTCTTCAAATTTGGTGGCCTCTTCTACTTCCTTGCTGGCATCTTTTAACTCTCTTATTCCTGAGCCTATTGCTCTGCCGATTTCTGGCAGTCTGCTGGGGCCAAAAATGACAAGCACAATGACGAGCACAATTGCGAGTTCCGGGGCTCCCAATCCAAACATTCTTTTTCCTCCTTGAGGTTATTTTTACTTGACTTTTGCATCTGAAGACATTTTAGACATTTTTTGCATTCTGGAAAATTAAAAAGTTCATCCACTTTTATTATACATATTGCTGAGAAAAAATGAAAGTCCTGTTTAGTATATTCTAAAATTAGTTTTCTGTACCTTGACCTCAAAAGAAAAATAAGTTATCATATCTTTAACTAACTAAATGACCAAATACAAAGGAAGGGGAAAAATATGGACGTAATAGCAGGGGAATATATTATGGTTAAAGCTCTTGAAGACGGGGTTACTTTAATAGGTTTAACAAGAGGGGAAAAAACCAAATTTCATCATACTGAAAAACTGGACAGCGGAGAAGTGATGATAGCTCAGTTTACCGAACATACTTCAGCTATCAAAATTCAGGGAAAAGCAAAAATAGTTACAGAGTACGGAGAGCTTGAATCCGAATAAATTTGAGGAGGATTATATGAATCTCACTATAGGGTCTTCAAAATCTGCTGAAGAGCAGCTGGAAGTGCCAGGAGATAAGTCGATCTCTCACAGGAGTTTGATTTTGAGTTCAATAGCTGAGGGTGAGAGCAGCATCAGAGGGCTTTTAGAAGCAGATGACTGCTTGAAAACGCTCAATATCATGAGAGCACTGGGAGTAAGCATAAACAAACATGCTCCCGGAGAATATACAGTTTATGGAAAAGGACTCGACAGCCTGGAAGAGCCGGAGAATGTACTCGACTGCGGCAATTCTGGGACCGGCATGAGATTGATCTCCGGTCTGCTTTCCGGCCAGGATTTTTATTCCATCCTTACCGGTGATCAATCTCTGAGGAGCCGCCCTATGAATAGAATTATAGAGCCTCTTTCCATGATGGGAGTAAAGATTTGGTCACGAGCCGGGGGATATGCCCCCCTGAGTATTCAGGGGGGAGAATTAAACTCAATTCATTTTGCTCAGAAAATAGCCAGCGCTCAGGTTAAATCATGTCTGCTTCTCGCAGGGCTTTATGCTGAGGGGAATACTGTAATCGAAGAGCCTGCCCCATCTCGTGATCATACGGAAAGGATGCTTGCTTCAGCCGGAGTAGAAATTGAAAAAAGCGATGGTACGATTGCTTTAAAAGATGATAACCCACTAATTGAATCATTCGATATTAAAATTCCTGGTGATATTTCTTCGGCTTCTTTCCTTCTGGCAGCTGGATTGCTGGTGCCCAACAGCTCAATTCAGGTTAAAAATGTGGGCATAAATTCTACCAGGAGCGGTTTTCTGGAAGTTCTTGATGATATGGGAGCTGAGCTGGTGATCAAAAATAAAAGAGAGATGGGAGGAGAGCCAGCGGCAGATCTCAAGGTTGAAACTTCCGATTTGAGATCTGTAACTGTGGAAGGTGAAATAATTCCCAGAATGATAGATGAGATCCCCATACTTGCTGTTCTGGCCACCCAGGCAGAAGGCAGAACTGTTATAAATGACGCCGAAGAACTGCGAGTAAAAGAAACCGATAGATTATCTGCCATAACTGAAAACTTGAATAAGATGGGAGCAGATATAGAAGAAAAAGAAGACGGATTGATTATTGAAGGACCGGTAGATTTAAAGGGAGAAATTGCACTCGAATCTTTTCACGATCATAGAATTGCTATGGCTTCCGCTGTAGCTGGCTTAATCGCTGATGGCACGGTGGAAATTCTGGAGAGTGAAATAATAAACACTTCCTTTCCAGAATTCCCAAAAATTATCAAAAATAAATTTTTACAGGAGGCAGAATAAAGATGATTGTAGTTATGGATGCTGATTGTAGTGAAAAGGAACTGCAGGAGATTCTGGATTTGATAGATGAAGAGGGGTTTGAAGCTCATCTTTCTCAGGGAATAGATAAACAGATTGTCGGTTTGATAGGAGATAGTGCGGGCAAAGAGCAGCTGCAGGAGAGAATAAACTCATATAATCAGGTCGATAAGGTAATACCCGTTATGGAGCCCTATAAATTAACCGGCTGGAAGTTTGTCCCGGAGAAGACGGTTATAGATGTTGATGGTGTAAAAATTGGAGGTAAAAAACCGGTTGTTATGGCCGGTCCCTGTTCGGTTGAGAGCGAGGAGCAGATCCTGGAAACCGCCAGAGTTGTCAAAAAAGCCGGTGCTGAAGTGCTCAGGGGCGGCGCTTTTAAACCCAGAACTTCGCCTTATTCTTTTCAGGGTCTGGGCGAAAGAGGCCTTGAACTTCTATCTCTGGCCCGGGAGGAAACAGGCTTAAAGATTATTACCGAATTGATGGATACAGACCATATAGATATGGTGACATCTCATACTGATATAATTCAGATAGGTTCAAGAAATATGAAGAATTATGCTCTTTTAAAGGAAATCGGCAGGCTGGATAAACCCGTAATGCTCAAAAGAGGTATGGCCTCGACTGTCAAAGATTGGCTGCTCGCTGCAGAGTATATTATGAGTGAGGGCAATCAGGATGTCATGCTATGTGAACGAGGTATAAAAACTTTCTGTGATGATACCCGCTACACTATGGATTTGAGTGCTATACCTCTGGTCAGAGAAAAAAGTCATCTGCCGGTAATAGCTGATCCCAGCCACGGAACAGGTCGCTGGGAACTGGTAGCACCTATGTCCAGGGCAGCTGTTGCTGGTGGAGCTGACGGACTTTTGATTGAGGTTCATCCTGAACCAAAAAATGCCCTTTCCGATGGGCCACAGTCGTTAAAACCTGAAAAGTTCGAGAAGCTGATGAATGAACTGGAAAAATTGAATCATGCGCTCAGCGATATTGATGATTCAGTATCTCCAGCAGTTTAAGTATGATGATTCAATGTTGTAATTTCGGGAGCGACTTATATGAAAAAAGATAAAAAAAAGCCGCTAAATACAAAGTGTTGTTCCGGGCAGATTTATAGCAGTATTGCTGTGATAGGACTGGGATTGATTGGAGCTTCTTTAGGAGCAGCTGTAAGCAAAAACAATCTGGCCGCCGAAGTTCGCGGCTACGATATTGATAGGGAGACGGTGGAAATGGCAGAAGATGGGCATTATTTTGATTCAGCCCATCTTCTGCCTGATTCCTGTTATACTGGTATTGGATCAGCCGAGCTTGTTGTTATATCAGTGCCGGTCTTAGATATACCGGTTGTTATGGAGGATATTTCAGAAAAAATCGGTCCAAAGACTACTATAATCGATACTGGCAGCTGCAAAGGTTTAGTTATGGAAAAAGCAGCGGAAATTTTTACCGATCATTCCAGGTTTATTGGCGGTCATCCGCTTGCTGGATCTGAAAAATCGGGGATTAAAAATCTCGACCCCGAGCTTTTTACGGGGAGTGATTTTGTACTGACTCCTCGTGAAAAAGAGCGTAGATCAGATAAGTTAGAAAAGCTTTTGAAATTAATTGAAGGCCTGAATGCCCGGGGAAAGATAATGGATTGTAAAAAACACGACAAATTTTTGGCTCTGGTCAGCCATCTCCCTCAAATCGCTTCCTCTGGACTGGCTGGATTTATTGGTGATAAAGAAAATTTAACTGAACTTCTCGAGCTGGCCAGCAGTGGTTTTTCTGACACCACCAGGCTGGCAGCCAGCAATTCCAACATGTGGACAGACATAACTCTGGCCAATAAAGACAAAATCCTCGAGGCTATGGAAGGCTACTTGCAACAAATAGAAACTCTGTTTGATGCCATCCAATCTGAAAATAGAGAAGAAGTTAAGAGATTTTTTGAAGAAGGTATTGAGGTTAGAAAAAGATATGAAGAGATGAAAGGAGAATAGATTTAAATGTTTGATTACATTACAGCCGGGGAATCTCACGGACCAGCTTTAACTGCTATTATTAAAGATCCGCCTGCAGGACTGGAGCTGGATGTTGATGAAATTAATTATCAGCTCAGAAGGCGCCAGGGGGGTTATGGACGCGGAGGAAGGATGAGTATTGAATCTGACAGTGTTGAGATAACCTCCGGTGTGCGTTTTGGTAAAACTCTGGGCAGTCCTTTAACGATGACCATAGAAAATAAAGACTGGGAGAACTGGCAGGATACTATGAAAATAGAGAAGAAGCCTGATGATTTTCAAAAAGAAGATAGAGTCGAAAAACCAAGGCCTGGACATGCCGATCTTCCCGGTGCTTTAAAATATAATTTTGATGATATGAGAAATGTGCTCGAAAGAGCCAGTGCTCGAGAAACTGCCGCCAGGACAGCTGTGGCTGCAGTTTGTCGACAGTTTTTGTCTGAATTTGATATAAAAATTTTTAGTCACGTGATTCAAATTGGAGAGGTCAAAGCTCCCGGTTTTTCTGGTGGAAATGTTGAGGAATTTTTTAGTTCAGTCGATAAATCAGAATTCAGATGTGCGGATGAAGATAGCGAAAAAGAGATGAAGCAGCTTATAGATGATTGGCGCGAAAAAGGAGATTCTGCCGGGGGTGTTTTTGAGGTTGTAGCAGCCGGGATCCCTGCTGGACTGGGAAGTCACATACACTGGGACAGTAAGCTGGATGCAAAATTAGCCCGGGCTTTCATGAGCATACAGGCCATAAAAGGAGTGGAATTTGGTCTGGGTTTTGAGGCGGCAGGTTGTCCCGGTTCCGAAGTTCATGACGAGATAGATTTTGAGGATTCTCGCGGGTTTTATCGACGGAGCAATAATTCTGGAGGGTTTGAAGGCGGCATCACAATTGGAGAAAATATTAAAATCAGAGCGGCAATGAAACCAATTCCTACTCTTGCAACTCCACTTAAAACAGTTGATTATCATACAAAAGAAGACGCCAGTGCTGCTAAAGAAAGGTCAGATATTTGTGCTGTACCTGCTGCCAGTATTGTGGGAGAAGCTGTTACAGCAATCAAATTAGCACAGAGTTTTGGCCAAAAATTTGGAGGCGACAGCCTCAGTGAAATAAGAAGAAATTTCAACAGCTATAAAAAACATTTGCAACATATTTAAATGTGGAGGATAAGGAATTGAAAAATCTGCAGATGAAATTGGGCGATAGAAGTTATCCTATCGATATCTCTTCCGGTGGACTTGCTGAATTAGGAAATAGATTAAAGGAAATTCTGCCTGAATCCAGAAAAATTCTAATAGCCACTGATAAAAATGTCAACAAAATTTATTCAAGTGACGTAGAGAATGTCCTCGCTGATAGTGGATTTTCTGTAGAGATAAAAGTAGTGGAACCGGGAGAAAAATCTAAATCTATTGAAATTGCTTCAGCATTTTATGATTTTATGCTCAATAAAAAATTTGAGAGAAGCTCGGTGGTAGTAGGTCTGGGAGGTGGAGTGGTTGGAGATCTGGCCGGATTTGTTGCTTCTACTTATATGCGGGGAATTAAATTTGTCCAGGTTCCCACCAGCCTTCTTGCTCAGGTCGATAGCAGCATCGGCGGCAAAGTAGCGGTCAATCACCCGGAGGCAAAAAATGTTATAGGGGCTTTTTATCAACCGGAGTATGTTATGATCGATGTCGGAACCTTGAAAACACTGCCAGCCCGGGAGTTCAAAGGAGGTCTGGCAGAGATAATAAAACACGGTTATGGATTTGATTCCGCTTTTTTTGAATTTTTATCGGAGAATAAAAATGCCATCAAGAATAAAGAGGAAAAGCCTCTCAAAGAGATGATTTACAGGTCCTGCCTGATCAAAAAGAAAGTTGTCCAGCGCGATGAAAGGGAAACAGGGGAAAGAGCAAAACTCAATCTTGGTCACACGGTAGCCCATGCTCTGGAAGCTACAGGTGAATTTTCCGGGCTCAATCATGGAGAGGCTGTTGCGGTTGGGATGGTGGCGGAATCGATTCTTGCTGAGAAGGAAGGCTTAATAAACAGGAGAAATCGTGATGAACTAATCGATCTTTTAAAATCTTATTCTCTGCCGATTTCTATTCCAAAAGAAATAGATATTTCTTCTTTGATCGATGCTATGTCCAAAGATAAGAAAATTTATCATGGCCGAGTCAATTTTTCCCTGCCGGCCGGAACCGGCCAAACAAAAATATATAGAAACTGGAGCAAAGAAAATCTGGTTGATGCTCTGGAAAAAACTAAAAAAATCGATTAAATTAGGGTTCTTCTTGTTATCAGTTGACAGATATCGTATAAGATCACTTAAAGCAGAAA
>CAYTDP010000089.1:0-8009 GCA_964436625.1 uncultured Halanaerobiaceae bacterium | reverse complement strand
TAGAGGAGAAGGAAAAAGGAATTTCTACTGGAGGAAGAAAACCCATAAAATTAACTATTAATTCAGAAAAATTTTACATTGCAGCTGTAAAGATCGGGGTAACAGAATTAGGAATTTATCTGCTGGATTTAAAGTTAAATATAATCGATAGGATTGAGGCTATGAATTTTCAATATTCTTTATATTATGAATATATCGACTATATCAAGGGCAGGCTTAAAAAGATTTTGTCCGATAACTCAATAACTTCAGAAAAGCTGCTGGGGATAGGAATTTCTGTCCCCGGTCAGGTGAAAAGAAGAGAAGGGGTTATAGCTTTCGCTCCCAATTTGAAGTGGAAGGACAGGCCCATAATCTCTGATTTAAATAAAGAGTTTGAAAATCCGATCTATCTGGATAACGAAGCCAAAATGGGAGCTTTCGGGGAAAAGGCTGTCAATTACGATGATGTAGATGATCTTGTTTATGTATCTATAAATGAAGGTATCGGCTGTGGTCTGGTGATGAACGAGCAAATTTACAGGGGAAATGGCGATAATGCCGGCGAGTACGGTCATGTTGTTATCGAGAATAATGGCCCTGAATGTCATTGCGGCAATAAAGGCTGCTGGGAAACTCTGGCTTCAGAAAATTATATCTGCAGACAGTGGCATAAAAGGACAGGTGAAAAATTAAAAAAAGAAGAAATTTATGGTCTGGCTCTCGACGGAGATGAAAAGGCAGTCGAGCTGCTGGTTGAAACCGGCAGGAACATCGGTACCGGTATTGCCAATATAATTAACGGACTCAGTCCGGAATATATAGTGATTGGGGGTGGTATAAAAAAAGCGGAAAAAATAATCTTTCCCTCCATAAAAGAGTGGGCTGAAAAAAGATCGCTGGAAATAGCTTTCGCCAACACTGTTATAGAATTCAGTCAGCTGGGGAAAAAGGCTGAAATTTATGGTGTAGGCCAGCTCATCATCAACAATTGTCTCGTTTTTGATTAATCATAACTACAAATTTTACCCGAGGGGGACTGCAAAATGAAAAAAGGTGCAATCATTACGCTGCTTATAGCCGTCAGTTTTGTTTTGACCTTTAGTGCGATGGATTCACAGCCTGTTCAGGCTGAAGAGGACTACAGTTATACTCTGGTAGCTCACTCGGCTTCTATCGCTTTCTGGCGTCCGGTACAGCAGGGGGCTGAAGATGCAGCTGAGCAGCTGGGAGTCGATGTAACCTTTACCGGCCCGGCCGATATCAATCATTCAGAGCAGACTAATACAATTGAAAGCCTGATTGTAGCAGAAGAAGACGGCATAGCCACCACCTTAACCGATCCCGAAGCCTATGATACGGTTGTACAGGAAGCCATAGATGAAGGTATACCGGTTGTCGGTTTCAATGCAGATGCTCCTGATAATCCTAGAATGGCTTTTATAGGTCAGGACGAATACGAAGCCGGTCAGGATATGGCCAGAGAAATTATTAATTATGTGGGCGAAGAAGGCAAAATAGCTCTGGCCACAGAAGCTCCCGGACATGTTGCGCTCGAGGAAAGGCTAGATGGTGCCAGCGATATACTCGATCAATATGATTATGAGTATGATACGATTAACACCACCACAGATCTTTCCACAGCAGTCGAAACAGTTATGGATTATTATCACGGAAATCCCGAGACAGATGGCTGGTTTGGTGTGAGCGCTACTTCCACTGAGGCCGGTGTTTTAACCGTTGATCAGCTTGATCTTGAAGGTGAAGTATATGCCGGTGGTTTTGACCTGACTCCCGATACTCTGGAAGGAATCAGCGAAGGTTATGCTCACTTTACAGTTGACCAGCATCCATACCTGCAGGGGTATTACTCCGTTCACGCGCTGCATCTTTACAATGAATATGGAATTCATCCCGTTGATATCGACACCGGCGGGGGAATAATAGATTCTGATAACGTTGATGAAGTTATGGAGCTTTCCGAAGAAGGTTATAGATAAGGTTGACTTTTGACAATAAGTACAGGGGGGTTTCTCCCCCCCTTTCTTTTATTTAACTGGAGGTGTACCAGTTGACAGATAATTTGATGGAATTTGAAAATATAACCAAAAGATTCGGGGGCACAGTAGCTCTGGATGACGTCTCATTCGGTGTTAAAAGAGCCAGAGTCACCGGGCTGGTCGGAGAAAACGGGGCCGGCAAATCCACGCTGGTCAAAATCTGTCACGGCATTCACGACCCCACAGAAGGCGACCTTTATTTTGACGGTCAGAAAATGGATATAAAAAACCCCCGGCATGCTGAAAGTCTGGGTATAAGCGTTGTTCACCAGGAACTGCCGATCTGTGAGAATATGGATGTGAAAAGCAATATATTTCTGGGGCCGGATCTGCCGGGAGGGAAACTATTTCCGGACCGAAAGAAGATGCAGCATAAGACCAAAGAACTTTTTGATAGGCTGGATGTTGAAATCGACCCCGGCCGTCCGGTTAGAGAATGCAGCATCGGGGAACAACAGATTATAATGATTGCCAAGGCGATAAACAAAAACGCCAAAATTATTCTCATGGACGAACCTACTTCCGCTCTTTCTCCCAGAGAAGTCGATATTTTGTACAGTGTTATCGAAAATCTTAAAGAAGAGGGAATTGCAGTTTTGTTTATCAGCCACAGGCTCGAAGAAGTATTAAAGATTTCCGATGAAATTTGTGTTCTCAAAGATGGTCAATTCGTCGATAAAATCACTCGTGAAGAAGCTACAGAGCAGAAATTAATAAGGATGATGGTGGGTAGAGATGTTAAGTTTATTGAAAGAGAGGAGAAAGAGAGTGCATCTGATGAAGTAGTTTTAAGAGTAGAAAATTTGAGCAACGAAGATCTGGGAATTGAGGATATAAGTTTTGAATTGAGAAGCGGCGAAATACTGGGCTTTGCCGGATTGAGAGGTGCAGGAAGAACAGAACTGGCCCAAACAATAATTGGGTATCATGAAAAGGATAGCGGAGAAGTATATCTAGAAGGAGAGAAACTGAAGATAGATTCTCCTGCCGATGCCATAAATAATGGGATTGGCTATTTGACTGAAGAGAGAGGAAGTCTGGGTCTGTTTTTTAATTTTGATATAAAAAGCAATATATCGATTTTGAGAATCGAAGATATGACAGATCTGGGGCTTGTTAAAAGAGGTGGATTTGAAAAATTGACCCGGAAACAGGAAGAGAATTTAAATATCGTAATGAACTCCCCCAGCCAGATGGTTTCAGAATTGAGCGGCGGCAATCAGCAGAAAGTACTGCTGGGAAGATGGCTGGCCGCTCAGCCCAAAGTTTTGATTCTCGATGAACCGACCCGGGGGATAGATGTAGGCACTAAGACTGAAATCAGAGAGCTTATTATAAACCTGGCGGATATGGGTTACTCTATAATAATGATATCTTCAGAAATGCTTGAGGTTATGAATATTGCCGACAGAATTTTAGTTTTCAGCGAGGGAAGGCTCAGTGAGGAATTCAGTCATTCTGAAGCGACCGAAGAAAAAATTATGAGTGCATCTGTATCTTTCAGATAAATACTCACTTTACCTAAAAGAAGGAGGAAAAGGCCATGAACGATGAAGCAGGTGAAGGCGCGGCTGAATCTGCGGAGAAAGAAGTTCCTAAATGGAAGAGAATAGTTAAAAAGCCCGAGTTTGGGATATTTATAGCTCTGCTTTTGCTTTCCGGATTTTTTACGCTAATGACACCGAGGTTTCTTTCCTTAAGAAACTCTTTTAATGTATTGAGACAGACATCGACTATAGGAATAATGGCCGTTGGTATGACGATCTTGATAACTTCTCAGGAATTTGATCTTTCGGTGGGCTCGGTTTATGCTCTGAACGCGGTAATAGCGGGACTGCTGGTAAGAGATCTGGGAATGAACATCTGGCTGGCTGCCGTTTTTTGTCTTGGTGTAGCGGTGGTTATAGGCCTCATTAACGGTTTAATTACTATAAAATTTGGCATTCCTTCTTTTATAACCACTCTGGGTACCATGATGTTATTCCGGGGTTTTGCTCTGGTACTTTCGGAGGGATGGCCGATTTCCGGCCTGCCAGAATCCTCGTTTTACAGAGTATTTGGAGGCAGAGTGGGCCCCATTCCGATGCAGGGATTTTGGTTCGTTATAGTGGCTATCATAGGTTATGTGATACTGCAGAGATCAAAGTTTGGATATAAAGTCTATGCCACCGGAGGCAATAAAGAGGCGGCCCGGCTGTCAGGAATCGACACTGACAGAGTCAAGCTGAAAGGTTTTATAATTACAGCTGTAGCGGCCACTTTTTCCGCCCTCACTGCTCTCGGCTATCTGGGCTCTATTTCTCCTACCCAGGGCGAAGGTTTTGAACTGATGGTAATTGCCGCCAGTGTGATAGGCGGAACCAATCTCTTCGGCGGGGCCGGCACGATTCTGGGAGCATTTCTCGGCGCTTCCATAATGGGTGTGGTGAGAAATGGACTGGTATTGATGGGAACGGATGCTTACTGGCAGGAAGCTCTTCTGGGCCTGGTTATAGTGATAGCGGTTATTATAAATGTTCAAATTGCCAGAAAAGGCAGATCTTGATTTAGGATTTCTGCAGATTTCTCGATAGAAATATCGCATTTACTGGAGGTGAGCTTAATGAGCGATCAGAGCGCTTATTCGCTGAGCCAGCAGAGCGAGGACAGCAGAGAAGTTTTCATCAAATCCGAGGATAGAAATATTCTTAAGGAGCTTGCCCACAGGTCTGATGAGCTCGCCGGACGAGAAATTGAAAAAGAACGGAGAAAACTCTGGTATGAACACAACCAGTTAAATAAAAACAGACCTCTGATATTCTGTGATCCGGAAAACGGCTGGAATGAAATAATAACGGAAGAAGACCTTGAATGTTCAGGAGAGCTGGCCCGCTCCTGGGAGATGCGCCTGCGCAAGGAGATTTTCTGGGCGGAAGAGATGGGGGATGACAGGGTCACTGAACCGACATTTGCACTAAATTATGTGCACAGAGAAACTGACTGGGGAATGAGCGAAAAAAAGATCGGCGGAGAGGCGGGAGGTTCTTACAGCTGGGATCCTCCTTTAAAAGATTATGAAGAAGATTTTGAAAAGCTAAAGTTCCCAGAAATAGAGGTGGATGAAAAGGAGACTGAAAGAATATACGAGCTGGCCGATGATATTCTGGGGGACTATCTGCAGGTTCAGGTGAAGGGTTCTTTCTGGTGGACATTAGGAATGACCTGGACAGCGATCAATCTGAGAGGAATGGAGCAGTTTATGCTCGATATATATGAAAACCCAGATTATCTGCACAGGCTCATGGCCTTTTTGCGGGATGGACACCTGGCTAAACTGGACTATCTCGAAGAAAAGGGATATCTCAGTCTCAATAATGA
Organism: uncultured Halanaerobiaceae bacterium; assembly: GCA_964436625.1. Lineage (GTDB taxonomy): Bacteria > Bacillota > Halanaerobiia > Halanaerobiales > Halarsenatibacteraceae > Halarsenatibacter. The sequence continues at coordinate 2,613 of CAYTDP010000089.1, read as the reverse complement.
CGGTACCTATGTTGGTTCGGGGGGGTTTGGTTATACCGAAGAATTACCTCAAAAAGATTATGAAGGAAAAGTTAGAACTATAGATATGTGGGGATTTGCTGAAAGCCAGGAAACCAGCTGTGTCTCGCCAGAAAAATTTCATGAGTTTGTCTTCCAGTACCAGCTGCCCATTCTGGAAAGATTTGGACTCAACTGCTATGGATGTTGTGAGCCTCTGGATCAGCGATGGGATATAATTAAAAGGATACCGCGGCTGCGCCGGGTATCTGTTTCTCCCTGGGCGGACAAAGAAGAGATGGCTGACAGGCTCGAGGATGACTATATTTACTCATGGAAGCCGATGCCGACAGATCTAGCCGTGCCCGAGATAGACGAGGATAAAATACGCCAGGATTTGAGAGAAGCACTTTCCATCATCAAGGATTGTCAGGTGGAGATTATTATGAAAGACAATCACACCATCGGCAACAATCCTGAAAATGTAAAGAGATGGTGTAAAATCGCCCGGGAAGAGATCGATCGGATCATATGAGGTTTATAGCTTACAATCATATCTGCAGGGAGGTAATATTGTGACAGAATATTTCAGTTTTGTCGATGAAGTTGAGTATGAAGGGCCTGAAACGGATAAAGCTATGGCATTTAATCATTATCACCCTCAAAAAAAAATAGGAAACAAAAAAATGTCGGAACATCTTCGTTTTTCCATGGCTTACTGGCATACCTTAACAGAGGACGGCAGCGATCCCTTCGGCAGCCCGACTATTAACCGGCAGTGGAATGATTACAGCGATCCGGTCGATAGAGCTAAAGCAAGGGCCGAAGCTGCTTTTGAATTTATGTCCAAACTTCAGATCGAATATTTTTGCTTTCACGACTGGGATCTAGTGGAGCCGGCGGATAATTTAAAGAATACCAATGAAAGGCTGGATCGAATCGTTGATTTTATAGATAAAAAAATGGAAGAGACCGGGATAAAACTGCTGTGGGGAACATCCAATCTTTTCAGCCACCCCGTTTTTATGCACGGAGCCGCGAGCTCCTGTCAGGCTGACGTCTTTGCCCTGGCCGCCGCCAAGGTCAAAAAGGCCATGGAAATAACTGAGAGGCTGGGCGGAGAAAACTATGTTTTCTGGGGGGGACGAGAGGGTTATGAGACGCTGCTAAATACAGATCTGGCCCTGGAACAGGACAATCTGGCCAGATTTTTTGAGATGGCCCATGATTATAAAAAGGAAATTGGTTTTGACGGCCAGCTTCTGCTCGAGCCCAAGCCAAAAGAACCAACCAAGCACCAGTATGATTTCGATGCGGGCAACTGCATGGCTTTTTTGCGGAAATATGGTCTTGATGATAAGTTCAAGCTCAATGTGGAAGCCAATCACGCCACCCTCGCCGGACATACTTTCCATCATGAGCTGAGAATGGCCAGGATTAATAACATGCTCGGCAGCGTCGATGCCAATCAGGGAGATCTGCTGCTGGGCTGGGACACTGATCATTTTCCCGGCAATTATTATTCTACTGCTCTGGCCATGTATGAAATTCTCAAAAATGATGGCATAGAGCCCGGAGGACTTAATTTTGACGCCAAAGTAAGGCGAGCTTCCTTTACGGATGAAGATCTTTTCTATGGGCATATACTGGGAATGGACACTTTCGCCCGGGGCCTGGAGGTAGCCTTTAAGCTGCTGCAGGATGGAGCAATAGAAGATTTTATAAACGAGAGATATGCCAGCTTTCAAGAGGGTATAGGAGAAAAAATAATAAACGAGGAATTGAACTTTTCCAATCTGCAGGAACACATCGAAGACAGAGATTTTTCAGACATTCAGATCAGATCAGGAAGGCAGGAGAAATTGAGACAGATAATCAACAGATATCTGCTGCAGGTATGAAAGTGATCAGGGGATTTTTGCGGGCTGTTTGAGCAAAGGGGGCTGAAGAGAGATGAAGAGCGGGCAGAAGCTCGAGTTCTCTCCCGGCGGAGACGAACTGAAAATCAAACATCGTAAAATAAGGGATTTTCTCTCCGCCAATCATTTTGATGGTTTGTTGTTGAATCGAAATGCCAATTTCAGCTGGCTCACCGGAGGTAGAGATGCTCACATTGAACTGGGATATGAAACAGGAGCTGCCGGCCTGCTGGTGCTCCCCGAGAAAATAATAGTTTACTGCAGCAATATCGAAAAGGAGCGCCTGCTGGCAGAGGAGTTGAAAGATCTGGATTATAATTTTTCGGTGAGATCGCATAAATGGTATCGGGAAAACGATGAGCTGAAGGAGATAATAGCAGAAAAAGAGATAGGTTCGGATACATTTGTGCCGGGAACCAGTTTTATACCCCGGAAAGTGAAAAAACTGCGTTATCAGCTCCACCCCGCTGAAATAGCCAGGTTAAAAGAACTGGGCAGGATAACCTCGCAAAAGTTAACTCAGGTATGCAGGGAGTCGGTCAGATCCGGGATGACCGAGAACGAGCTGGCAGGAGAGATATCTTCTGCTCTTTTCAGCGAAGGCATCAAACCGGTGGTTATTCTGGTAGGCAGCGACGAAAGAATTTTTAAATACCGTCACCCGATACCCAGGGATAAAAAGATTGACAGGTATGTT
>CAYTDP010000088.1:0-8083 GCA_964436625.1 uncultured Halanaerobiaceae bacterium | reverse complement strand
CAGCCATTATTATCATGATAGTGATCTTATACGATATCTATCAACTGAATAACAAGAAGAAACCAAAAAAAGAGCCTAAAAAACGGTCCCGGGGCAGGTGAAAAATTGAAAAATGCGCTGTAAACTCTGCCACAACCAGAATCTCTCAGCCCACAACAGCATAAAAGAAAAATCCGGATGTGATTTTTACCACTGTCCGGAATGTGATCTGATTTTTTTAGCTGAAAAATATCTACCTGATCCGGAGGCGGAACGTGAGCGCTATCTCGAACATAATAACACCTTTGATTGCTCGGGTTATGTAGATATGATGCAGGAGTTCATCGACAGTTTCCTCCAGCCTTTTCTGCCCGGAATCGATCGGGCCCTGGATTTCGGCTGCGGCCCCGGACCGGTACTGGCCTCTCTGCTCGCAGAAAAGCTGTCAGAAGTGGATATATACGACCCTTATTTTTTTCCGGAGGAAGATTTTCGAGAACATCGATACGGACTCATTACCTCCACCGAGGTCTGGGAACATCTTTTCAATCCCGCCTATGAAATCAGTCTATTGTGTGGGCTGTTAAAAGACGGCGGTTATCTGGCTGTCATGACCTCTTTGCATCCCGGTGTCGACAAATTCACCGACTGGCATTATCATCTTGATCGCACCCATGTGACCTTTTTTAGCTGGAAAACAATAAAGTGGATCAGCCGTAGATTTCCTCTGCAGGTTGCAATCTCTGATCGCGAAAAACGCATAGTCTGGCATAAGGAATAAATGAAAGGAACATAAATTCCCCTTGCCGGCTTATTGATTATATAATATAATTAGTAATGTAGGAGGTATATTATGCAGACCAACAGTGAAAGCAGGGCTGGAGCCTGGCAGTTCTCCACCCGCAAAATAGTGGTAGCGGGCATGCTGGGAGCTGTAGCTATAGTGCTGGGAGCTTCCGGCCTGGGCTTTATACCTGTGCCAACCCCAGCCGCTCATGCCACCATAATGCATGTGCCGGCCATTCTCGGCGGAGTTCTGGAAGGACCGCTGGTAGGTCTTTTGATCGGCCTCATTTTTGGCCTTTTCAGCTTTTCCCGGGCCACCACACCCTTTTTTGCCGACCCCACGATAGCCATCTTACCCCGTCTTTTCATCGGGGTGACAGCTTATTATATCTACCGGTCTCTCAGCAGCAGGAGCGAAAACGCCGGATTTTTGGCAGCCGGAGCAGCCGGTACACTGGTTAACACAGTCGGAGTCTTAGGTCTTACCGCACTTCGGGGTTATCTGCCCACCGAAGCAGCTCTGGCCACGGGAGTTATGCAGGGAATACCGGAGATGATACTGGCCGCCCTGCTGACCAACTTAATCGCCGGAGCGGTTAGACGCTATCGATCCAGCTGATAATTAATCGACGGCCCTCCAGACGATTCCTTCGCTGGAGGGTTCTGCTTTTATCCTGCCTTTTTCTTTGAGATGGCTCAAAAAAGCCATCAGCGCCGTGCGGTTGACCACAGCTTCGTGAAGATTATTTATCTCTATACCCAGTTCCTCGCAGACCTTCCCTCCTAATTTTGAGGTCAGCATCGGCTTTTGCAAAATCCTGCTCAATATATCGCTGACTTCATCAATCCTCCGCCTGTTCTCCTCCAGAACCCGTAAGATATCTTCAGCTTTTACAATCTGACCGTGGGAGGGCACGAAATACCTTTCCGTTCTGTCTTCTATTTTAGCAAAAGTTTCGAGCGCTCTGGTGACATCCAGAAAGAAGGGTAGCGGATGCCTGTTTAAAGTTTTAGGAGTGAAAAAGCTGTCTCCGCTAAAAAACACTTCTCCGCAGGCAAAACCCAGCTGGCCGGGAGTATGCCCGATCAGAGGAACTGCCTCAATCCGTTCATCGAAAATTTCCAGGACATCCTCTTTCAGCTCGAGCTTATGATCGACAGGACAGCCGATTGTCTCCAGAGATTTAATTCTGAGCTCTTTCGGCGGACGAGCTCCGGCAAACAGATAACGAGGCTCAAGCCGGGGATGCTCGATAAAAACAGACTCCTCTCTGGAAGCAATTATTTCCAGGTCGGTCTCTTCTTTGAGGAAACTGCAACCCCGGGAATGGTCGGCATGGCCGTGGGTTATGGCGGCCGCCAGCGGATGAAGTCCTTCCCGGCGAAGTTCGCTCATGATACGTTCGGCATTGCGTTTATCCAGGCCGCAGTCGAGCAAAAGAACTCCCCCGGATTCCAGCTCAATCACGCCTGTTCTCGTGCCGCCGCTAATATAGCTGACCCGCCCGCTGATGCTGTGAAAGCTCATGTTTGACTCCTCTCTCCCAGCCAGGATATGGTGTGGGCCAGCATTCCGGTGGTATAATAATGATTGAGATTTTCGTAAACTTCCAGTTCCAGCTGCTTTTCACGTCCTCGTTCCCGATAAACTTTTAAAGCTTTCTCATAAAAATGGCGCTGAGCTGCCAGCGGCACCGAACTATCATCCTCGCCGTGAAGCAGCAGAAGCGGCACATCGGCCAGCAATTCAGATGAATGGAAGGGATCGTACTTTTCGAGCCCGCTTTTATCCACATCAATCTCAAAGTCTTCGGGATCACCGCTTTCTTCCCCTCCTTCTCTTCTCGCCGCCTCCTCCAGCAGCATATCGACAGTTTTGAGCCAGGCTCCAGAACCATTCACACAGACGGCAGAAGCAAGTTTCTCACCTGCATCAGCTGTCAAAATACCCGCCACCGTAAATCCTCCCATCGAGTGACCGGCAGCAGCCAGAGGTGAGCTATCACCCAGCTTCTCCTCCAGATAACCGAGCAAAAGATCCGCTTCTTCAATAGAATTGATCAGAACGGGAAAAAAGTGTTCAGCTACAATTTCCTGCTCATCATAATTTAATTCTCCCCTTTCACCGTGATTTCTGGCGTCAGGTACCAGCACCCGCCATCCGTGAGAAGCCATGGTGCTCGCCCGAAAAATCTGATTTTCCTTGCACGAAGACCACCCGTGATAATAGATCATTCCGCCGTAAGAAAGCTTCTGAGGGGGAACAAATTCAAGCGCGGGAATGCCGCCCGGTTCGATTTTATTCATTTCCACCATCGGATTTTTAAGTTCAGATGCCATCGTTTTTTGTATCCTCCTGCCGAAATTTAGTAATATTTATTTGCCGAACTGTTTCTGCCCGGCTTGCAAGAATTTGGGGGCTGTATTATACTTAAAAAAACTTGAGTTTTGATTAACAATCTCCGGGAGTGATGTTGATGTCAAAAAATCAGGATGCCAGCACGGATGAATCCGGCAAAGAAAATGCTGGCTTTTTACAGCGCAAAAATATAGAAATTTCGCTGCAGAGATACGGAATAGATGCTTTAAGTGCTATGGCCAAAGGGCTTTTCGCTTCGCTGATCGTGGGACTTATTCTCGATGTCATAGGAGATGCCGCCGGCATAGAACTTCTGGTCGAGTTTGGCGGCACTGCTCAGGATATGATGGGGCCGGCCATAGGCGTTGCGGTAGCATCAGGCCTGCAGGCTCCCGGACTTGTGGTTTTCACCTCGGTTATTACCGGGGGAGCCGGAGCCGCTCTCGGCGGGCCGGTAGGAGCTCTTCTGGCAGCTATAGCCGGAACGGAATTCGGCAAGGCTGTCTCCGGAGAAACCCCTGTTGATATAGTCATTACTCCCATGACGACCATCATTGTAGGCCTAACAGTGGCTGAATTCGTGGGTCCGGGCGTTGATGCTTTTATGACCGCTCTGGGGGCTTCCATAAATTATGCCACCTATCTGCATCCGCTGCCCATGGGAATTATCGTTTCCACGCTTATGGGCATGGCCCTAACTCTTCCCATCAGCAGTGCCGCAATCGGAATCATGCTGGGTCTGGAAGGTCTGGCCGCCGGGGCAGCCACGGCCGGCTGTTCGGCCCAGATGATCGGCTTCGCCGTGACCAGTTTCCGCGAAAACGGCCTGGAAGGATTGGTCTCCCAGGGGCTTGGCACCTCGATGCTGCAGATCGGTAATATCGTGCGCAATCCGCTAATATGGCTTCCCCCTACTCTAACCGGTGCTTTGCTCGGACCTGTGGCTACAGTGCTTTTAGCTATGGAAAACAGCCCCGTCGGCTCCGGCATGGGTACTTCTGGCTTTGTCGGTCAATTCGGAACCGTCGATGTGATGGGGTTTAGTTTTTCCGTGCTGGTTCAGATAGCTCTGCTCCATTTTTTGCTGCCGGCTGTAATAACACTGCTGATCAGCAGCTTCATGCGCAAAAAGAATCTGATAAAAGAGGGCGATATGAATCTCGATCTTTAATTATTTTCCCTTTTACCGGCCAGGTTTTACAGGTAACTTTCCAGCCGATTTAATGCTTCCTCGATATTCTCGAGAGAATTAGCATAGGAAAAACGAAGATACCCTTCAGCATTCTCGCCAAAATCTATTCCGGGGGTTACCGCTACCCCGGCCTTTTCCATAATATCGAAGGCCAGTTCATAGGAGTCTTCACCGAATCTGCTGGCATCGGCAAATACGTAAAAAGCTCCTGTAGGTTCATTTTCTATCCCGAATCCCAGATCTTTCAATCCCGAAATGATACGCCGCCTGCGACGATCATATGTGTCCACCATATTCTCTACGTACTCATCACATTCCTGCAGAGCGGTTATACCTGCGTGTTGAACGAAGGAGCCGGCGCAGATAAAATAATTTTGCTGCATCTTCTGGACAGGCCGCACGAATTCCTCGGGCAGGATGGCATATCCCAGCCTCCAGCCGGTCATAGCATAGAGTTTGGAAAAACCGTTGACTACAAAGGCGCGGTCGGTAAATTCCAGGATTGATCGAGCCTTTCCTTCATACACGAGTCCGTGGTAAATCTCATCGGAAATAACATAAGGATCCAGTTCAGCCAGTGCTTTCAGATCTTCGGCGGTGCTCAAAGTCCCCATCGGATTGGAAGGTGAATTTACAAAAATTCCTTTTGTTTCAGAACTCATTTTTTCCTCGATGTCCTCTGTTCGATACTGAAAAGCATCCTTTTCATATACGGGAACTTTAACCGCCTCTCCTCCGGCCGACTCGACTATGTTGGGATAGCAGGGATAATGAGGGTCGGAAACTATTATTTCCTCACCCTGATTCAACAAAGCAGAACAGACGAGCAGGATTGCCGGCGAAGACCCGGTGGTCACAATTATCCGTTCAGAAGAAATTTCCACATCATATCTTTGCCGATAATGTTCGGCAATGGACTCTCTCAATTCTTTTAAACCTTTGCTGCTGGTATAATGTGTCCTGTTGTCCTCCAGGGCTTCAACGGCAGCTTCTCGCACCGGCGGCGGGGTGTTGAAATCCGGCTCTCCCACCTCCAGATGTATAATATCCTGCCCCTTTTCTTCCAGAGCCTCCGCTTTTTCCAGCACATCCATGGCAATAAAGGGAGGAATCTCCCGACATCGCTTTGAAACATCGCATTCAGGGCTCATTTTCTTTCACTCCTTTTGCAGGTTAGCGATTATATTTTCTGTATATTTTTTTGGATCTTCTTGTCTTCAGTTGGTAAATAGGGGTGTCAAAAAAACGCATTTAGTTATACTGAAAAATATAAAGCTTCGTTCACAATGAAATTTTTTCTGCTTTAAGTTTAGTTTTCGGCTATTATTATCATGATAGTGAGGGGCCGGGGAATACTCCCCGGCTTTTCTTGAACTCCAGCTAACCTGACGGTCAGCGTTATCCAGCTGGTGAAATACGCAGATTATTCTACCGTTACACTTTTGGCCAGATTGCGCGGCTTGTCGATCGAGCGCTCGAGCTCTCTGGCGGTGTAGTAGGCGGTAAGCTGCAGCGGTACAGCCAGCAAAACACCCGCCCAGAGTTCATGACCGACAGGCAGTTCAAAAACTTCCCTGTATTCACTCTTATTCAACAATTCCTCAGCTATATCTTCGTCAGCCAGCGCGATCACTTCTCCCTCTCTGGCCTTAACTTCCTCAATATTGCTCAAAGTCTTTCGGGCCAGATGTTCCCGGGTCATAAGGGCAAAAACCGGCACACCTTTCTCTACCAGGGCCAGTGTTCCGTGTTTGAGCTCTCCTGCCGGCAGAGCCTCCGCGTGCAGATAGGAGATTTCTTTGAGCTTTAAAGCTCCCTCCAGAGCAAGGTTATAATCCAGATTGCGGCCGATAAAAAATACGCTTTCGGCCTGACTGATATCCTCACCCAGATCGGCGCATATTTCCTCCGTTCGATTGAGCACGGTCTCTATCCTGTCCGGCAGCATCAGAACTTCCTGGCGATAATCAGCCAGCTTTGCCTGCGGCAGAGTTCTCTTTATTCCGGCAAGCTTGAGGCCCAGAAGATAAAAACCCAAAAGCATGGCCAGATATGCCTTGGTAGAAGCCACAGCTATCTCCGGCCCGGCCTTGATATCTACGACAGCGTCAGCTTCCCTGGCAATAGTGCTGCTGGCTGTGTTGGTCAGAGCCAGAATAGAAGCTCCCTTTTCCCGGGCGGTTTCCAGGGCTGCCAGCGTATCGGCAGTCTCTCCTGATTGGCTGACAACTACAACCAGTGTATTTTCGTCGATAAAATTGCGCTTGTATCTGAGCTCCGATCCCAGCTCAACCTGGACCGGCAGCTGCGCCAGTTCTTCGATAATATGTCTTCCCACCAGACCGGAATAATAAGCGGTGCCGCAGGCTGTTATCATTACCTTATCGAACCTTTCGGGGTCGAGCTTTTCCAGTTCCGGCAGGTTTACCTGCTGACGATTCACTCTTCCGCTCAAAAAACGACGGGCCACAGTTGGCTGTTCATGAATCTCCTTGAGCATATAGTGTCTGTAACCTTCTTTATCGACCATCTCAGCATCCCAGTCAGCCTGAAAATAACGCTCATCCATGACACCATCGCATCCGTTCCCAGAATAAATTTCGATATTTCCCCGGCTCAAAACGGCCATATCGCCGTCTTCGAGCACATAAAAATCTTTTGTGTACTTCAATAGAGCCGGCATGTCAGAAGCCAGATAACTGCTTTTTCCATTTTTACCCACTATCAGCGGACTTTCCTGGCGCAGAGCAAAAATCCTCTCCGGAGTTTCTTTATCTATTACGGCCAGAGCATAGGAACCTTCGATTCTTTTTTCGATCCGGTGGAGAGCATCGGGCATATTGCCGCAGTGTTCTTCTTCCAGCAGATGAACCAGAACTTCTGTATCGGTCTCGGAGGTGAAATCGTGTCCTTCTGCCAGCAGCTCCTGCTTTAGTTCCTGGAAATTCTCGATAATACCGTTATGGACCAGAGCAAAACGACCGCCGCAGTCCTGATGCGGATGCGAATTGCAGTCAGCCGGTTCACCGTGCGTGGCCCAGCGCGTATGACCTATGCCGATCTGTCCCGGTGTGGAATGGGAGTTCAGAAGTTCTTCTAGATTATCGAGATTTCCTTCGCATTTAACAACATTTATATCTTCTGCATTCAGGGTGGCTATTCCGGCCGAATCATAACCGCGGTATTCCAGACGCTTAAGGCCGGCAAGCAAAAAGTCATCAGCGCTACCCTCGCCCACATATCCAATTATGCCGCACATGGTTAAAATAATTCCCCCATTCATTATATTTAAGGTCGGTTTGATTTCGGTTCAAAATATTTTGTTCACAATCAAAAATCTATCTAAGATTATCCCCATCCAGCCCTTTTGTCCCTGCAGTTGCCCGCAGGTTTTAAAGAGCTGGCTCAGGACCGGGGCGGCCCCGGAGGCATCCGCCGACTTTTTCGATAACCTCCGACCCTCGTCTTCCCGGGCCGATGCCCGGGAGCAGGCGCTTTTAGTTTAATCGTTTCCACAGCCAGCTAAATAATATTGCTCTTTCAGCTAAAGGACAGATATCACCCCCCGAAAAAACCGAACAATTTCCGGACTTAAAAACAGAGACCAGGACTTTTCCTAGCTTTAACTCTTTAAATTCTCTTTTCGATTATAACACATCAAAGTTTCTTTATTAAGAGTCAGCTAAGAAATTTATTTCAGGTTCTTCTCCAAAACCGTTGGTGAAATTTACGACATATGTCTGCAAAGCGATAGCTGCTCACCTCTT
>CAYTDP010000087.1:0-8353 GCA_964436625.1 uncultured Halanaerobiaceae bacterium | reverse complement strand
CGAGAGCTCAGGGAAGAGCTCTCGCGAAGGAAGCTCAATTTTTTGGCCGAAAACTAAACATAAAGCAGAAAAAATTTCATTGTGAACGAAGCTTTATATCTTCCAGTATGACTAAATAAGTATTTTTGACGCACCTGTCTACCAACTGAAGACAAGAAGATCCGCAAAAAAATAGGGCTGCCTGCTAAAATAGATATTTCACATTGCCATTGTTATACTTCTTTATCAAATGAGCATTTCCTGCTTTGATATAATTTTAACATCAACTTTATAAGATAAATCCCGGCAATTAAAGTTATAAGTTGCCCCGGGTATACAGTTTATATGGCAATATAACCAGCTGTTGCGGAGAAGAAACCCATTTTTTATTATACATCATCATGCCTCATTTTAGGATCGAGAGCATCGCGCAGACCGTCTCCCACCAGATTAAAACCCAGAACCGCTATCATTATGGCCAAACCGGGGAATGTGGTGGCATGATGAGCGGTCCTTATATAACCCCGCCCCTGACTGAGCATAGCGCCCCATTCCGGGGTAGGAGCCTGTGCTCCCAGTCCCAAAAAACCCAGACCAGCAGCCCAGAGGATAGCGGTGGCCACCAGAAGCGAAGATTGAACAATTATGGGAGCCAGACAGTGGGGGATAATATGTTTAAAAATTATCATCGCATCCCCTCGACCTATAGCCCGGGCTGACTCGACATGTTCAGAATTTTTTATGGATAATACTGAGCCGCGGACGAGTCTGATATAGGTCGGTATTGAGACAATACCCACTGCTATCATGGCATTGACCAGCCCTACTCCCATGACAGCCACAATAACTATAGCCAGCAGCATCCCGGGAAAGGCCATCATGATGTCGACAAATCTCTGTATTATCAAATCCAGTTTGCCGCCAAAATAGCCGGAAACAGCCCCTACAGGTACACCAACAGCCAGTCCAATAGCCACCGAAATAAAACCTATAGAAATCGATATTCGAGTTCCATATATTATGCGGCTGAATATGCATCGTCCCAGATCATCTGTGCCCAGAGGATACTCCCAGGAAGGACCTTCCAGCGTTTGAAAAAAGTCCTGTTCATAAGGATTATTGGGAGCTATATAGGGAGCAAAAATCGAAACTGTAAAGAGCAGAATTATCATAATCAATCCGAAGGTGGCCAATCTATTGCGCAGAAGCCTTTTAAAAGCATCGCTTCTTATAAAACCTCTTATTATATCCATTATTTCTTACCTCACTCGTATTGAATCTGTGGATCTAAAAACGCATAAAGAATATCCACAAAAAGATTTATAAGAACGAATAATAGCGCCAGCAGCAGAACTGATCCTTGAACCACGGGATAATCTCTGGCCAGTATCGAATCCACCATTAATCTGCCCACTCCCGGCCAGGAAAAAACTGTCTCGGTCAGCACAGCTCCCCCCAGAAGAATACCGAACCTCAATCCGAGAATGGTGACGATGGGAATAAGGGCATTGCGAAGAGCATGTTTTATAGTGATTGCTCTTTCTTTCAACCCTTTAGAACGAGCTGTTACGATATAGTCCTTTCCCAGAACTTCCAGCATACTCGATCTCGTCATGCGGGCGACCAGCGCGGTGGATTGGGCGGCCAGCGTTACACCTGGCAGCACAAAATGCCAGGGAGTTCCGGTTCCAGAAGAAGGCAGCCATCCCAGCTGCACCGAAAATATTAGCATCAAAATTAAGCCCAGCCAGAATACAGGCGCAGATACTCCGAAAAGTGAAAGAACCATACTTACCTGATCATATATCGAGTAGGGTTTGGTGGCCGATATCACCCCCGCAGTAATTCCCCCTATGGTCGCTATAAATAAAGCCACAGCGGTAAGCTGAATGGTATTGATAAATCTGGGTAAAATCTCAACCATCACCGGCTGTCTGGTCCGGGTAGATCGCCCCAGATCTCCCCGCATCACATCTCTCATAAAATAACCAAATTGGACCGGAAGCGGCTGATCCAGCCCCATCTCACTTCTAACGTGCTCGACATACTCCGGCGTAGCATGAACTCCCGCCAGAGCCACGGCCGGATCTCCCGGCAGCATCCTCACCATGCCAAAAACTATAATAGCAACACCCAGCAATACTGGAATCAATAAAAGCAGCCTGCGAATGATATAGACAGACAAAACAGATACCTCCCTGATTCTTTAAAATAATAAAAGGCCCGGAAGAGAATTTTTGGGCCCGAGAAAGGCTGTAATTTTTTAACTTTTATAATTCATTTTCTTCAGTCAGTTTCGGGATCAAATTCGGAATCAAATACAGAAAGAGCAGCAACTATGTCGCTTTCTTCAGGGGTAATTATTTTTACTCCCCGGGTATTGCGTCCAAACTCAGATATCTCTTCGATTTTAACTCTTATTATTTTGCCGCCCCGGGTCATAATGAATAAATCCTGATCAAGATTTTGGTCGACAACTTCAGCTCCGGCAATTTTCTCTTCATCATTGCTGAGTCTGGCAGTTATTACTCCTTTACCACCTCGCTGCTGCAGTCGATAATTTTTCAAAGAGGTTTTTTTGCCGTAACCACGATCAGATAATACCATTAGATGATCCCCGCGTCCACTTCTGGCCGCAGCAGCTACATGATCATCTCCCTCCAGCTCTATTCCTTTTACTCCATAGGTATTGCGGCCAATAGGACGCAGATCCTCTTCTGAAAACTTAATACAGCTTCCCTCAGAAGTTATAAGTAAGATATCCTCGTTCCCTTTTGTTTTTAAAACATCTACCAGCCGATCATCTTCGGCCAGCCTGATAGCCTTAAGGCCGGAGTAGTTGGAATTATAATTATCCAGTTTTGAACGTTTTATCTGACCATTTCTGGTGGCCATTACTAAATAACCTTCTTCATATTCATCCAGAGTTATAACCGCATCTATACTTTCATCCCTGTCAAGGGAGAGGAGATTTATGATTGCATTGCCCCTGGCGGTGCGGCCGGCTTTGGGAATTTGATATCCCTTCAGCCTGTACATATTTCCCCTATCTGTGAAGAACAAAAAGGTATCATGAGTGGTGGCTGTGATTATTTCTTTTATCTCATCATCATCTCTTATATCCATTCCTATTATGCCTTTTCCGCCCCGGTGCTGAGGGCGATAGGTCTCCACTGGAGTTCTTTTGATATAATCCCTTTCAGTCAGGGAAATGACCATATCTTTTTCAGCTATCAAATCCTCCATATCAAGGTCTGTATCCTGATTCAGTATTTCAGTTCGTCTTTCATCATCGTATTTTTCCTTGATCTCCTGCATCTCCTCTTTTATCGTGTCCATCAGCTTTTCTTCGCTCTCAAGTATACCGCGAAGTTCACTGATTTCAACCTGCAGTTCTTCAAACTCATTTTCCAGCTTCTCTCTTTCAAGAGCAGTCAATCTTTTTAACCGCATGGAGAGAATGGCATCGGCCTGTTTTTCGCTAAAATCATATTCTCTCTGCAGCTTATCAGAAGCTGTATCGCTGTCGGGAGCCTTTTTGATAAGCTCAACGATTTCATCTATGGCGTCAAGAGCACGAAGATAACCCTCAACTATATGAGCTCTTTTTTCAGCCTTTTTTAGATCATATTCGGTGCGCCGGCGTACAACCTCCTTTTGATGCTCGAGATAATGATAGAGCATCTCTTTTAAAGACAGAAGTTCCGGTTCTCCTTCCACCAGAGCCAGCATAATAACGCTAAAGGTTGTCTGCAGCCTTGAATTTTTGTAGAGCAAATTGAGAAGAACATCGGGATTTGTTCCCTTTTTGAGTTCGATGACTATTCGGAGTCCGCGGCGGTCGGACTCATCTCTCAAATCTTTAATCTGGGTAATTTCTTCATCTTTGACCTGCTGGGCAATTTTTTCTATCAATCGGGCTTTATTCACCTGATAGGGCAGTTCTTCTACAATTATTCGGGGAGGTGAATCATCACTTTTTTCAATCCTGGTTTTAGCTCTTACTCTCAATCTACCTCTTCCCGACCGATAGGCCTTCAATATTTCGTTTTGATTCATGATAGAACCGCCGGTGGGAAAATCAGGACCGGGTATTGATTCCATCAATTCCTCGATGGTCAGATTGGGATTATCGATCAACCTGATTATACCATCTATTACTTCACCCAGATTATGCGGAGGTATGCTGGTTGACATACCTACAGCTATGCCGGCGCTGCCATTAACCAGCAGGTTAGGAATTCTGGCCGGCAGCACCTCCGGTTCTTCCAGGGTATCGTCAAAATTAGAAGTAAAATCGACTGTGTCCTTGTTAATATCTCTCAGCATCTCTTCACTGATAGGAGACATTTTTGATTCGGTATATCGCATGGCAGCAGCGGAATCGCCATCGACTGACCCAAAATTACCGTGACCATCAACCAGCGGATAACGATAAGAAAATTCCTGGGCCATTCTGACCATGGAATCATAAACGGATGATTCTCCATGAGGATGATATTTACCCAGAACTTCTCCAACTATTCGCGCTGATTTTTTATGAGCACCATTAGATGTTATGCCAAGATCCTTTAAAGCATAAAGTATGCGCCGGTGAACGGGTTTTAAACCATCTTCGACCCTGGGAAGAGCCCGACCGACTATAACACTCATAGCATAATCCAGATAGGCACCCTTCATTTGCTCATCTATAGGTACTTTTTTCACTTTATCAGCTTCAACCATTGTTTATCCCTTCCTTAAACATCAAGATTCTCAACTTCACTGGCATTTTCCTGAATGAATTGACGGCGGGGAGAAACACTTTCCCCCATAAGAGTGGTGAATGTTTCATCGGCCAGAATAGCATCCTCCACTTCAACCTCCAGCAGCACCCTGTTTTCTGGATTCATGGTCGTATTCCAGAGCTGTTCAGGGTTCATCTCACCCAGCCCCTTGTATCTTTGCAGCGAGAAATTGCTATCGCCGATATCATCGAGCAGCTCCTCAAGAGCTTTTTCATTGTAAGCATATTCTTCTCTTCTGCCTGCTTTCACCTTGTAAAGTGGAGGCTGAGCAATAAAGATTCTGCCTTCGTCGATTAGAGGCTTCATGTATCTATAGAAAAATGTCAGCAGCAGCGTGCGTATATGAGCACCGTCAACATCGGCATCTGTCATAATTATTATCTTACCGTATCGAAGGTTGGAAAGATCGAATTCATCTCCTACACCTGTACCTATGGCGGTGATCAGCGATCGTATCTCCTTGTTATTTAAAATTTTATTCAGACGGGCTTTTTCCACATTGAGAATTTTACCTTTGAGCGGCAGTATGGCCTGAAAATGCCTATCTCTTCCCTGTTTTGCCGAACCTCCGGCCGAATCGCCCTCAACAATATAGAGTTCAGATTCTTCCATATCGCGGGTCGAACAATCAGCCAGTTTGCCGGGCAGAGCTGTAGATGTAAGAGCATCCTTGCGCCTGGTAAGGCTGCGTGCTTTTTTAGCAGCCCGTCTTGCCTCGGCAGCTTTTTCAGCTTTGGAGACTATTTTTTTGCCTGTTGAGGGGTTCTCCTCTAAAAATTTGCGCAGTTCCTGGCTCAGAAGGGAATCCACAAAACCGCGCATCTCGCTGTTGCCCAGTTTGGTTTTTGTCTGCCCTTCAAACTGGGGATCAGTGAGCTTGACGCTGATCACAGCAGTCAGCCCTTCCCTGATATCCTCGCCCTTAAAATTATCATCATCATCCTTGAGCATATCCTGACTGCGGGCATAATCATTGACGGTTCGGGTCAGAGCACGTTTAAAACCGCTGAGATGAGTACCTCCCTCACGGGTGTTTATATTATTGGCGAAGCTGAAGATAGTTTCATTATAACCCTGATTGTACTGTATGGCTATCTCAGCTTCATGATTCTCTTCTTCCGAATTAATATATATGGGTTCGGAAAATAAGGGTTTTTTGTTGCGGTTGATATTTTCCACAAAGGAAATTATGCCACCCTCAAAGCAGTAATTCTCTGTTTTCTCTTCCTCCTGACGATAATCGCTAAATTTGATCTCAAGACCGCTGTTTAAATAAGCCAGTTCTTTGAAGCGCTGGGAAAGTGTTTTGTATTTGAAGTTTAATTCATCGAATATTTCTGGATCGGGTCTAAATCTTATCTCGGTGCCGGTACAATCCTTTTCACATTCTCCTATCGGTTTGAGTTCCGAAACCGGCTTGCCCCGCTCAAAACGCTGATAATAAACTTTCCCATCCTTCCAGGATATCTCCACCTCCAGCCATTCAGCCAGAGCATTGACAACAGAAACTCCAACTCCGTGGAGCCCTCCGGAAACTTTATAGCCCTTGCCGCCAAATTTACCGCCGGCATGGAGGGTGGTCATAACAACTTCAACAGCAGGCCTGTTCACCTGAGGATGACTATCTATAGGAATTCCACGACCATTATCCCTTACGGTTACCACACTATCATCATCCAGCTCCACTTCAATAAGATCGCAGTAACCGCTCATAGCCTCATCTATGCTGTTATCGACAACTTCAAAAACCAGATGATGAAGGCCTTCGGAGGCGGTAGAACCCACATACATTCCCGGTCTCTTTCTTACCGCTTCCATACCTTCAAGAATTTGAATATTCTCAGCTTCATAATCGGTGCTGCCTCTAAGATTCTCCATAGACATCAATCTCCTCCAGTTTCAGTAACCAAATTTCTCATTCTTCGGGCGAGAGTTTTAGAGGATATCATCGAAAGATATATAGTTTCACCCGTGAGCACAAAAGAACGAATCTCTTTATCTTCAGCTCCAGATCTATCGATCACAAAACCTTCTTCCTCAGAAATAGAAAAAAACTCCCGGGAAATTTCCGAATCCATAACCCTCTCATAATCTCCAATCAGGACAATTTCCTCAGCGGGAACCATGTTATCATTTCCTATGTGGAGAAACATAATTTCACCATCCCTGGCTGATAACTCCCTGCTCTATTTTATAAAAATGTTTTTCATCCGCAGTTACTTCCTCCGCCAGAACACGATCGGTTGTAGTCAAAAAAGTCTGTACCCGGCTGCCGATAAATTCCATCAGCAGCTCTCTCCGTCTGCTGTCCAGTTCAGAGAACACATCATCCAGGAGCAGAACAGGATATTCTCCTGATTCAGATTTCATAAATTCCAGTTCTGATAGTTTGAGAGCCAAGGCAACGGTGCGCTGCTGGCCCTGAGAACCATATTTGCGCACATCCTCACCATTTACTTCCAGTTTTAAATCATCTCGATGAGGACCACAGAGAGTATAACCTCTCTCTATCTCCTTATTCATTTTCTTATTGAGCTCCCTCTTAAAAGCATCTTTGAGAGATTCATCATCATCCACCGGGAAACTGAGCTCATAATCCACGCTTAAATTTTCCTCGTTGTCTGTCAATTTGCGCTGATGCAGCCTGGCCAAAATTTTCAGTTTTTCCACCACTTCCTGTCTTTTGGCCACTACCTCGCTTCCCAGTTCCACCAGCTGCTCGGTAAATACCGTGATCAGCTCATCTTTTTCGCGTCTGCCCGCTCTCAAATCTTTGAGCAAATCATTGCGCTGGCGCAGAATCTTTTCATAACGTTTTAACCTGCGATAATAACTGGAATTGACCTGGGAAACTTCCACATCTATAAAATCTCTGCGCTGAGAAGGACTGCCTTTGACGAGTTTCAAATCTTCGGGAGAAAATAGCACCACGTTGAGTTTACCGGTGAAATTCTCAAGCCTATCCACCTCTTCATCGTTAATCTTATAAACCCTTTCTCCCGCTTCCAGGCGCAGTGAGAGCTTATCCTCAATATCTTCTGACCTCATCAATTTAACCTGAACAACAGCCGGATTTTCTTCCGACTCCTTGTTGATCAATTCTTTGACCCGGGAAGTGCGGTGAGATCGACCAGTACCCAGATAATATATAGCTTCGAGCAAATTTGTTTTTCCCTGACCATTAGCTCCCAATATAATGTTTATATCTTTATTAAAATCAACGAGCACTGAAGATAGATTGCGAAAATTATCGGCAAAAAGTCGTGTAATCCGCAACTTTAATCACTACTTACTTTAAATTTATCATTGCTTTCCTTTAAAGAAACCAGATCTCCAGGTTCTATTGTTTTTGACCTGCTGTAATTAACTTCTCCATTTACCCGTACTTCTCCTGCCTGAATTAATTTTTTTGCCTGCCCACCGCTTTCAACTATATTGGCCCATTTCAGGAATTGATCAAGCTGTATAGTTTCAGTATTGATCTTTATATCGTGAATTTCCCCTTCCATATTTCAGCCTCCCTTCTTTTATCAGGCTCTTCTTGTTATCAGTTGATAGATATCGTATAAGATCACTATCATGACAAT
>CAYTDP010000086.1:0-8759 GCA_964436625.1 uncultured Halanaerobiaceae bacterium | reverse complement strand
ATTCAATATCGCACGATTTTCACCTGCAGAAAATTCTGAATAGATGTTAACCCCTTCAGTAGTTATTTATTAATTACGCTCCGCATCTTATAATGTTCGAAAGGCCTCGTGCCGGAAAACTTTCCGGCCTCGAATTTCCCGGTCCCCGGCCGACAGGATATCTGGTTTTAAGTTCGACAGCTGTTCTTTTGTGCTGTGGACGTAATTTTTAAAAAACTTTTCGAAACGCTGTTGAATGTATATTATATCTACATCGGAATTTATATCGGAATTCGAACCTAATTGAAAGCCCCGGCGATTAAAGGTATAAGTAGTCCTGGTAATCCAGCACATATGGCAATTTCACCAACGGTTCTGGAGAATAACCTTTTGATAAAATCTGGAGGGATTGTAAATTGGTTTTGAAATCTGAGTCCGATCTGGCCCATCTCCTGGGAGAGAGGTGGGTTGTAAATAAACCGGAAGTGGTCAAAAAATACGGAGAAGAGCACGTCAATACCTGTTATGAGCTGGTCGCTCCCGAGCCAGCGGAGGACTGTCTGCTGGTTAAACCCGGTTCCGCCCGGGAGGTGGCGGAGGTTCTGGAGTATGCGGGAGAAAATTCTCTGCCGGTTTTTCCCCGGGGAGGAGGCACCGGCCTGGCGGCCAATGCTGTGCCCGACCGTCCCGGTCTGATTCTGGCCCTGGAAAGGCTCAACGATAAGATCGAGGTGGATGAGACCAACCTAACTGTGACCTGCGGAGCTGCGGTCACGCTGGGAGATCTGCTGGCCGAGCTCGAAGATCACGACAGCCTCTATTTCCCTCTTCATCCTGGTGATGAGGGGGCTCAAATCGGCGGCATGGCTGCCAGCAACGCCGGCGGCGTGAGGGCTGTTAAAGACGGTGTCATGCGCGATCAGATAAGAGGACTGAAAGCGGCGCTGCCCACCGGTGAGCTCACCACCTTCGGCAATCCCGACGGCACCCTCATCAAGAACAATGCCGGATATGATCTTATGAACCTGATGATAGGCAGCCAGGGTACGCTGGCGGTCATAGTAGAAGTTACCCTGAAGCTAAAGCCGCGTCCCCAGCACAGCGCCACTCTCGTCATCCCTTTTGCCGAAAAGGAGGAAGCTTTTGCCGCCGTGCCGGACTTTTTGCAGGAGGGATATATTCCTATGGCAGTCGAATATGTCGACCGCGGCCAGATACTGGCCACGGCCGATGATCTGGGCAAAAGCTGGCCCGCCGATGAAGGTGAAGGCGATCTGATGATAATGCTGAACGGCGCTGCTGAAGAGGATATCTACGAGCTGGCTGCGGCCATAGAGGAAATCTGCCGGCGGCGGGGGGCTTTGAACTGTTATATAGCCGAGACCGCCCGGGAACAGAGGGATCTTCTCGAGGTGAGAAGTCATATTTTACCGGCTGTTGAGGAGGATGTACTCGACGGCATAGATATAACGGTGCCGCGCAGCAGGCTGGCTGAAGCCATGCGGGGAATAGAAAATATCTCCAGCGAGTACGGGGTGGATATACCTATGCTGGCTCATGCTGCCGACGGCAACCTGCATCCTTTTTTGATGCATGAGGGCGATGACCCCGGGGAGATTCCCGACTATTATGAAGATCTAAAACGTGACCTTTATGATCTGACCCTGGAGCTGGGAGGAACTGTGACCGGCGAACACGGGGTGGGAAGCATGCGCAGAGAGGAGCTGGCCCGACAGTATTCAGAGCGGGAAATCGAGCTGATGCGAAAGATAAAGCGGGCGGTCGATCCCCGGGGAATATTGAATCCGGGCAAGATCTTTCCGGATCGGGATTTATAAGCCTGCAGAGAGATCGGTTCCCGCATTTTTAAATGATAAAAATTTGGAGGAGGTGGTAAATGGCGGCTGTCGGACTGGCCTGGATCCCGGAAACCGTGGAAGAGAACAGAAGGAATAAAGCTGCAAAACTTGAAAGCAAAATAATAGAGAGCAAAAATAAAAAACTGGAGGAATAAAAAGTGACAAAAACCAGAAATATAGCTCTGATCATGGCTGTCAGTCTGCTGATTATGACCTTTGCCACCACGTCTGTACTCGGTGCCGAGGTTACCCTGAGGATATCGAATGCCGGACCGGCCGATGAAGAGGACAGAACCTATATAGCCAACGATACCTTCAAGCAGATCGTGGAATCGGGCACCGATGGACGGGTCGAGGTCGAGACCTATCACGCGGCCGAACTGGCCGACGAGCGCGAAACATATGAGGGTATGATGCTGGGCACCATCGAGATGGGTACACTGACAACCGGTCCATTGCCGGGCTTTTTTGAGGAAATTTTGGTCCTGGATATACCCTATCTCTTCGAATCGGCGCCGGTGGCCTGGGAGGTCATGAGCGGCTCTTTCGGCGACACCATAAACGAGATGATGCGAGAGGAGACCGGCATCATTCCCCTGGCCTGGGCAGATCACGGCTTCAGACATTTCACCAACGATGTGAGAGCTATCGAAGAACCGGCCGATATGGAAGGGCTTACCATCAGAACGATGGAAAATCAGGCTCATATGGAGATGGTCGAAGCGCTGGGCGCTGATCCCACTCCCATGGCCTTTGGCGAGCTCTATACCGGTCTGGAACAGGGCATAGTCGACGGACAGGAAACACCGATAACCCTGATTAAAAATATGGGATTTTACGAAGTCCAGGATCATCTGGTGCTGAGCGAACACGTTTATAACTTTCTGGGACTTTTTATCAGCGAGGATGCTTATAATAACTTGAGTGAGCAGGATCAGCAGGTGGTCAGAGAAGCAGCTCAGATCTGGGAGAAGATCCATACAGGTTACAGCCGGGTGCAGATAGAAAGAGGAGTAGAAGAGCTTAAAGAAGAGGGCATGCAGGTGGTAGAACCCTCGCCTGAAGTTCTGGACGAATTCAAAGAAGTCACCCAGCAGACGGTTATAGATTTCATCGAAGAGGAGATAGGAGAAGAGCTGGTCGAAGAGCTCATGGAAGCTGTCGAGGAAGCTGAAGAACAGATTTAGAAAAACAAGGGAGCTGAGCTGCGGGCTTATTATGGCCCGCAGCCGGTTTTTCGCCTCGAAAAAAAGATTATACACAAATAGCAGGCAGAAACTGGGGGAAGAAAAAAGTGTTCCAATCAATTTTTAAGGTATATTCCGCATTTATCGATGGTTTAAATTTGCTGCTCAAAGGAGCTATCATATTAATAATAACTGCTCTTTTGGTCGTGATGCTAATGCAGGTCTTTTTCAGATATGTGCTGTTTTCCTCGCTGCCCTGGTCGGAAGAGGTGGCGAGATTTTTATTGATCTGGCTGGTTATGCTGGCTTCAGCCTACGGTTTTTCACTGGGGGAGCATATAAAAATAGAGTTTTTCAAGAAAAAGTTTATCGATAATGAAGTCCTGACATCTATATTCAATATCGCCATATATATTATTCTGCTATTCATGCTGTCTCTAATGGTGTATTACGGTTATGATCTGGCTGATGGCATTTCCTTTCAAAGCTCACCGGCGCTCAGAATATCAATGTTCTGGCCGACTCTGGCCCTGCCGCTGGGCGGATTTTTGATGATGCTGCAGACTATCAAACTGCTTCTGGCCGAGTTTTTTAATCTTTTAGGAGGCGGCGGCAGAATAGAGCAGGACTCTGCCGGTGAAACAGGATGATCGGGGGAGTGAAGAGTCCATGGCTGTAATGGCGATACTGCTTTTTTTATTGACCATGCTGATAGGTCTGCCGATAGCCTTTGCGCTGGGCCTTTCCTCGGTTTTTGTTGCCTTCAGTCAAGATTATCAGCTGCTGCAGTGGGCTCAGAGGATCTATTCCGGACTCGATTCTTTCACCCTGCTGGCAGTTCCCTTTTTCGTTCTGGCAGGCAATATTATGAACACCGGCGGTATAACTGAAAGATTGGTCGACTTTGCCCAGTACGCTGTGGGCAGAATATCAGGGGGGCTGGCCCAGACCAATATCCTGGTCAGCATGCTTTTTGCCGGCATATCGGGAGCGGCGGTGGCCGATACCTCGGCTATAGGTTCGGTCTTAATCCCTGCGATGGAAAAAGAGGGCTATGACAGCGATTTCAGCGCCGCCATCACGGTGGCCTCCTCCTCCGCGGGCCCGATAATTCCGCCCAGCATTCTCATGGTGCTCTATGGGGTCAGCACCGGTACCAGCATCGGCGCCCTTTTTCTGGCGGGGATGGTGCCGGGCATACTGCTGGGAGTCGGGCTGATGATCGTAACCTATATTTATGCCCGCAGAAGAAATTATCCCCGCCTGAAGATTGATTTTGAGTTGAAGGTTTTCCTGCGAAAGTTTAAAGATGTGCTGATCCCCCTTCTGGCCCCGGTTATTATAGTGGGCGGCATAGTAGGCGGGATATTCACACCTACCGAAGCCGCTTCGGTGGCTGTGCTCTACGCGTTGATAGTCACACTTTTTATATATCGGGAGCTTGAGCTGGCCGATCTTCCCGGGGTTTTTCTATCGTCCGGTCTTTTGAGCGGTGTGATACTGCTGATCATCGGCTTTGCCAATACTGTGGCCTGGATCATATCCATGGAACGGGTCGGTGTGACGGTAGCCGGCAGCATTCAGGCCTTCACCGATAATACCCTGCTGTTTTTGCTGCTGATAAATCTGTTTCTGCTCTTTATCGGTATGTTCATGGAGGCGGGAGCGGCGATCATCATTTTAGCTCCCATTTTGTCCCCTCTGGCCCAGCAGTACGGTATCCATCCGCTCCACTTCGGATTTGTGATGGTGCTCAATCTGACCATAGCTCTGTCGACCCCGCCCATAGGCATCTGTCTTTTTGTGGGCAGCAAGATCAGCGGGGTGGATGTAAAAAGATTGAGCATCGCCATTTTACCCTTTCTTATGCTTTTGATCGGAGTGCTGCTTTTGGTGACCTATGTGCCGGCGATATCGATGTGGGTACCTGAGATTTTCGGCTATTATCCTTAAAGACGGAAAACAGCATTTTTTGAAATGTGTTCGGGAGTTTACCTCGTAAAAATCTGTATCTTTCAGGAGTGATTATATGCGGGAAAGCGAAAGATTGAGCCAGATTCCTCTGGCGGGAATCAGAGAGGTGTTTGAAAAGGCCAAAAAACTGGAATCCGAAGGCCGCGATATCGTGCATCTGGAGATCGGCCGGCCCGATTTTGATACCCCCGAAGCTATAAAAGAGGCGGCCTCGACAGCTCTTGATAGAGGTTTTGTGCACTATACTTCCAATTTTGGCGTCGATGAGCTGCGGCAGGCTGTGGCCGATAAACTGAAAAAAGAGAACGGGATAGATCTCGGTTATGAAGGAGTTATAATCACCGGAGGAGCCAGCATGGCCCTGGCCACGGCTATCTTCGGGCTGCTCGATCCGGGCGACGAAATGTTGATCCCCACCCCGGCCTATCCGGCCTACCGCAAACAGGCCCGGCTGGCGGAGGCCCATCCGGTGCCGGTGCCGCTAAAATATGAGAACGGCTTCAGTCTGGAGGTAGAGGAGCTAAAGCGTCGCAGCGGTGAGAATACTAAAATGCTGGTGCTCAATTCGCCTCATAATCCCACCGGCACTACATTGAGCCGGGAGAATCTCGAGCGGATAGCGGAATTCGCCCGGCGTCAGGATATCTATGTGCTGGCCGATGAATGTTATGAAAAGATACTATTCGGCCGAACAGAACACCACAGCATAGCCAGTCTGCCTGGTATGCAGGAAAGAACCCTGACCGTCAACAGCACCTCCAAAAGCTATGCCATGACGGGCTGGCGAGTTGGTTTTATCGCCGGGCCTCCGCAGATCATAAGCTCGCTGATCAAGGTGCCACAGAACATCTCAATCTGTGCCACCTCCTTTGCCCAGATCGGGGCATTGCGGGCCTACCGCAAAAACGATGAAGAGCTCATCGGTGATATGATCGAGGAGATAAACCGACGCCGCCAGCTGGTGGTCGAGGCTTTAAACCGGATCGACCTGCTGGAATTTATCCCGCCCGGCGGCGCTCTTTACGTCTTTCCCCGGATAGCCGATCCCGAACTGGACTCACAGCAGGTCAGCGATTATCTGCTGGAAGAGGCCGGAGTGGCGGTCACCCCCGGCGATGATTTCGGGCGGGCCGGCAGAGGTTTTATCAGAATCGCCCTGACCACCGACTTTGACCGGCTGCAGATGGCCATGGACAGGATTAGGTCGGCCATGGAAAAATTGAGCTGAGTTTTTTCATGCGAGCTTCTTTTATTAACCTGCTTTCATTTCCCGCTTTTATTCGACAATGCGCGCATCGCGGGCCGAGATGTATTCTTCGGGATAATGGATAAGCCCCTCGACGTTTTCGCGGACGGCGTTGAGCTGTACCTCGCTGTGCAGAAATATCCAGGGAGCTTCCTGCCAGATGAGCTGGCTGGCATCGGCGTAAATATTTTCCCGCTCTGCTGGATCCGAGACCAGACGGGCCTTTTCCAAAAGCTCATCCAGCTCTTCGTTTTCATAATAAGAGAAGGCGTTGCCCGCGGGCGGCCACTGGGAGGAATGAAAAAGTGAATAGAGGCTGTAATCAGCATCGCCGGTGCCGGAAGAAAAGCCCAGCAGATACATGTCGTGTTCGGCCTCCTCAGGGGGTTGGGCTATCGTTTCCAGCAGGGTGGTCCATTCCATGGTGATCAATTCCACCTCCACACCTATATCGGCCAGCTGGCTCTGGATGGCCTGAGCTATGATCTCATCTTCCATATAGCGGCCGACGGGATGATAGAGATTGGCAGAAAATCCATCCTCGTAGCCGGCTTCGGCCAGCATCTCCTCGGCCCGATCAGGGTCGTGGCTGTAAATTTCCTCCTCGG
This sequence comes from uncultured Halanaerobiaceae bacterium, assembly GCA_964436625.1. Classification (GTDB taxonomy): domain Bacteria; phylum Bacillota; class Halanaerobiia; order Halanaerobiales; family Halarsenatibacteraceae; genus Halarsenatibacter. The sequence continues at coordinate 1,906 of CAYTDP010000086.1, read as the reverse complement.
AATGGCCGAAGACCGAAGGAGCGATAGGAGCCTGAGAGGGGATTCCTGCTCCGTTCAAAAGCTGACTTACTATCGTTTCGCTGTCGACTGCGTAATTTAAGGCCCGGCGAATCTGAGGATCATCGAAGGGCTCTCGCTGGGTGTTAAATCCTGTGAACATGGTGCGCATGCTGGGAATTTCCACAACTTCTACTTCCTCCAGCTCGACCAGCCTCTCCCTGTCCTGAGGGGGCACGCCCATGATGGCATCGGCCTCGCCTGTCTCCACCATGATGACGCGGGCTGAATCTTCGGGCACGATTTCGAAACTCAGCCTTTCCAGTTCGGGCACCCCGCCCCGGTACTTTTCATTTCTTTCTACAATGATTTCCTCTCCCGGCGACCATTCGGAGAAAACAAAGGGTCCGGTTCCGACAGGATTCGAGCTGATGTCTTCGCCGTATTCCTCCAGGGCCGCGGGGCTGATCATGGCTATGGCCTGATTGGCCAGATTGGTTATTAAGGGGGCGAAAGGCTCTTCGGTGCGGAGCCTGAGGCGATAATCATCCTTTATTTCTATTTCATCCAGCCTGTCGATCAAGAAAGCATTTGGACCCTCCTCCTCGATAATTCTCTCCAGGTTGTATTTTACGGCTTCGGCATCGAAATAGGTGCCGTCGTGAAATTCGATGCCCTCCCTGAGCGTTATCTCGTATTCCTGCCCTTCTTCCAGCACCTGGTAATCTCTGGCCAGAAGCGGTTCGATATCGCCCTCCGGAGACCGTTCGAACAGGGTTTCCAGCATATGCAGGCTGACCATATTGGAGGGGGAGGTGACAGCTTCGGCTGGATCGAGCGTGTCGGGATCGACGCCGAAGGCTATGGTCAACTCCTGCCCGGCTGCTTCCGCTGTCGGCGCTGTCTGCGGCAGGGAAGGGGTGAATAAAAGGGCGGCTGCCATAATCAAAAGACCCGGGATTAAAACATAACTGCTGATACTGCTTTTCCTTTTGCTTCTGTCTGAATTGCATGAAATAATCGGCATAATATAACGCCTCCTTTAATCTTTTTGGTTTTTTCTGATTTTTTGACTTCCTCAAACCTGCGTTTTTTCAAAAAACTTCTTGCTCAAAAAACAATGGCTCTTCTTGTTATCAGTTGATAATATCGTATAAGATCACTCAAAGCAGAAAAAAATTTCATTGTGAACGAAGCTTTATATCTTCCAGTATAACTAAATAAGTATTTTTGATGCACCTGTCTACCAACTGAAGACAGGAAGATCCAAAATAATAAAACCATCGGGCCCCGAAAAAACCCCATGGCGGTCGCTTTCCCGATCGGACAGCAGCCAGCCCGGCGGATAAATAACTTTTATCGAAATTGAAACACCGGGACTGAAAATGCCGGATACTCCCGCTCTCCTGGGCTCATCTGATGACCTCCTCTACTAACCTGCCTCTCATGCCTCTCACTTCAAATTCTCTCAGCTCATGGTTTCCAGAACTGCTGCAAAATAGACCGAGAATTTAATCTTTTGTACTATGATATATTAGCGGGATGAATTTGTCAACGGTTTTGGCCATGGACATGATCCGGGTTTCGAAAAATTTCGAGTATCACTTCGCTAAGAATCAAAAATAAATCGAAACACACAGAAAAAAATTTCAAAATTAATATAGATATTCCAGAGGAGGCCTCCGGGGCAGAAAAACAACCAGCCCAAATAGACTAAACCAGGAAAAAATGCAGGATATCAGTCAGGAAATAGATAATATAAGCAAAGAAGGAAAAATTATGTCTAATATTGCCGGTCGGGCCAGCTCCATTGCAATCCACGGTTATCTTCGAACTCGGTAATCAAAAGGGCTTTTTTGCTCTACAGATCTGGAAATTTTAGGAGGTGCGGGATGAGAGAAGAAGTGGA
>CAYTDP010000085.1:0-8911 GCA_964436625.1 uncultured Halanaerobiaceae bacterium | reverse complement strand
CCCCCAACACCCAGATTTGGAGTCTGGTGCTCTAGCCAATTGAGCTATGCCCGTGTGATATGATTACTATTCGATTTTCAGTCAGACCATTTTCAGTCGAACTTTCGATTAATTAATTATTGGTGGAGGTGGCGGGAATCGAACCCGCGTGCTGTATGGTTCATCCCCTGACCGCTACGCTCGTAGTCTGTCTTCTGATTTCGCATCCTGATCTCCGACAGACAGGATATCAGGATACTAGCCTGTTAAATGTCCCATCCCCCTACAGGCTTGAGGAGATGGTTAGCCTGCATAGTTATGACACCCACCGCGAACGGCAGGCGCGAACGCGATGAGCGGGCTACTGCTTACGCAGCAGCTAATGCAGGTTCGTTATCTGCAGTTAGATTTAGTGCCAGTCGTTTTACGGGTGAAAGGCGTCCCCGGAGCGCTGTCAGAGGATTCACCATACAGGCGAATCCATTACACCCCCACGAAATATGGGTGCAATATCTGACTTTCCTTCATCTTTATCGCACTAATAATTATAAACGAATTACCTCCCCTTGTCAAGGGGTCTGAGCAATTTTCATCTATAAAAAACATAGTCAGATCGCCGGCAGACCGGCAAACTGTTCCCATAGATCAGCGCCGGTAGTTTTTGTCCTTAAGAGCTCTCTCCATCTCGCGCTGATGTTCTCGCCTTTTGATATCCTCTCTCTTATCATGCTTTTCTTTACCTTTGGCCAGAGCCAGTTCAACTTTGGCCAGGTTGCCCTTAAGGTAAAGTTTGAGAGGTATTAGCGTAAATCCCTTTTGACGGGTGGCCCCGAGCAGACTTCTGATCTGCTTTTTATGCAGCAGAAGTTTGCGCTTGCGTTCGGGTTCGTGATTCGCCCGGTTGCCCTGCTTATAGGGGCTGATATGCATATTGTGAAGGTATAACTCACCTTCTTCAACCAGGGCAAAGCTGTCCTTGAGATTAACTCTGCCCTCCCTGATCGATTTTATCTCTGTGCCCTTTAGTTTGATGCCCGCTTCATAGGTTTCTTCAATAAAATAATCATGTCTCGCCTTGCGGTTGCGGGCAACAACTTTGACATTTTCATCCTGATCGGCCATGCTATCACCTCATTCATTCCATGTCAGCCAGAACAAAATCCAGCTCTCTTTCTTCAACGTTGGCTTTTATCACGCGAACTTCGACCTCATCACCGAGCCTGTAGATATTTTTCTTTCTCTCTCCGACCAGGGCCTGGAGATCATCGCGATACTGATAATAATCATCCGTGAGGTCTTCAACGTGCACCAGGCCTTCAGCTGTGTTCTCCAGCTGCACGAAAAATCCAAAGCTGGTTACACCGTTGATAATACCGGTGAATTTATCTCCCACAAACTGCTGCATGTATTCTATCCTCTTCAGATCGACCGAGTCTCTCTCAGCATCCAGAGCCCTGCGTTCCTGTACAGAACAGTGATCGGCCACCTCGGGCAGATCATCCTCCAGCTGCCAGCGCCGCTCCTTTTCCAGTTTGCCCTGATTTATTATCTCTTTTATTATCCTGTGGACCATCAGATCGGGATAGCGGCGTATGGGTGAGGTGAAATGACAGTAACAATCCAGCGAAAGGCCGAAATGGCCGATATTCACCGGAGAATATACCGCTTTCTTCATCGAGCGCAGCATCATCGTTTCGATGATATTCTCAGCCCCGGTGCCGCTCACCTCATCGAGCAGCTCCTGCAGAGCTCCCGGATGTATCTCGCCGCTCTCTCCTCCTTTGATATGGTAGCCGAAGTTATGAATAAATTCGTTAAATTCCTCTATGCTCTGCGGATCCGGATTATCGTGAACGCGATAGATAAAAGGCTCCTCCCGCCAGTATGCCTCTCTGGCCACCGCGCGGTTGGCGGCTATCATAAATACCTCTATCATCTGTTCGGGAAGGCCGTGTTCTCTTTTCTGAAGATCCACCGCCCTGCCCCTATCATCCAGTATGACCTTGACCTCCGGAAACTCAAACTCAATAGTTCCCCGCAGCCTTCTGCCGCTCATGAGTTTTTCGCGCAGTTCTTTCATGAGCTCCAGATCGGAGACTATATCGCGGTATTCGTTCCGGACCTCCTGATCCTCATCTTCGAGTATCTGCCGGGCTTCATCATAAGTCAGCCGGTAATTCGAGTTGATGATCGATTCGGTTATCTCATAATCCTCCAGCTCGAAAGGCTCGAGATTATACTCCATGAACACGCTCATAGCCAGCCTGTCCTCTCTCGGCCTCAAACTGCAGAGGTCGTTGGAGAGCCTTTCCGGCAGCATGGGAATAACTCTATCGACCAGATAGATGCTGGTGCCGCGCTTGAATGCCTCTTTATCTATAGTAGAATCCTCTTCTACATAATAACTGACATCGGCTATGTGCACTCCCAGACGCACCTTATTATCCGAAATTTTCTCGATTGAAACAGCATCATCGAAATCTTTGGCTTCTTCCGGGTCGATGGTGAAAAGTTTGAGATCTCTGAGATCCCTGCGTCGTTCTATCTCCTCTGAGGGTATCTCGGAACTGAGATCTTCAGCCGCCTGCACGACTTTGCCCGAAAATTCAAGCGGAAGATCCAGCTGACGTATCAAAGCTTCCAGATCCACACCGGAATCGCCCTGTTTTCCCAGGACCTCGACTATCTTACCCTCCGGGTTTCTGTTTCTCTCCGGCCAGCGGGTTATCTTAACCACAACTTTATCGCGATCATCCGCCCCCTTGAATTCATCCCGGGGAACAAAAACATCGGTATTAATCCTCTTATTGTCGGGGATCACAAAACCATAGCGATTATAACTGTCCAGCACTCCTACAATATGCTCGTTGGCTCTTTCCAGTATCTTAACTACTTCTCCCTCGTCCTTTTTGCCGTGACTGTGGGGCAGAAATCTCACCAGCACCTTATCGTTGTTCATGGCCCCGTTGAGATTATCAGGATTTATAAAGACGTCTTCCTTTTCCGGGTTGTCCGGTATCAGGAAGGCAAAACCCTTCGGATTGCGGTCTACTCTACCTCTTAAGAGATTGAACTTTTCCGGGACTCCGTAAAGACCGCGGCTGCTCCGGTGAATAAAACCTTCTCTGACCAGCGATTCCAGCACCTCTTCGAACTCATCTCTCTGCTCTCTCGACACATCGAATCTTTCCGCGATTTCCTGCGGTGAGAGAGGCTTTTCCGCTTCCTGCTGCAAAAACTTTTTGATCTCCAATCTTGCTGACATAAATTATAACCCCAGTTCTTCAGAAATTTCCTGCATACCCTCCAGGCCGAGACCTACAAATTCCTCCAGGTCCAGATCCATCTCGCTGCAGCTGGCTATTACATCTCTGTCGGCCCCCCGGGCAAATGATGTTTCTTCGTATCTATTTAAGACAAATTCAGTATCAACTTCGTTCAAATCCTCTTCGGGATGCACCAGAGCGGCAGCCACGATCAAGCCAGTCAGCGGATCGCTGGCGTATAAAGCTTTGGCCATAAGAGTCCGGCGAGGAATATCGTGAGCATCGTTGTGAGCTCTGACTGCGTGCACGATGTCCTCTGCCAGACCCATCTCCTCCAGCTTCTCAGCTCCGATCAAACTGTGTTTTTCTTCGTCATCAGCCGTCTCTTCATAATCGATATCGTGGAGCAGACCGCTGAGCCCCCATTTTTCTTCGTCCTCATCAAAATATCGGGCCAGCCTTCTCATTACACCCTCCACTGCCAGACAGTGTTTTACCAGATTATCCTCGCTGATATTCTCCCTGACAAGATCCAAAGCTTCATCTCTGGTCATTTCCAAGGTTTATTCCCCCAGCTTCTTAATTATCATTATCGTCTCTTTTTCCCTTGAGTACAAATCTAGCTTTAGCCCGGGCCAGCTCGTCTCCCATTTTGTTCTCTATTCGGGATGAAGTTTCGATTATTCGCCGCCGCTGTTCCTGAATCCAGCCCAGAACACGCAGAGTCTCGCCGGTATTAACCGGCTCGACATATCTAACCGTCATCTCAGCAGTGACTGCCTGCCATCCCTGCAGATATATCGACTTGGCCATGGCTTCATCGAGCAGAGTGCTGACAATGCCGCCGTGCACAACACCCCTGAAGCCCGAAAGCTCCTCGCCCGGGGTGAATTCAGTCATAACCCGGCTTTTTTCATCGTCCTCATGTTCAAAATCGAGCTGAAGGGAGAGGGGATTATCCTCTCCACAAACTATACAGTAACTGTCGTCTTCGAAGTTCAAATGACACACACCTCCCGGACAAACCGCTTACAGAAAAGTACCGTTCTTATATGAAAATAGGGGCAAAGACCAGAGCCACGATAGTCATAAGCTTGATGAGAATATTGAGAGAAGGGCCGGACGTATCTTTAAACGGATCACCCACGGTATCTCCAACCACAGAAGCGGAGTGGGTTTCTGTACCCTTGCCGCCAAAGTTACCAGCTTCGATATATTTTTTGGCATTATCCCAGGCTCCGCCGGCATTGGCCATCATGATTGCCAGCAAAACACCGGTGGAAAGCGCTCCGGCCAGCAGCCCGCCCAGAGCTTCCACGCTCCAGAGTCCTATCAGCACGGGCACGACCACCGCCAGAAGACCGGGCAGAACCATCTGTTTTAGAGCTGCCCTGGTGCTGATGGCGATACATCTTTTGCTGTCAGGTTTTTTCGTGCCTTCCAGAATTTCCGGATATTCTTCGAACTGCCTGCGGACTTCCGCTATCATTTTGAAGGCAGCTTTACCCACCGCCTGCATGGTCAGAGAGGAGAACAAAAATGTCATCATGGCCCCGATAAAGAGACCTATAATCACGTCCGGTTCGGTAAGGCTTATAACCTCCAGCTGCACCGCCTCGGAAAATGCGGCAAATAGAGATAGGGCAGTTAGCGCAGCGGAGCCGATGGCAAAACCCTTGCCGATAGCAGCTGTGGTATTGCCGACCGAGTCAAGTTCATCGGTGATCTCTCTAACTTCTGGATCAAGCTCTGCCATTTCGGCTATGCCGCCGGCATTATCGGCGATAGGGCCGTAGGCATCTATGCTGAGCGAAATTCCTATTGTGGAGAGCATACCGACTGCCGCCATCGAAATTCCATACAGTCCGGCGGCCTGATAGGAAATGAATATAGCAATAGCGATCGCCAGGATAGGAAAGAGCGTACTTTTCATCCCCACTGCCACTCCGGCTATAATGTTGGGAGCAGCACCTGACTGGGACTGTTCGGCGATACTTTGAACCGGGCCGTATTTTTCCGAAGTATAATACTCGGTGATTCTGCCGATAGCAATTCCCACAATCAAACCGGAAAGAACCGCCCAGAAGGCTCCCAGGTCGGGCAGAAGATAATTGACCAGCAGAAAAGCAAATATAACTGTGATCACCGAGCTTATACTCAGGCCTCTGTCGAGCGCCTTGGCCGGATCGCCGCCTTCTTTAGCTTTGACAAACTGGGTCCCTATCATGGCGGCTATAATACCCAGCGAAGCCAGCAGCAGAGGTAAGATAACGTATTCGGTGCCCAGAGTCGTTCCCAGAGTCATGGCAGCAACTATAGAACCCACGAATGATTCGAAGAGATCGGCGCCCATTCCGGCCACATCACCTACGTTATCACCTACATTGTCGGCGATAACTGCGGGATTGCGGGGGTCGTCTTCAGGCATACCTTCTTCAACTTTGCCGACCAGATCAGCTCCTACATCCGCAGCTTTGGTATATATTCCTCCCCCTACACGGGCAAAAAGAGCGATAGAGCTGGCGCCGAAAGCAAAGCCGCGGATCGCCTCGACGTTATCCATGAATAATATGTAAAGAATACCCAGGCCGAGAGTGCCCAGTCCTACAACAGTCATTCCCATAACCGATCCGCCTGCAAAAGAAATATCGAGTGCATCGTTGAGCGAGGTTCGGGCCGCCTGTGTGGTGGGAGCGTTGGCATTGGTCGCAATCTGCATGCCGATAAAGCCGGAAAGACCGGAAAAAATTGCTCCCAGAATGAAGGAAACGGCGGTCTGCCATCCCAGGGTAGGAATTATGAGCACAGTAACGCCCACAACAAAAATTGCCAGAATGCTGTACTCTCTGCTCAGAAAAGCCATTGCTCCTTCGTTTACATCTCTGGAAAGCTCATCCATTCGCTCCGTGCCTCGGTCCGCCTTGAGTACTTTTCTGGCCCTGATCAGAGCAAAGATCAAAGCCAGAATTCCTGCCGCGGGGACTACTAACTCCATTAAGACTATACCTCCTGTTAAGTATATGATATTTTATTTAATTTCCGCCTGCTCCTGCCTTTGAAAAATAAAATTATCATAAAAATCCAGTATTATCATAAAAAGAGAAACAGCGGTCAACGACCGCTAATTGTAAAACCGGTATAATTTTAAGCCATATCTATCATGCCACAGCCAGTATCAGAGAAAGCAGCATGAAAATTACAGCCCCTGCTCCGGTGGCCTTGTTTATCTTCTGCTCGATTCTGCGACCGGAAGAGCCAAAAAACTCCGTCGCGCCTCCATCGATAGTTCCGGAAAGACCGGCGCTTTTACCGGACTGAAGAAGCACCCCGACGATTACCCCTATGGAGACGATCAGGTGCAGGACTCGCAAAACAAACAAAACACTCACCTCCTGTATCAGTCGCTCATTATGGTGATTGTTAAACTATTATAAGGCTTAATTTACTATTCCATTTATCTTTAATTATTTTAACATAACTCCGATCAAAATACAATTGTCAGTTCTCGCCCGATTGAAATCACACTTTCACTGTGGTATATTTATTATACGCTGATTTACTGGAGGGGTTTTATGAACAGCGAAAAACCCGTCTTTAAACTCTTTGCCGCTCCCGAAGAAGTCCTACAGAATCAGGATCTCAGCACCCGGGCCAAGATAGCCCTTGTCGCCCTCTGGAGTCAGCATGAGGGTTCCCGACACGTCAATATTTCTCCCGGTACTTTCACCCGGCTGACCTCACTTCCACCTGAAGGTGTCTTCAACGTTCTTAACAGACTCGACGACAATGGCTGGATCGAATTGATCGATTATGATGCCGACCGAAAAATAGAACTCGAACTCGCACGTCCCGCAGGCCGACCGGAAAATTTTTCGGCTGAATCTCCGCCGGATGAAACTGAATCCGCTTCTGCTGATTATCTCAAATCAGATCTCAAATCAGATAAAGATTTCAAAACAGATCCCGACCAAAAAGAGACAGCTGAAAGAAAGCTCATTTCCGCCTGGCGCAGTGAGTTTCCCGGCAGACAGCTGACCCCCGGCGATCTAACCCATCTACAGGCCTATCTGGAACGGGGTATGGACGCCGAACTTCTGATAGAGGTCATCAAATACACCGCCGGCAGGGTGCGCGGAAACCCCGTGGCTTATATGAGAAAAATTTTAAACGATCTCCACTCACAGAACATCACCTCAAAAGAAGGTTTTTGGCAGCATCAGGAAAATTTCAAAGGGGAGTCCCAGGATGGATGAGAATTTCGAAGAGATAATAAAAAGAAAAAAAGAGGAGCTGAACTCCAAAAACTCAAAAACCTCCTCGCAAAAATCACGGGAAGCAAAAGTCGACAGGGAAACGATGGTCGACAGAATTTATTCCCATATAATCGAAAATGCCGGTATCGATCCTCTTTATCGCCAGTGCAGCTTCAGAAATTACGAGACTGACCATCTCTGCGAAGAAAACTGCGAGGTCTTCAAGACGGTTAAAGATTACGCCGACAATATTCTTTCCAGCATAAGCAAGCCCCGACCGAAATCCATGTACCTTTACAGCAGGCATCCCGGCATAGGCAAGACACATCTGGCAGTCGCCACCCTGAAAAGAGCGGCCAAAAAGATAGCCGAGCGCGAATACGAAAAAAAAGAGGTGGTTCAATACGGGGTCTTCCCCTACAACAGCAACTGGTCCCCCGTTTATTTTATCAATGTTTCCGAAGGCCTGATGGATATCAAAAATGACATAGAGGAAAATCACAGGGAACTGGAAAAATCCAGATATTTTCAAAAGGCCAAGACAGCCCGGCTGGTTGTTTTCGACGACATCTTTAACGATGCCCGCTACAGCCCTTTTGTGCTGGAAACACTGCTTTACTGGGTTGATTACAGGCTCAAAAACGAACTGGCCACAATTTTTACATCCAACCATAACTTCGAAAAGTTTCTCAAGGAAGCCAGCAGCCCGGTAAAAGAAGAGGACCTGCAGGTCATAGCCAGAAATATCGCTTCCCGGGTACATAAGATGGTCGCCGGTTATAAGATATCACTGCAGAGTTCTCCGCAGACCGATTATCGCAAGCGCGGCGCAGATAACAAGCACTGGTAAATAAGAGGGGGTTTTGCTAAATGAATTGTGGTAAAGCAGGTAATTGTCCTTTTCAATCCAGGGTGAATACTTATGTTGAGCAGGACTGATGCGGTCGAAAGGCTAATAATGCTGCGCAGATCTTTATTCCCCTCCGACAGCTGTTTTCCCTCGGACACAGGCGATACCGCAGAATTCGATCAGTTCATAATAGATATCATAGGTCCCACTGAAGAAAAATCCAGCAGAATCACAGAGATAATCAACCTGGCTCTTTACCGGCAGATAACACCCAGAACCGCTGCAGTGGCCATACAGGAGCTGGCCTCCAATAAGACCACATACAAAACCGGCAGAAAAAATAAGAAAAACACGAAGCCGGGTAAAAATGGGCAAAACGGTCAGGAAAACTCCGGCGGCAGCCCGGCCCAAAAGGAAAAAAGAAAGTCTCCAGGAGTGGAAAATCTTGAGGAGCTGAAAAAGCGAGGCTGGAACAGAAGGGTATAATAATAAAGGTTCTTCTCCACATCAGTTGTTGGATTTTGTTTAAGAAGACTTGCATTTAGAAAATTTTCCTGTTTTAT
>CAYTDP010000084.1:0-8945 GCA_964436625.1 uncultured Halanaerobiaceae bacterium | reverse complement strand
GAATTAATTCCTCTTCACTGATCAAAAAGTGATGAGAAGTTATATCGGTAAATATATTACCTTCCTCAATTGAAACCACTTCACTCACATCCACTCTTGCTCTTTGATGAGAGGTCTCTCTGTCAAAAGGTCTGTGAGCATTTACCGCTATGAGAGTATAGTTTTCATTTAGCTGTAAAGTTTCTTCATAGGTTAAAGTACTGCCCGCATATTCTGCTAATTCTTCCCTTTCTTCCTGGCTGTACTGTATTGACTCATTTTCTTCCAGCTCGCGTTCGGGAAAATATAACGTCATATCCTTTATCTCTTCTTCTGAATAAAGAGAGTTCAGACTGGCCTCAGAAAATGCATATATTTCACCGAAAAAGTCAAAGCGATGATCCTCCCATCCGGCCAGATAATCTGATTCAGCTAAAACTACATCACAGGTGAATAAACCCGTGAGTAGTACGGCAACAACTGCTATAATTAAAATTGAACCTGTAATTTTGCTGAAAAACAGGTTATGACTCCTTCCTGTTCCAAAAGATATTATGGTTGATATTATATTATAGATATAAAGAAATATTCCTGTTTCTGGGCTTAAATTAGTTAGATAAGCAGTCGCTTTCTGGCATATAAAAACGCCATGGTTTGTCAGTATATTCTTCAGCATAATCAATATTTATTCTTGGGCCGCTGTCTACTGAAAAATCTCCCCGGGTGGGTGATATTATTTCAATTTGATCATAATCAATTAAATCAAGACCGGACAAATCTTTATTAATTTTTAATGCCTGGCATAATTTGCCCGGGCCACTGGCTAAATCGTAATCCTGTGCTGATTTTAAATCCCTGTTAGTCTGCATTAACTGTTTGCCCCTGACCGGTTCGCCGGCCCGGAGCAAAACAGCCTGAGGAATACCCTCGGCTGCTGTGACAATATTGAAACAGTGGTACATTCCATATATCAAATACACATAAACATGTCCACCTTTTTTAAACATCGGCTCGGTTCTTTCGGTCAGTTTATTATTATAAGCATGACAGGCTTTGTCTTCCGGTCCACAGTAAGCTTCTGTTTCTACAATTTGCAAAGATAATATATCCCCGTCAATGTATCTATTAATTTTACAGCCAATTAAATCCTCTGCCACTTTTACAGCGTCTCGCAGGAAAAAATCACGTGCAAGCGACATGTAATCCAGACACTCCTCCAATGATGGTTTTAATTATAACTGATAATTTTAGCAGTTAAAATTCATGGATCTTCTCCATATCAGTTAGTTGAAAATAGTTTTAACCATTTTCGTAATGTATATAATTGAAAGCTATAAGGCTCTGTTCACAGGGAAAATTTCCAGTATCACTTCGCTTTATAGCTTCCAATACTTTATAAGCCCCGGCAATTAAAGGTATAAGTAGCCCTGGTAATCCAGCATATATGGCAATTTCACCAACGGTTCTGGAGAAGAACCAATTTTTTTGCTTTCAGGTCTTGCATTCTGGCTCTTATTATATTATAATACATTTGGAATAGAAAGAAGTTATTTTTTTGCCGGGTCTGGGACAATTTCGTTCCTAGAGGGCAGAAATATTCCCGGAAAAGAATTTAACTGTTCGAAAATCGTTCTCTACAGCGGCCGGCAGGGAGGAACTGAAGCATGGAATATCTATTCAAAATACAAAATAAAGTAGTGCCCGAGGTTCTGGAACTGGCGGAGACCAGATTCAGTATTATGAGCAAAATCAAGGAGGAGGGCGCTATAGGGAGGCGATCGCTTGCCGAAAAGCTGGATGAGAGCGAGAGAAAGGTGCGCAATGAACTCGATTTTCTTGCTTCTCAGGACCTGGTCGAGATCACCAGAGCCGGGGCGGTTTTGAGCGAAAGCGGCGAATCTTTTCTCAAGGATTTTCAGAGATATATACAGGAGCTCAGAGATCTTTCCCATCTGGAAAAAGATCTTACCGACCTGCTCGGACTGGAAAGCGTCATAATAGTTCCCTGCGATTTCGAGCATACTACCCTGCTTCAGGAACTGGGCAGGAGTACTGCCCGCTATATTCTGGGCATACTCGAGTCCGGTGATATTCTGGCGGTTACAGGCGGCTATACCATGGCCGAGGTGGCCAGCATGATGTCCGGCAAAGAAAGTCTGGAGGGAAAAGTCGAAGTTGTGCCCGGCCGCGGCGGTCTGGGCGAGGTGGTTGAAATCCAGGCCAATACTATCGCCGCCGAGATAGCCAATAAAATCGGCGGAGATTACCATCTGCTGCAGGTCCCCGACAACCTCAGAGAGGAGAATATCGAAGTCATTAAGCAGGAGCCTTCGATACAGAAAACACTCAGCCTGATGAATGAATGCAACATACTGGTTCATGGAATAGGAGAGGCGGCCGAAATGGCTTCCCGGCGCGGCCGCAACCAGGAGGAGATCAAAGAGCTCAAAGAGGCCGGCGCTATCGGTGAATCCTTTGGCTTTTACTTCGATATACACGGCAATATTGTTGAATCGACTCCCTCTATAGGTTTGGGGCTGGAAAAGGTGGCCCAAATAGATCGCGTGATAGCTGTGGCAGGCGGGGAAGATAAAGTTTGGGCGATCCCGGCGGTCGTTTCTCCGGAGTATCAGGATGTGTTGATCACAGACGAAAGGACGGCCCGCAGGATGGTAAAAAACCTCACCGGCAGCGCAGGATGAACTGCAGACAGAGGATTTACCGCTGAAAAATGATTAAACTCAATAAATTCAGGAGGGTGATAAAAGATGACGGTTAAAATTGGTATCAATGGTTTTGGCAGGATAGGCAGAAGTGTTTTCAGGAGTGCTTTTGACGACGAGGATGTTGAATTTGTAGGCATTAACGACCTCATTGAACCCAGAACGCTTGCTTACATGTTGAAATATGACAGCAATTATGGCGAATTTGAGGCAGATGTCGACCACACCGAGAGCAGCATTGTGGTCGATGGCGAAGAAATCCCCGTATGCCAGGAAGAAGATCCCGCCGATATTCCCTGGGCTGACGTAGGAGCCGAGGTTGTACTCGAGTGCACCGGACTCTTCCGTGATGGCGAAGAGGCAGCCGGCCATCTCGAGGCAGGCGCCGATAAGGTTCTCATCTCAGCTCCGGCCGATAATGAGGACTGCACCGTGGTCATGGGTGTCAACGATGAGGACTATGATCCCGCTGAGCACGATGTGGTCTCCAATGCTTCCTGCACCACCAATGCTCTAGGTCCGGTCGCCAAAGTTCTGCAGGATGAATTCGGCATAGAAAAGGGCCTTATGACCACAGTACACGCTTACACGACCTCGCAGAACATCCTGGACGGTCCCTACAGCTGGAAGAAAATAACCAGAGGTAGAGCCGCCGCAGAAAATATCGTGCCGACCACGACAGGAGCAGCCAAGGCCATAACAGAGGTTATGCCTGAATTGAAGGGCAAGCTGGACGGCATGGCCATGAGAGTGCCCACTCCTACAGGCTCCGTTGTCGATCTGGTAGTGGATTTAGAAGAAGAAGTTACAGAAGAGGATATCAATGAGGCAATGAAATCAGCTGCTGAAGGCGAACTGGAAGGCATCCTGGGATATACTGAAGATCCTCTCGTCTCCCGCGATGTATTCGCCGATTCCCGCTCCTCGATCTACGATCCCAATCACACCAAAGTAATATCCGGAAATCAGGTCAAGATATTATCCTGGTATGACAACGAATGGGGTTATGCCTGCCGGCTGGTAGATATGGCAGTCAGAATGAAGGAACTGGGTCTGTAAACCATAAATAAGGCGATATATATTTTAGAACTTATATATTGAGGAAGCAGCGGAGGAGCAGATACTCTCAGCTTCTCCGCTGCACCCATTATTTTGATTCCGGTTTGATCAAAACCCGAATTTTAGCCGGAAGCTGTAAAATTTTCAGGGGGTGAATCCATAATGGATAAAAAGACTCTCAAAGATTTTGATTTTGCCGGCAAAAATGCCCTGGTCAGAGTCGACTTCAACGTTCCTCTCAAGGACGGCAAAGTTGATGATAATACCCGCATAGATTCTGCCCTGGATACTATCGATTATTTGATCAGAGAAGAGGCCAGAGTAATTCTGATGTCGCATCTGGGACGGCCGGGTGGCTCTCCTTCAGAAGAGCTTCGGATGGATCCGGTGGCCGAAGAGCTGGCCGAACTGCTGGGCAAAGAGGTCAAAAAGGTCGATGACTGCATCGGCCCGGAAGTTGAAAAGGCTGTCGAAAGCATGGAGGACGGAGATGTATTGCTGCTCGAGAACACCCGATTTTATCCCGGAGAGAAGGAAAACGATCCTGAATTCGCCCGGAAATTAGCCGCGCCGGCCGATGTCTTCGTGAATGATGCCTTCGGTGCCGCCCATCGCGCTCACGCCTCGACGGCAGGAGTGGCCGAATATCTGCCTGCGGTGGCCGGTTTTCTGATGCAGAGGGAGATCAACTCTCTGGGTGAGGCCATGGAAAATCCCGAATCTCCCTACGCGGCCATCATCGGCGGAGCCAAGATTTCCGATAAGATGTCCGTCATAAAAAATCTGCTCGGTAAATGCGATCAGCTTCTGCTCGGTGGAGGTATAGCCAATACATTTTTGCTGGCTCAGGGTTTTGAGGTCGGCGATTCCCTGGTCGAAGAGGACAAAACCGAGCTGGCGCAGGAGATTCTTTCGGAAGCAGAAAGCAGGAGTGTCGAAGTGCTGCTGCCGGAAGATGTGGTCATAGCTGAAAAATGCGAAGAAGGTGTCGAGAGCAGAGTCGTTGACCGTTCGGAAGTCCCGGCCGGCTGGCAGATACTCGATATCGGCGGCCCCCGGACTCTAGAAAGGTATACAGAAGCAATAAAAAATGCCCGGACTGTGACCTGGAACGGACCGCTGGGAGTTTTTGAGATAGATGCTTTTGCTGAAGGAACCATGCAGGTGGCCAGAGCTTTAGCAGAAAGCGAAGCCTATAAAGTCGTAGGCGGCGGCGAATCGGCAGCTGCCATCCGCAAAGCCGGAGTCGAAGAGGAGATGTCTCATGTTTCCACCGGCGGTGGTGCTTCCCTGACATTTTTCGAGGGTGAACCGCTTCCCGGTGTAGAGATTCTGGACGATCTGGAATAAAAGCCAATAAATTGATACATCCGAATATACGGGAGGGAAAATATTATGCGCAGACCATTTATAGCCGGTAACTGGAAGATGAATAAAACACCTTCAGAAGCCAGAGAGCTGGTAAGCGAGCTGAAAGATATGGTTTCTGATGTTGACGACGTCGATATGGCCGTCTGCCCGACCTTTGTGGCAGTGCCGGCTGTGGTCGCTGAGCTGGAAGACAGCGATATCATGGTGGGAGCTCAGAATATGTACTGGAAAGACAGCGGCTCTTTCACCGGAGAAGTATCGCCGCAGATGCTGACAGATCTCGAACTGGAATATGTGATTATCGGACACTCAGAGCGCCGGGAATATTTTCATGAGACCGACCGCGAGGTCAATTTGAAGGTTCGCAAAGCGCTGGAGGAAGGATTAAAACCCATCGTCTGCGTGGGAGAAAGTCTGGAGGAAAGAGAAGAAGGCAGAACAGAAGATAAGGTGGCTTTTCAGGTCTGGTCGGCCCTTTCCGGAGTGGCTGATGAGGACATCCCTGAAGTTACCATTGCTTACGAGCCGCTCTGGGCTATAGGCACCGGAGAAAGTGCCAGCCCCGAGGAAGCGGCCAGCACTATCGACAGCATTCGTGATATCGTTGAAGATATCTCGCCGGGTGCTGAAGAGAAGATAAGAATTCAATACGGCGGAAGTGTAAAACCACACAACATCGAGGACTTTATCTCCCGCCCCACCATAGACGGTGCCCTGGTGGGAGGAGCCAGTCTAACCGCAGAGTCCTTTGCAGGAGTGATAAAAAAATGTCAAAACAGAGGCCCAAACCGCTAGCACTCATAATTATGGATGGATACGGCATCTCCCCCGAGAAGAAGGGGGATGCTACCAGAGAAGCAGAAACTCCCTTTCTGGATAAGCTGTACCAGAATGCCTCGCGGGCCCGGCTGGGAGCGGCCGGCGAAGCCGTAGGACTGCCCGATGGTCAGATGGGCAATTCCGAGGTCGGTCATCTCAACCTGGGGGCCGGCAGAAAAGTATATCAGGAGTTCACCCGCATAAATAAGGCCATAGAGGATGGAACCCTGCCGGAGAACGAAAAGCTGATGAAGGCGATTCGTACAGCGAGCGATAACGGCGGTGCGCTGCATCTGATGGGGCTTTTATCAGACGGCGGCGTCCACAGTCATATCATGCACCTTTTCGGTCTGCTCGAGATGGCAGAGGATTTCGGTCTCGATGAGGTCTATGTTCATGCGATACTGGACGGCCGCGACACTCCTCCGCAGAGCGCGCTGGAATATATCGAACAGCTGGAAGAAAAGATGGAAGAGCTCGGCGTGGGAGAGATAGCTACTGTCAGCGGCCGCTATTATACCATGGATCGCGATGAAAGATGGGACAGGACCGAAAAAGCCTATAAAGCCCTGGTAAAAGCCGAAGGCAGGGAAGCTGCGACGGCAAAAGAGGCGGTGAAAAATTCCTATGAAGAGGGCGTCAACGATGAATTCGTAGAGCCGGCTGTGATCAATCCTGAAGGCAGCATCGATGACGGAGATGCTCTCATTTTCTTCAACTTCAGAGCTGATAGAGCCAGACAGATCACCCGGGCTCTCGCTCTCGAGGAGTTTGCCGAATTTGAAAGAGATGCCGATCATCCCGAAGATCTGTATTATGTATGCATGACAGAGTATGATGAGGATTTCGATCTGCCCATAGCTTTTCCTCCCATGACGGTGGAAAACGGACTGGGAGAGATTTTAAGCCGCGAAGGATTAAAACAGCTGCGCATCGCCGAGACCGAAAAATATGCTCATGTGACTTTCTTTTTCAACGGCGGCGAGGAAAAAGAACTCGAGGGCGAGGAGAGGGTGCTGATACCTTCACCCCAGATAGAAACCTATGATACTCAGCCCGAGATGAGCGCTCCCGAAGTTACCGAGAAAGTTCTCGAGCTTATAGATGAAGAGGATTTTGACGTCATAGTGCTCAACTTTGCCAACCCCGACATGGTCGGTCATACAGGTGATTTTGAAGCAGCTGTCAAAGCTGTTGAAGCTGTAGATGAAGGTGTATCCCGTGTAGTTCCTGCTATCCTGGAAGAGGGAGGTCAGGTGCTGCTGACCGCCGATCATGGTAATTCCGAAAAGATGGAAGAAGACGACGGATCGCCTTTTACAGCTCACACCACCAATCCGGTGCCCCTGTTTTATCTCGGCGGACCGGAGGGTGTGGGAATAGAGAGCGGAATTCTGGCCGATATAGCTCCGACGATGCTGGATATTCTGGAACTGGATAAGCCCGAGGAGATGACCGGAAGTTCACTTTTGTCGCCTCAGAGCAGCAGCAAATATAAAATTCAGAGTGGAGGTTGATTTAGATGAATACGATGATTTCTGATATTCTGGCGCGGGAGGTACTTGATTCCCGCGGCAATCCCACAGTAGAAGTTGAGGTCTATCTGGAAGGTGGAGCCATGGGGCGGGCTCTCGTGCCCTCGGGAGCCTCGACGGGCAAACACGAAGCCCTGGAACTGCGTGATGAAGATGAGGACAGATTTCACGGCAAAGGGGTAAGTAAGGCTGTCGAAAATGTTAATTCCACCATAGCTCCAGAGCTTATAGGTTACGATGCCCGCGAACAGATTTTGATAGATCAGATAATGCTCGATCTTGACGGCACGGATAAAAAAGAGGTGCTGGGAGCAAATGCTATTCTGGGAGTCTCGATGGCGGTTGCCCGAGCCGCTTCGCTGGCATCCGATACCTATCTCTTCAATTATATCGGCGGAGCAGGAGCGCGCACCCTGCCCGTTCCCCAGCTCAATATCCTCAACGGAGGAGAGCATGCCGATAATAACGTTGACATACAGGAATTCATGATCATGCCGGTCGGTGCTGATAGTTTCAAAGAAGCTATCAAGATGGGGACAGAGGTCTATCACTCCCTCAAAAACGTCCTGCAGAGCGAAGGACTGAGCACCTCGATCGGTGATGAAGGAGGATTTGCTCCCGATCTCGATTCCAATGAAGAGGCTTTAAAGGTCATCATGAATGCTGTGGAGCGGGCCGGTTACAGCGCGGGAGACGATTTCCTGTTCGCGCTGGACGCTGCAGCTTCCGAGCTTTATGAGGACGGTGTATATAAGCTTTCCGGAGAAGGAGTCGAAAGAACCTCTGAGGAAATGGTCGAATATTACTCCGGTCTGGTCGATAAATATCCCATAATCTCGATAGAGGACGGTCATGACGAGGACGACTGGCAGGGATGGAAGAAAATGACCGAGAAACTGGGTGAAGACATCCAGATAGTCGGTGATGATCTCTATGTGACCAACATCGAAAGACTGGAGCGGGGTATCGAGGAAGGCAGCAGCAATTCGATACTCATCAAGGTAAATCAGATCGGAACCCTGACCGAGACCATGGATACCGTGGAAAGGGCAAAACAGGCAGGATTCACCTCGGTGATATCACATCGTTCCGGCGAAACCGAGGATGTCACCATATCTGATCTGGTCGTCGGATTGAATACCGGTCAGATCAAGACCGGCGCCCCGGCAAGATCAGAGAGAGTGGCCAAATACAATCAGCTGATCCGCATAGAGGAGATGCTGGGCAGCGCAGCCCGCTATGCCGGAGAAGATGCCTTCTTTAATCTGGACTGACCGCCAGCGGAAAGCGCAGTAGATTTACTGAAAATATTATTAAAGAGCAAAACCCCCACCGTTATGATGAGCCCGGTGGGGGTTTTCTGATATGCTGCTGAAATATTTTTTTTATTATAGATCTTCTCCGCAACCGTTGGTGAAACTTACGACATATTCTTTTTAAAGCGATAACTGCTCACCTC
>CAYTDP010000083.1:0-9060 GCA_964436625.1 uncultured Halanaerobiaceae bacterium | reverse complement strand
AAAGCGAAGTGATACTGGAAATTTTTCAAATTCAGGTACAGCAATCCCCCTCATGATCCTCCTGGCATTCTACCGGAACATCTATATGATCCTCCAAATTCTCCAGCATTAATCCAATTTTATTCAGGTTTTGCTCTTTTACGTGGTAATGAACCCAGTAGCTGATCTTTTCTCCTTCTACCAGATCTGCCTTCCTCAGCACCTTGAGATGCTGAGATACAGCAGCCTCGGAAAGCTCAAGCCTATGAGCCAGGGCATTTACACAGAAGTTTTCACGCCCAAGCAAAACTATTATTTTTAACCTGTTTTCATCCGCCAGGGCTTTTAGAGCAGAAAGCAGATTCATTTTTCTTCACCTCTATTCGCCATAAAATTAATTCATCCCATCATCTTTGACGAAATTTGATTAGATTTTAACTTAATTAAATTATAAAACACTTAATCATTTTTGTCAAAAAAAATAATCCGCCCTGTATTATCTATTATCCAGCCCGATAGGGGCATTTTCCCGGGCGGTCAAAATTAGACTTCCAAAAAGTTCACGAAAGCAGGGACGATCTTCAACCAGAGCTTCAGGATGCCACTGAACACCAATAACAAACTTTTTTTCCGTCGATTCAACCGCTTCTACGGTTCCCTCTTCTGACCGGGCAGCCACCCGCAAAGATTCTCCCAGATCCTTAACAGCCTGGTGATGGCGAGAATTCACTTTTAATTTATCATAAGAATACAAAACCTCAAACAGCTGAGTTCCTTTTTCAATAAGAACTTCATGGTGTTGAAAATCTCCCCTTTCTTCTACGAAGTGAAGCTGACTGCCCAGGTCCTGATAGAGAGTCCCTCCCAACCCCACATTTATCAGCTGCATTCCCCGGCATATCCCCAGCACCGGCAGGTCGGAACGATAGGTCCGGCGAAAAAATTCAAGCTCCCATCTGTCCCGGCTGATATCCACCTTTTTCAGCCGATCACCGGGCTCTTCCCCGTAGCATTCTGGAGATATATCCTGCCCTCCGGTAAGCAGAAGACCATCAATTATCTCCAGATAATTTTCGGTCTCCTCGAGATCATCCAGAATTGGTATGGGAAGTGGAACTCCTCCAGCTCTTTGTATAGCATCGATATAATTACAGCCGATCTTGCCGTAGCAGGACCGGGGATTTTCCTGAGTCTGCCTGTAGGTGGTAATACCGATCAGCGGTTTGGAAATAGTTATCCCTCCCAAAAGTTGTGATCCATAATTATATTTTGAATAAATCTTTTATTTTTGTTTTAAAAATTTGTAATGTAAGTTTAAATATGATATTCTTTCTTTTGAAGATAATACTTATAATGCTCTAACAAAAGTTCGGTGAATTAATTAAGTTCAACCCCTATCAAAATTAGAGGTGATATAAAATGGCAGATAAAGAAAACAAAGTTCCGGAGAATGTGGAAGGTCCTTTTTATGTGGATGAAGAATGTATAGCCTGCGAGATGTGTATCGACGATGCTCCCAGAAATTTTGACCTGGCCGATGAAGGTCACGCCTACGTTAAAAAACAGCCCGAATCCGAAGTAGAACAGGAAGCCTGTGAGGAAGCTCTGATGAACTGTCCTGTAGATGCAATAGGAGATGACGGTTAAAAATATTAAAGATATTCAAATTATTTGCCTGTTTAAACAGCATAATCCTTCAAATAAACAATAACAAAGCCAGACATTCTCCTTCAGTAAACTAATAACTACAAACTGGAAGGCCCCTGCTCGAAAAATTTTAGCCCGGAGCAGGGGTTTATTGCTGCCTGAATTAAAACAATTCTCCTCGAAACCAGCTATCGGCTTTCCCTACCACCTCAGTCATTTCAACCAGTTCTCGGCGATAATCATAATAGGAGTTCAGCAGATCTGCAGCCGCCTGATAATAATTAAGTTCCAGCAAGTTGTATTCATAGCGGCTTATCATCTCCGCCTCCAGCATGTGATCACCATCGGATAATCTCCTCTCGGCCAGATCCAGCTGCGATTTTTGCCGTCTTAACTCGCGATGAGCGGCCTTAAGCTCCTGCTGCTGAGATTTTACCTCCAGATCAATATCCTTCTCCGCCCCGGAGATTTCCTCCTTTCGGGCGCTGTGCCGGGAATCAAGCTCGGCCAGTTCCGCCTCTTCCAGACCTGAGTCGTGGAAGTTATATTCGATCGAAAAACCCACCTGCCATGAGGATTGCGACTCATAGTTTGTGGAAGGTCCGTCATTGATACCTAAAGACGGGGAGATCCTCACATCCTCAATTTCGGACAGAGTGGTCTCAAATCTATTTATCCCGGCTGTAAATCTGCCCGTCTCATCGACCGTCATTCTCAGGGAGGTATCGATATCATCCTGATAAAAGGATACTCCGCCGGCCAGATCCGGGCGCTGTTCTTCCTCTATCTTCTCTCTCTCGGCAGCTATCAAATCGAGCTCTTGCTCCAGTCTGTCCAGCTCACTGCGCTGCTCGCGGGCTATATCCTGACTTTTATCGATCCCCCAGGGCCAGAAACTGTTCTCCCCCGGAATATCGAGCCTGCCGGCTGATCCGAGCTCACGCGGCTCAGGCAGACGAAGATATCCATCACTGGCCACCTCCCGCCTGAGATTTTCCCGGCTGAGACGGAAAGCTTCTCGCGCATCTTCCAGAGCATCTTCAGCTTCATCAGCCTGCAGTTTGACCTCTTCCAGCTCAGTTTCTATGGCTTTTTCCGCCTCGATCAGGTGTCTTTTTTCCTCCACCTGCTCTCTTCTCACTTCTGCGGCAATCTCGGCCAGCTCCAGAGCCACCTGAGCCTGACGCAGATCATAATAAGCTGCGGACACAGTTGAGATTATTTCTTCCTCAGCCCGGGAAAGCTCCAGCTTTGTATCCTCCTTATCCAGCTGCAGAGATTCCCGGCGGAAGGCGGTATCACCGTCATCCCAGAGGCTGCGGCTGGCCCCCACTCCCAGACTTAAAACTGCAAATTCATCGTCAACTTCATCAGAAGCATCGCCTTCTACAAGACCAGGGCCTTCATCCTCTAAAATATCATAAAACGTTCTTACGATCTCAGGAGTCCGCTGAATGCTTGCATCTCCTTTCACACTCACCTGCCAGTCCAGACCGCTTTCCAGCTGCTCCTGACGCCGGCGGGCCGCCTCCAGCTCATATTCCAGTTCGCTGTGATGATGATTTTCGACCAGAGCGGTGTCAATAAGTTCCTGCAGCCTTTCCCCGGCCGGTTGAGGAAGATCGGTTTCGGCATCAACAACAGCCGTCGGCACTAAAATAAGCATAGCGACCGTCAGAAAACAGATAAACATAAAAGCAACAACCGCGAGATTAAATATCGAGTTGTTTTTAAACTCAGGAGCCATTACTGACACCCCCACTATCTTTAAATCTGCTGGTTAAATCATCGAAAACCGTATATAGCATCGGCAGAAGCACCAGCGTGGAAAATGTGGAAACTACCAGGCCACCAATCACAGCTGTCGCTATCGGGGCCTGAATCTCCGAACCCTCGCCGATACCCAGAGCCAGCGGAAGCATGGCCAGAATGGTGGTGAGGGTTGTCATCAAAATCGGTCTCAACCTGATCTGACAGGCCCGGGATATAGCATCTACCCGCGTCCCACCTTCAGCTATTTCCCGGTTGATATAATCGAGAAGTACTATCGCATTATTGACCACAATGCCGACCATCATAATCACTCCGATGTAGGAAGCTACGTTGAGACTCCTCCCGGTTATCAGCAGGCCATAGATCACCCCGACGATGCCGAAAGGAACACTGAGGATGATTATTAAAGGCTGCCAGTAGGATTCAAACTGTCCGGCCAGCAGCATGAAAACGATTATAATGGCCAGCATCAATGCGAGGAAGAGATCCTCGAAAGCCTCGCGCATCCACTGTGTTTCGCTGCCGAATTCGTAATTAACACCGGCCGGCATTCCCACTTCCTCTATCTCGACTTCTATCCCGTCCACGGCCGAACCCAGATCGACATCCAGATGATCGGAATATATCGAGACTGCATCGCTCTGATCAATCCTTCGCAGCTCCACCGGGCTTTCTCCGCGGCGAATTTCGGCTACCTGGTCCAGAGGCATAACTCGTCCGGCTCTGTTGGCCAGAGGCATAGTTTCCAGCCGCGAGATATCGTCTCTGATCTCCCGGCCATAACGCAGCCTGAGATCTATCATGTCATCGCCTTCACCATCTTCCTCATATCTTGTCACGATCTCACCATCTACCGCTGTGTTTACCGCTTCAGCTATCTCCGCTGCACTGAGGCCGTAATTGCCGGCCTTACGTCTGTTGACATCAACCTGCAGCTCAGGGCGCGGTTCATCCACGCTGGTGCCGACATCGGTGGTATATTCCAGGTCCCTGATTACTCCTTCCAGTTTAAACCCAAGATCTTCCAGCTCATCTCTGTCCGCTCCCAGCAGATCGATAACTATAGGAGCTTCTTCCAGATCACCACCGCCTGTAACCACAGAAAGATTGCTGGCCTCTAGATCCGCTTCCGGCGGTATATTTTCCAGATTTCTGACGTCTTCGACGTATTCGGGAGTTCGGCGATCTCTTTCGGCTAAATCCACCAGACCTACAGTCATGCGGGCATCAGATGAAATACCTTCATGCCCCACGATCGACTGGATATCTTCCACCTCCGGCCATTCTTTTAATTCCTCTTCCAGCCCTGCCACCGCTTTTTCGGTATCGGCCAGAGTGGTTCCCGCCGGCATTTCCAGACGTATATCGATGAGCCCTTCATCCAGAACCGGCAAAAACTCCTGGCCCACAAAACCGGCGGCGAATATGGTAGCGCCGAAAACAGCCAGGATAATTAAAAATCCCGGCAATCTATGGGATAAAACCACTCTGATGCCCCGATCATAGAGTTTTTTAAGCCTTTCCAGGGCCCTGTTAACCAGACTGTTCTGCTGCCGCTTTCTAACCCCGGCAAAATCCGTTCGCCCCAGCAGCCTGACCGCCAGCATGGGTATGAGAGTCAGGGCTGTAAAAAGCGAAATAAGCAGAGAAAATGCCACGCTGAAAGATAGATCCTGAAATATCTCTCCGGCTATGCCCTCTATAAATACAACCGGCAAAAATACAGCCATGGTAGTAAAAGTCGATGCTGCAATCGGCCCTCCAACCTCTGAAGCCCCATCAACGGCAGCCCGTCGGATATCGTAACCCTGCTCGCCAAATCGAAATATATTTTCGGAGACTACGACGGAATTATCTACCAGCATACCGCTGCCAAGAGCCAGTCCGCCCAGAGTCATAAGATTCAAGTTAAGTCCGTATTGATACATCAGATAAAAGGTAGCTGTTATGGCCACAGGAATATTTATTGCCACGAGCAGGGTGGTGAGAAAGCTGTTAAGAAATAGGTAAAGTATAATTACCGCCAGTATTCCCCCCACCACCGCGCTATTTATGACAGTTGAAATAGCTATGCCTATATAGTCCGCCTGATCCTGAATAGTGGTAAATTCCAATTCCCTCTCGATACCGGCTCTGGCAGCCGTCAGAGCCTCCCTTACTTCAGTCACCGTTTCTACAGTATTGGCGTCTGCTTCCTGATGCACTTCAAGCCCCAGACTTTCTTCTCCGTCCTGTCTGACGATGGTGTCCTGATCGGTAAAACCGTCCTCGATCCTGGAAATTTCTTCAAGATAAAAAAGCGATCCTCCGCTCCCGGGTACAGGCACACTGCCTATCTCGGAAAAAGTTTCGAAGCTGCCCAGAGTTCTAACTAAAAGTTCCTCGCGTCCGGCCGGCGCTACATCTCCTCCCGGCAGATCGAGATTGGAGGCGGGAATGGCCTCCATTACATCGAAAAGGGCGATATTATGACGTTTCAGCCTGTCAGGCTTCAACTCAACCTGAATCTCTCTTTCTCTTCCGCCCAGAATTTCAACTTCCGCCACCCCCGGCTGTCTTTCCAGCTCAGGTACTACATCATCATCCAGCGTCTGCCTAACATCGACCAGTTCCCCTTCGCCTGTAACTCCAAACTCC
Organism: uncultured Halanaerobiaceae bacterium; assembly: GCA_964436625.1. Taxonomy (GTDB): domain Bacteria; phylum Bacillota; class Halanaerobiia; order Halanaerobiales; family Halarsenatibacteraceae; genus Halarsenatibacter. The sequence goes on along the minus strand of CAYTDP010000083.1, from coordinate 3,024 downwards.
AAAACCGGCATCTCCGTGGGGTCGTACTGCAGGGCATAGGGGTCCTCAGCATCATCAGGCAGCTCGTCCTGCACGATATCTATCTGCTCCCGAACATCCTGGATGGCAAAGTCCAGGTCGGTGCCCCAGTCGAACTCGAGCAGAATTTGAGCTTCACCTTCTTCAGAGATAGCCGTGATCGTATCGAGCCCGGAAACAGCCTGCAGAGATTCCTCCAGGGGTCTTACAACCAGATCTTCGACCTCGGAAGGCCCGGCCCCCGAATACTCAGCCACAACAACGATGACCGGCATATCAAGCTCGGGCAGAAGCTCCAGCGGCAGCCTGGTCAGACCAATAAAACCGAGCAGAATCAATAGGGCTATAGCCATCGTCACAGCTACCGGCCTTTTTACCGCTATATCGGGCAATATCACCGGTCAACCACCTCTATCAGCTCAGCCGGATGACCGTGGTAAAAATCATCCCTGGCATTTTTTACAATTAAATCACCTTTTTCAATATCCGCCGCTATTTTAACTTGATTTTCCGAACGCGATACTACCTCAACCTCGATCTCCTTCAGCATCCTGTTTTCGACCAGGTAAATCTTAGGATTATCTCCATCCGATAGAGCAGTTTCGGGGATTTCAGGATAATCACCCTCACCCTCGTCCGCGGCCAGCCGGGCCTCTCCATACTCCCCCGCTCTAAGTCTGCCTCCAGGATTGGGAATCGCTATTTTGAATTCGAACTGACCGGTCTCTTCATCAGCTGCCGGATAAATTTCGACAACCACACCGTGAAAGGTCTCATCCGGATGTGAATCAAAGCTGAGTTCAGCCGGCTGCCCCCTGTAAATATCTGCCGACCGGCCGGCTGTAGTCTCAACGGAAAATTTTAGCTCCTCCATCTCCATGATCACAGCCAGGACGGTGTCATCACCGACCAGAGCCCCCTCATCGACAGGCAGCTCACCGATAACTCCATCCACCGGTGCTGTAACCTCAAGATCCCGCTGGTCTATTCTGGCCTGCTCCAGCTCGTATTCAGCTTCTGCTACAGCAGCTTTCAGCATATCGATCTCCTTGGGGCGAGCTCCTTTTTCGGCTATCTCCAGCTCCTGTTCAGCCAGCCGGTATTCAGCCCGGGCTTCATTCAGCTTCTGTTCGGCCTCATCCAGCTCCGATCTGGCAGCCACTTCATTCTCATATAGATATTCGATTCGCTCAAAATAGTTCTCAGCAATCTCAAAATTCTTCCTGGCTGCTTCATGGCGAGCTTCTGCCTGTTCTATTTCCTCCTCTCTCGCCCCTGTTTCTGCCATCTCGAGTTCTTTTTCGATCTGCTGCAGGGCTTTTTCACCGGCTTTAATTCCCAGCTCCAGCTTTTCAGCTTCGAGTTTTGCTATCGGATCTCCAATTTCAACCCGCTCTCCGACTTCAGGATAAACCTCAACAAGATCGCCGCCGATACCGGGCATTATCCGGGCTGCGCTGGCCGGCTCGGTATGGCCATCAAAGAATAATTCTTCGCCCTTCGCCTCTTCAGCAATTTTTATGACCTCGACGCTCTCCTCTTCTCCGAGGGCCTGCACAGAATTGTTTCCCAAAAACATCTCTGAATAAATCAGTTGCACCATAAAACAAAGGGTTAAGACTATAAGTAATCTGCTGAACCCTCTGAATAAATTTAGCTCAAATCTTTTCATAATATTTAACCCTCCGGGCTATCAGTGTTTAAAAAATCTGGCCAGCATTTGAATCCATACCTTGCGGGCCCTCTCCCGGGACAGATCACAGGGGCCCCGTAGATAATCCCAGCTCTCCGGCGACAGAGCAGCTTCCAAACCGTAAAGAAAGTTATCCATGTTACCCGATACCATCTCTTCCTCCAGTACAACGTCAAAATGGCGGGAGAGCCTGTTTTTGAGAGTCTGGCTTCTCATCCGATTCAATTTATCGAGTATTTCCGCCGGCAGGCCTTTCTCAGAGAGAACCTTTCTCATCGAAGCGGTATACTCGTAAATAGAACTGAGATACACCACAAACTCCTTCAGACTGCTTTTATTTAACTCCTGAGGATCCTGAAGCGGCTCAGGCGGTGAAAATTTTTCCTGCAGCAGCTCGATTTGATGGTGATAGGCCTCGGCTACAAGCTCATCCAGACTATCAAAATAGCGGAAAATTGAACGGCGGGAAACCTCGGCCTGTTCGGCGATTTTTTCCGGCGAGGGAAGTCCAGCATATTCTTCAATCAATTCCAAAAAAGCCTCTAAAACCCTTATCCTGTTCTGAGATCTGCGGCTTTTCCTGCCGTCTTCTCCCCTATCTTTCCCTTCATTACCCCTTGAATTGTTGGAACTTAAACCGTCTGATCTTTCATCATTTTTATCAGCTGGCAAATTAAAACCCTCCTCATCATAAAGCAACTGTAATAATCGGATTGACACCATTAATGACAATTTATTGTGTCATTGTAAGTGACATATTATCAGAGATTGACCGACAATTCAAACAGCAAGCAAAACCCTGAACGTTATGACATGCGGCGGATAAGAGATGATTTCATAGTTCATCAAAAAATAAATCACCCCGAAAATCGGAGATTTTCAGAGTTAATCAGGACAAAAAGTATCTAATCTACAATAATTTTTGCCACAGGTGTTGACTAAAGGTCGGCTATTGTGTATACTGTTTTATGCCGAATGATGATAAATAAATTCCACGCGGTGAGGTAGCTCAGGTTGGTAGAGCAGTGGACTGAAAATCCTCGTGTCGGCGGTTCGAATCCGCCCCTCACCACCATTTTTATCTGCGGGTGTAGCTCAGTTGGTAGAGCGCCAGTTTGCCATACTGGAGGTCGCGGGTTCAAATCCCGTTTCCCGCTCCATTTTTATTGGCGGCATAGCCAAGTCTGGAAAGGCAGAGGACTGCAAATCCTTCATCCCCCGGTTCAAATCCGGGTGCCGCCTCCATTTTACAATCAAATTCTGCCGGGATGGCGGAATTGGCAGACGCATCGGACTTAAAATCCGGTGGGCAA
>CAYTDP010000082.1:0-9106 GCA_964436625.1 uncultured Halanaerobiaceae bacterium | reverse complement strand
CTTCCAGTATAACTAAATAAGTATTTTCGACGCACCTGTTTACCAACTGAAGACAAGAAGATCACTATTTATTATCCAGTTTGCTGCGTCCTGAGAGGGCTCTCGAAAGCGTCACTTCATCAGCATATTCAAGATCTCCGCCGGCAGGCAGACCCTGGGCCAGCCTGGTGACATTTACCTCTTCATCCTCAAGCTGACGACCGATATACATAGCTGTGGCGTCTCCTTCGGTGCTGGGGTCAGTAGCAATTATTACCTCCTCCAGCTTTTTTTCATTGCGAACCCTCTCGACAAAATTGTCCAGACACAATTCTTCTGGGCCAATATCATCCAGAGGTGAGATCAAACCGTGCAGCACATGATATAAACCTCTGTATTCATCCGTTTTTTCCATAGCTGCAACATCGCGAGGACTCTCGACCACACAGAGCATTTCTCTGTGACGATCAGGGCTGCTGCAGATGGAGCAGGGATCCTCATTCGTTATATTATGACATTTTGAGCAGTACTGAACTTCTCTGCGCGCTTCCAGCAGAGAATCAGCCAGCTCTTTAACCCTTTCCTGCCTTTCTTCAAGTATGTGAAAAGCCAGCCTGGTGGCCGTTTTTTCTCCGATGCCAGGCAGCCTCTCAAGCCGAGCTATCAGCTTTTTTAAAGAACCTGGATAGGAATACATTTAGGGCATCCCGGGAATATTCATGCCTCCGGTTATATCTCCCATCTCATCATTTATCATTTCCTGAACCTTGTCCATGGCCTGTTTGGTTGCAGCCAGGATAAGATCTTCCAGCATTTCGACTTCTTCCGGATCTACAACTTCAGGATCGATCTGCAGATCAACAAGCTCCTGATTTCCGTTCATAACAACTTTTACAGCTCCGCCTCCAGCTGTAGCTTCAACCTCTTCGCTCTCAAGCTCCTCCTGCTTCTGCTGCATCTTCTTCTGCATCTGCTGAGCTTTTTGCATCATCTTCTTCATATCCATTATTATTACCTCCCTGACATTTTTTGACTGCCTGCGAAGAAACCGTGATAATTTCTCCTCCCAGGCGCTGCTGAAGTTCTTTCAGCAAATCTGGTTCCTGATTGCTTTCTTCAGCTTCCTGACTTTGATTTGCAGATGATGAATCCAAATCTTCTCCGTCAAATCCTGATTTCCCCTGCAGTCTGATGATAACTTCCACACTTTTATCAAAATTTTTATTGACAACCCGGCTGATAAACTGCTTTTCCTTGCGAGCCTGGTTGCAGTGAAATTCCTTTTCCTCCGGAAATTCCAGAATAAGCCTGCCATCTTCCAGACGAGGAGGTAGACTCTCCTTTAATTTAGCATGCGTTTTTATATCATGGCTGCGAATTTCATGAAGGATTTTTTGCCAGGGCAGATCTACTCCTTCTGGCTCTACCTCCGAAATCTGTTCTCTTTCCGAACAATCAGGAGATTCCCGCGCTTCTTTTTTGCTGGTTTCGCTGCTTTCCGGATAACTTTTTTTACTCTCTGCTTTTTTTCTGCTGCCGTTTTGAACTTTTTGGTCCCCGCCCTCTTCACCAGTGGTCAGTTTTTCCAGGCTCTTTTCCAGATTATCCACCCTTTTCTGCAGCTTTTCAATTCCTGTAGCTGAGGAAATCTCCTGGATTCCACCCGAATTTTCGCACAATCTGATAAGAGATGATTCGAGTAGAATATCAGGCCTATCAGCGTAACGCAGTCTGCTGTCCAGTTCAATAAGTTCCTGCATTATCTTTCCGGCTTCCGAACGGGAAAAAAGCTGACTATCCTCCTTGAGACGGGTTTTTCTGGCTTCGGAAATGCCCGAGGTGGCGATTTCATAACCATCATTGAGAACCAGAACAATTTTTCTCATATAATCCAGCAGGTCCGAGACGATCCTGTCCACACTCCTGCCACGCTGCTGTAAATCTTTAATAATATTGAGCGAGTCGGAGGAACTGCCCTGTGACATGCTTGCTACCAGTTCGGAGAGAACGGAAATATTTATCTTGCCGAGCAGATCTTCAATTTTTTCTGGAGTTAAAGAACCGACCGAAAATGAAATCGCCTGATCGAGGATACTTATGGCATCGCGCATCCCCCCATTGGAGCTGTATGCGATCATGTTTAAAGCTTCTATGTCATACTCCACATTTTCTTCACTGCAGATGTATTCCAGTCTTTTAGCAATTTCGGGTTCGGTCAGAAGCGAAAAATCAAAACGCTGACAGCGAGACAAAACGGTAGATATAACTTTGTGCGGCTCTGTGGTGGCCAGAATAAAAACTATGTTATCCGGGGGTTCTTCAAGAGTTTTTAAAAGAGCATTAAATGCCTGATCGGTCAGCATATGAACCTCATCTATTATATATACTCGATATCCTCCTTCGCCCGGCTGGTATTTGACCTGTTCTCTGAGTTCCCTTATCTCATCAATACCCCGATTTGAAGCAGCATCAATTTCGATAACATCCATTGATTGACCGGATTCTATACGTCGGCAGTTATCGCACACTCCACAGGGCTCCACTTCTTCGTCATCCCTGCAGTTTAAAGCGCGGGCATAAACTTTGGCCATGGAAGTTTTACCGGTACCCCGGGGGCCAGCAAAGAGATAGGCATGAGCTATACGGTCATACCTGATACTATTTTTTAAAGTTTTCACAACCCCGGTTTGACCTACAAGATCGGAGAATTTGACCGGTCTGTATTTTCGGTAAAGCGATACAAAGCCCATGCGTAAAATCTCTCCTTTTACAAAAGTTTCCCCCGAAAATATAACAAAAATTAAAGGTTCTTCTTGTTATCAGTCGATAGATATCGTATAAGATCACTTAAAGCAGAAAAAAATTTCATTGTGAAAGAAGTTTTATATCTTCCAGTATAACTAACTAAGATTTTCGACGCACCTGTTTACCAGCTGAAGAGAAGAGAATCCAAATTAAAAAGGACCGCACACCGCCATCGAATTCCTCCCCCGGAGCGTTACCCCAACAGTTAGCTCGAGCCAGGCTCCCTCGCGGCACATGGAGGCAGCTGCTTACCGCTGCTTCCTCCCGGACCTGACGGGGTTCACAGAGCTCCATTGCGCGAGACCCGGCTGTCATTACCACTTATTGGGGCCAGGCCTCCAGGGGAGAAATCCTCAGAGCGGCCTTCGACCCTGCTTAGCGGCTTGCAGGTTACAGGGCACCGCTACCACCCCGTCTAGTGCGGCCACACTTTTTTGCAAAAACACAAAACACGAAACAAAATTTAAATAAACCAACCCTCTTAAAATGCATACCTTCATCGTCCGATGTTCATTTTAACTTATTTATGATGATTAATCAAGGGGAAATTAACCTGATAATTCCTGTTTTATTGGTTTGAGTCTGCTGATCAGACTGGCAGAGACCTCTTCTATAGAGGCAAATTTATCAGATTCTTTCTCCAGGCTGACAGCATTCTCACTAATTAGATCAATTTTTTCGATGATATCAGCAAGTACTTCTTCCGAATTTATGACGAATACGGTGTCCTGACTGGTCATGAAAATCGAAAAATATCCTTCTTGATCATCAGCCGGTAAAGTGCCACACCATTTCTCGGAAAGATCTTTAAGAGCTGAAATTAACATTTCACCTTCCGGCGAAGAAACAATTATACCTGTATCAATAAAGTCTTGCATAAATTGATGTCACCTCTGTTCTTTCTTTGTTTTCTATTATAGGATAAAAAAATTAGAAAGTTAAGCTCAGCTGTGAAAAATCTGGCATCCTCATAAAGTTAAATTTATATAACTTTAATGAAACTGTCAAATTGCCAGAACCTCCTGTTCGAGTATTTAAATGCCTGAAAAATCCGGAGCAAAAACTGAACTATTATGCCAGCAAAATCCCCTGATGACCTCTTTTCCAGTCGTAAAAAAAATCAAAAATGAGTTATTCATACCAGTTCGGGCCGTCAAAATAATTTTTGGATCATAAAATAAAACCAATTTCTAAAGCAGAGCAAAAGCGGAGGGGAAGCGGAGAAAAAATAGAACCTCTCCGCTTTTGCTCCCTTTCAACTCCGGTTCTTCTCCGCTCGTTCATCGACGTCAGCCCTGACACTCCATCAATTCTGATCAAACCAATAACAGAATAAATCCTCCATGAATTTTTCAGACAATTTTTTGTTTGTTCTAAGGTAAAGACGTTAAATGCAAGCAGAATCGAAGAAAAAGCCGCAAAAAATAAGTTATTTATGAGCAACATTATGTTAATTGCTTTCGGTGAAATCTATAAAAGCCCGGGTAAAAGATCCCGGGCTTCAATATCTCTGTTCTTCAAATAAGAATAGAAAATGGCGGAGAGGGAGGGATTCGAACCCTCGGTAGGCAACAAGGCCTACACATGATCTCCAATCATGCACCATAAGCCAGACTCGGTCACCTCTCCGCGATTTATTAAGAATTTTAATCAGTTTATACCTGCTGCACTGTTATATTATAAAGCCTTTCGTACTGAATTTCAATGGTCAATATTATTAATGGCGGAAGGGGAGGGATTTGAACCCCCGAGGCACGATGAAGTGCCTACTCGATTTCGAGTCGAGCGGTTTAAGCCAGACTCACCCACCCTTCCGCATATAAAATTGTTAATTTAATTTCTCAGATCCTGGAAAAAATTTTTTAGAAGCCTGCTGCTCTCTTCAGCCATTTTCCCAGATATAACTTTTACCTGATGATTTAGCCTCTCGTCACCAAGCACACTATAAAGAGAATCTACAGCACCATTTTTAGGATCTTTCGCTCCGTAAACCAGCATAGAAATCCTTGCCTGCAGGAGAGCACCGGCACACATAAGACATGGCTCAAGGGTAACGAATAGAGAGCAATCTTCCAGCCGCCAGCTGTCCAATTTTCGGGCGGCTTTTTTTAGTGCAAGCATCTCCGCATGGGCACCAGGTTCCTGTTTTGTCTCGCGCAGATTGTGAGCCTGCGCAATAATCTCTTTTTCTTTAACTACAACAGCACCCACCGGCACTTCGCCTCTGGCAGCTGCTTTTTTTGCCTGATCAAGAGCTGTATTCATAAAATCACGCTGAAGACCTTTATCTATCACTTTAATCCTCTTCCCTGCAGGAAAGACAATTCAAATAGGAGCGCGAATAAAAGCTTTGCAAATTGTCCAGTATTAATTCTAGCATAACTTTATACGAAATACAAGGGATCAAAAATTCTCGTTATCTCTCCGATCCATATTATCTTCAGCTCTATAAATTATACCATAAATGTCCTGATCAACATGCATTTTAACTGCCAGGCCAATTCCGAGATTTAACAGGTCGCCTTCAGAAAAAAGGTTTTTAGAGTTTTCCGCAATGCGGCTCCCAACCTTTATCGCTTCCTCTCTGCTGGTCTGCGGCAGCAAGATCAAAAAATCATCGCCCGACCAGCGCGATAAAATATCCTCGCTGCGGATACTTTCCCGCAGCAGATCTGACGTGTTCAACAGCAGTTCATCTCCCACACCATGGCCGTGTTTTTTATTTATGCTCTGCAGGTCCCTGACATCTACCATGATTACACTTATCGGCAGCTGTCTTTTAGTATCCAGCCTCTCAATCTCTTTACCCATATATGTGCGATTGTACAAACCGGTCAATTTATCGTGATATGAACTGTACTTTATAGCTGCCCGGTGAATTCTTTTTTCGGTCAAATCTTCGAGAAGCTCAACCAGCAGAGGCTCTTTTCCTCCGGTCTTTTTAACCAGTGATGTGGCCATAAAAATTTTTTCTTCCGATCTACGTTCCACATTTTTACCGGTAAGACTTCTCCCCTGATTCAAAGCCTTGCGAGGACAATTTTGACAGGGGGTTTCCCTCCCAAATATCTCATGACATTTTTCCGGGTTTTTAATATTTATTTTCTCTTCAAGATCGGAATCCATGAATCTTATATTGAAATCGGTATCAATAATCAAAACATGATCACTCATTAAATCCAGAACGTCATCCAAAAACTCCTGAAATCTACCCAGCCTGGCCGATAATTTCTCCTTTTCAGTTATATCCTCCGCCATCATGAGCGTATAATCGCTGTTAGCTCCAGCCGAGATTGGCTCTTTTTTTAAATGATAAAATTTATCCCTCTCTTTGAAAATTTCTTTTCCCCCGGAACCATCTTTCGATCTCCTCCGAAAAAAATCCTCCCATTCGCTGTTGCTGGCAATTAAAATATCTCCACTTTCGTCAAGGATTGCTCCTCCGCCGGCAATCTCCTCCAGTACTCCCCTGACAAACTCACCGGAAAACTCCCTCTCCATGATGATCCCCCCCGTATAATTTAAACTTCTATGAAGGTGAAGAATATCCTTTTATATTTTTTACTATTTTAACAATTGGAACTTCTCCATATCAGTTTATCAATAGGTTCTTCTTTCATTCAGCTGGTAGATAGGGGTGTCAACAAAGCTAATTAAGTCATACTGTAAAGATACAAAGCTTCGCTCAGCATGGTACATCCTGAGCCGGGGACACTATTTTTTGGCCAGGGAACTGACCCGAACTTTAAAAAATTTCGAGTATCACTTCGCTTTATATCTTCCAGCCATTATCATTGTGATAGTGATCTTAATACGATATCTATCAACCGATAACAGGAAGCACCATTATTTAATATTTTAGTAAAACACGAGCACTTCAAATATAGTCCGGCAGGTTAAATATAAACTCAGAAAATATTCAGGCCTGACTCTTGACAAAACCGCAGATTTGCATTATAATTTGATTTAAGAGTTGAAAAGCGAATATTTTAAAGGCGTTGATCAGACCAGTAGGCAAAATTGAGGCTGCAAGCGACCCGGGGTAGGTGAAAGCCTGGGAGCCGTAAATTTTGTTGAACCCATCTGTGAGCCGCGGGCTGAAAAGAGTAGGCTCCGTCGGGTTTTCCCGTTACAGAAATAGGTTATGGCTGTCCAAAGGCCGGCTGTAACTGAAGCGGACCTCGTTAAAGAGGTCAATAAGGATGGTACCGCGGGAAATAACAACCCCGCTCCTGCTGATCAGCAGGAGCGGGGTTTTTCTAGTTTATTTAATCTAATTTATTAAATATCTTTCGGGAGGAAAAAAACATGCAGACTCAAAAATTAGCAGATCAAGATCACAGAGTGGAGGAAATCACAGACCGGGATTATGAAGGACAGCAAAAAATCGAGGAAGTCCAAACCCGGGCAGCTCCGGCGAATGGTGTCCTGCCCGAGGGCTTTTATGTAACTACCAATAAAGAAACGCTGGTTAGATATCAAAATAAATGGCTCAAGCCGGAACTTGCGGAGATGGACTGCGCCATAAAGATTGAAAATGGAGAAGCCGAGCTGGTAGCTATTACCGAGGTTCAGGCAGGAGATGAAATAGTGGTAGGAAGCAGGGGCATCAAAACAATTTCACAGGAGGAAAAAGTGAAAAAAAAAGAAAAAGAAAGTGAAGATGACTTCGACTTTATGAGCAGCGAAATCTCCGCAGAAAGATCCAAAGGAGAGCAGATTGCCAGCATAGCGGAGGCTTTAAAAAGCATCCGTGAACAGGACGGCAATATAACTGTTGTTGGCGGTCCGGCCATAGTGCACACCGGAGCTCAAAAATATCTGGCAGAGATGATCCGCGGAGGATACGTGACCAGCTTGCTCACGGGTAATGCCCTGGCCGTCCACGATATCGAATCAGCAATATTCGGAACCGCTCTGGATTCCTGCGTTAAAGAGCGCTCGGAAGATGGTGATTCCTGCGGAAGTCAGCGGGGAATGCATATGCGAGCGATAAATAAAATAAGAGCTGCTGGATCTATCGAAGAAGCTGTCGAAAAAGGTATGCTCGATGAGGGTGTTATGTACGAGGCAGTCCGGAACGACGTCGAATATATACTGGCGGGTTCGATCAGGGACGATGGACCTCTACCTGATACCATCACCGATACCATGGAAGCACAGCAGGAAATGAGAAGAATAGCTCAAAATTCCGATTTTGTGCTCATGCTCGCCACCATGCTTCATTCCATCGCCACCGGCAACGTGATGCCTGCCAGAGTGCAGTCTGTATGCGTCGACATCAACACCGACGCGGTAACCAAGCTCGCCGATCGAGGCAGCGCTCAGGCTACCGGAATGGTTACCGACGTGGAGCTATTTCTGAACGCCCTGACCGACGAGCTTTTTTCCAGATCCTAAAATAGTCACCCTAATAAATAGTTGCATGAATCTATTTAACCATTATATATCCATGCTATCAATCTACGTAGAGATCACCGTAGGGTCGATGCGAGACCGGAGTGATTAACGAAAACTCTTCGCTCATTATCTCATCGAGATCCAGATCAAAAACACCAGCATAATCTGACAGGATCTCCCTTAGCTCTTCTCTGGCTTCCGCATCGACTCCGGTTATTTTTACTTCGCGGCCCAGCTTATGCTTTTGGACTTCTCCTCTAATGAATAGCTTTCCGCCATGCATTCCTGCTCCCACATGATCACCGACTATCTCTCCCTCGCAGTCGAGGCCCAGCACCACAAGGCGGCCGCCGGCCATATATTCAGCCAGAAAATCACCTGCATTTCCTCCGATAACGATGGTCGGCTGTTTCTCCTTAAAACCCTTCATATGAATACCGGCTCTATAACCGGCTCTTCCTTTTACATAAACTTCTCCTCCGCGCATCGAATAGCCGAGTATATCACCGGCCGCACCGTGAATAATTATCCGGCCGCCTCCCATAGTATTGGCAGCCGCATCCTGAGCATTACCGATGACTTCGATCTCTATATCTTCGGCAAATGCAGCCATGTCATTGCCGGGGGTACCTTCCACCCTCAGGTGAGCATCATGATTCAGCCCATCTCCTATATACCTCTGTCCATTGACATTTTTCAAAATAACTCTCTCGATTCCATCGGCCGTAATCTCCCGGATTCTGCGATTCAAATCCTGATAATAAACTCCATCCGCATCTATCACAGCTGTTTCTCCGCGCCGGGTCGTAGAACTTTTTGCTGTCAATATTCGCTCACTCCTTTCAGAACTGGCTGAGAAAGAAAATATGGTTCTTCTCCATATCAGTTGTTGGATTTTGTTTAAGAACACTTGCATTTAGGA
>CAYTDP010000081.1:0-9320 GCA_964436625.1 uncultured Halanaerobiaceae bacterium | reverse complement strand
AGCTTTATATCTTCCAGTATGACTAAATAAGTATTTTTGACGCCCCTGTCTACCAGCTGAAGACAAGAAAATCCCTAAAACTCAGAGGGGGGCAGTTTGAGTTGACAACCGGGTATTTTTTTATTAAAATAGGGGATGCAGGATGAAAGTTAATAAATACAATTAATTATTTTGCGCCTGTAGCTCAATTGGATAGAGCGGCTGACTACGGATCAGCAGGTTGGGGGTTCGAGTCCTCCCAGGCGCACCATTGCTATATCAGCGATTATAACAACTACAACTTTTTAACAATTCATTTTGAAGATATTCAATTAACTAACCGAGCTGAAATAGGCTCGGTTATTATTAATTTAATATAATATTGTATTACACTGGATAAAAGTGGAGGGGGAGTATTAATGAAATTTTCAGACTGGCTGCTGAAGTTTAAAAATGAAGATATAGAGATCCTCTCCCGACTAAACTCCCTGAAGCTTATGCTGCTCTTAATTATACTCGGAGTTTTCCTGGCCAATCCGGGCAACACGATAAGTTTTGCCCTTCCGGGGGTGGTGGAATCGCTGCGCCTGGGACTTACTCCTCTCATCACGATGCTTTCGGGAATTTTTTTGGGTCCTGTTTTGGGGGGGTTGACCGGACTTGGCATCGACGTTCTTTCCGTGGCTATCTGGCATGATATAGCTCAATTTATACTGGCTTTTTCCGTTATAGTTATGGTCAGAGGAATTTTGGCCGGTTATATTTACAAATATCGCTTCAGTCGATTTTCTATAAAATCTATTTTTTTTACCATTGCTATAACATATTTGCTCACATCTGGTTTAATGACTCCTTTAGTCCTCTCCATATATTATAATGTGCCACTTTTGGAAAATTTGAGTCAGCGATTGACCATCCAGGCTTTAACTATTCCTGCCTATACAATTATTGCTTTTTATATATTGAAATTTCGTCAAAAAACTCAGGAAATGCGAAATATGTATGAAAAAATGGAGGAGATGGCTACTACTGATGAACTAACAGGCCTGGCCAATAGAAGAAAATTTACTTCCTGCCTGGAAAAATATATTTCTGCTGCCCGCAGACACAATCAGGATCTTCATCTTATATATATTGATCTGAATAATTTCAAACAAATAAATGATACCTACGGGCACAGCGTTGGCGATAAAGTGTTAAAAAAAGTGGGAAATTTAATGGGGGATATGGTCCGTACTGAGGATATTTCAGCCAGGCTGGGCGGGGATGAATTTGTTTTAGCTCTGTTCAAAGCTAATGCCAGAGAAGCCAGGCAGGCTGCAGAAAGAATCAGAAGCCAGCTTGTAAAGCTTGAAGTAGAAGGAATTGAAAGATTAAATTTGACAGCAAGTCTGGGACTGGTGGCTATGCAGGAGAGAGATACTCCTGAAGACCTTCTGATCCGGGCTGATAAAGCTATGTACAGGGACAAAAATAATAAAGAGAAATAAAGCCAGATTAGTCTATAAAATGCCAGAAAAAAGGGAAAATAAAAAGTAAGTCAGGAACTGAATTATCTAGTTTTTTCCCCTCGTATTTTCAAGCTCACAATATGTCATTATTGGAATTTAATTAAAATTTCATCTTTCAGCTCATCTGAAAGGGAGTTAAGAGCACAATAAATATTGGCACATTTTGAGCAGAAGATCTTCTTTTTTGCAATAAGCATATTTATGCCAGAAAGAATGAAAGAAATTAAAATAACTGACTGACTAAACAGAGCTATTAATCCATAAACTGCTAAATTACTGCGCAGATACAGTATCGACCATAATATTGTACCGGCAACCGCTAAAATAATGAAAGCATATACAGATCTTAGCAGCAACCTTTCTTTAATCGATAATGGCCGAGGATCATATTTCCAAAGCCGCGGATAACCTTTAAGAGCCCAGCAGGAAATTTTATTTTGACTATTACCATAATTGGGGCAGCGAGAGCATAGTAATTTTGTTTCAAGGCCCAACCCCCAAAAAATCAAAATTACTGCCGCTGTGATAACAAGCGGCCATATTATATTCAAAATAAATATCGAGGCTATTATCAGGCCAGATAGGCCGGTGAAAACAGTGGGTGTCAGGTTAAGCCAGTAAAATTTGTTCTCATTTTTCCCGGAACAAAAGTGTACTTCATCTTTTATTCGACAGGTCTGGCACACAGACTTTTCATTTATTGAGCAAATTTTATCGAAATCACAGCTATAATTTTCATAATCACTCATTTTAAACACCTATTTCAATCTTATTTTTAGTGTGTAAACACCGCAAAATTAGCAAAAACACTAAATAATTATTTTCTCTTTTTGCCTGCCGACAAAAACACTTTTCACCGCTGCAAAACTTGGCTCAGGCAGTTTTAGAGAAAAACCTCTCTTTATCTCTGCCAGCCGGTGGCTGTCCTGATTTTTAATAAATACTTTTTGAGGATATTCCTGACAAAGTTCAGAAATACTATCTTCATCAGCAACTTCTAAAACCGGCAGGTCAAGTTCTTGAGGTATGAAGCCCAGTTGATATATTAAACCCTGGCTGCGCAGCACGTGAGCAGGAATTAATATGCCATCTTCTTCATAAACCCTTTCCAGAAGCCGGGATAGTGATATATTAACTGCTGCTGCCAGCATTATTTCTTCTTTTTGCTCGTATTCATCCTTTAAATTGGTTTTTATTTGATAGCCAAAAAAATCTTCTACATTTTTCTGGTCGGGTAAATGCTGGCGAATAAAATCCTGCAATTTTAAAGCTTCTCTTACTTTCTCAAACAGACATAAACAGTGTACTTCTTCTTTAGTTTCGACTTCAAGGCCGGGAATTACTTTAATATTCTGTTCCCGGGCCAGCTCAACTGCTACTTCCACATTGCCGGCAGAATTATGATCAGTGATTCCAATAATATCAATTTCTTTCTGGTGGGCTTCATCAATAATTTGAGCCGGAGTCATATTTAAACCCGCACAGGGGGATAAAACAGTATGTAAATGTAAATTCAGATCATATATTGTACTATTTTTCACGGCCCACACCCAGTTCATATAGTTTTCCTGAAATCTGATAAGCACTTTCAGGGCTGCGCAAAACATTGATCCCTTTTTCCCGGGCCCGCTTTTTCATCTCTTTCTCGACAGAAAAATCTTCAGCTATTATGATTCCAGCTGCTTCTGTCAGCATAGCCACTGCTGCTGTATTCTGATGTCCCTGAATAGTAATCCATAAACTACCGGCAGTTAATTCTGACATAACATTGCTCAATAGGTCTCCACAATATCCATCCTTAACTTCCCGTTCCAGATCAAATTCAACTATCAGCTCTAAATCCAGCTCCTGAACGACATCCCGGACCTTCATGGCTACCAGCTCCTCACACTGTTTATGATTATATATCCAATCTATGATTATTTAAAATTAAAATGCTATTGTTCAGCTTCATCTCCTGAGTAAGAGTTTTCTTCAGAAATAACCGGTGGTAGTTCCTGACTCAAGCTGGAAACCTGTTCTGCCAGCCGCTGAATTTCCTGCCTGAGCATAAAAATACAATCGGTTCTCTGCCCCTGACCTTTGACAATGTCTTCAGCCAAAGTTTCACAGTCAGGTGCCCCACAGGAAGCACAGTTAAGCCCGGGCAGCATCTCTTCCACTTCTTCCAGGCGGGCCAGTTTTTCTAAAGCTTTATCCATATCAGAATCCAGCTCACCTCTTTGGTCAGAACTAAAGCCAGGCTGCAAGGCAAAATCATAATCCTGTAATACCTGATGCCCCCGATCAACAAATTTACTTTTCTTTCCTCTCTCCCGGGCTAAAGTTTTAATATTATGCTTGGCCTGATAGGGATTGCATACATTTAAGACCCCTCCCACACAACCCTGAGGACAGGAAACCATCTCTAAATATTTTACACCTGATAAATTGTTGCGGGCCAGTTCAGCCAGAGCCTTCCGCACTTCCTCGAGGCCTGATATTGTAAGAGTTTCAAGCTGTTCCAGAAGCTGAAGCAAATCTTCTTCTCCCCCGCTCTGCCCCCATTTAATACCTGCATAAGGAATGATCGGTGAATCCTTCTTTTCCAGCTTATAATTTTCATCATCTTTGTTCTCACACTTTTCACTGTTTTTCTTTTTCAAAAGGGGGTAAAGGTGATCATAAATTTCCCGCACAGCTATCGCACCATCTAGATAGCTTAATTTATGGCCCAGTGCCATTTCAACTGAAGTTAATTTGGCCGAACAGGGAGTGATAAAAAATACTCCAATTTCGGATTCTGTCAGTCCTGTCTCCTGTTTTATTTCCTCATGTGCTCTCTGGGCTGTTATCTCTACCGGAGATTTAAAAGGCAGCAGATGATCTACCAGCTCAGGATACATTTTCTGCACAAAACGCACAACTACCGGACAGGAAGAGGAAATATAGAATTTATTTTGTTTTCCCAGGAAAGAAACAGTTCTTCGGGTTAAAGCCTCTGCTGCTTTAGCTACATTATATACTTTTGTAAAACCCAGTTTGTGTAAACCGCTCATTATTTGCCGGGGATCGTGCGTTCCCGTAAACTGACCATAAAAGCTGGGGGGAATTAAAGCTGCGGAGTATTTAAAATTATCAATTTGTTTTAAATCATGAGCTTTAATATATTTTGCATTATGCTCACAGGTGCGTATGCACTCTGCACAATCTATACAGAAGTCATCTTTGATATTAGCTTTCCCCCCATGGACACGAATAGCCCTGGTCGGACAATCTTTTACACAATTAGTACAGCCCTCACATTTGTCTTCTTTTAAAAGAACTGAATGAATTTTAGCCAACCTCTTCAGCCTCCTGGCAGACGTACAATACTTAGTACCCGAGTCCCTTCTTCAGAATGAATTTCCAAACCATCCGAATATTTCTCCACGTTGTTGAGCCCCATCCCCGCTCCAAATCCCATTCGTCTGATATCCTGATCGGCTGTAGAAAAACCGGGCCGCAAGGCTTGATCCACATCTTCAATACCCGGCCCCCGATCTTTTGCTTCAACCTGTAATTCTTCTTTTTCAATAGAAACTACAATTTCTCCTCCCTGGGAGTGGATTATAATATTCATTTCCAGTTCGTATATTATTATAGAAGCTCGCCGAATTATTTCTGGGTCGACATTAAGTCTGGTCAGCAGGGTTTTGAGACGGCTGGAAACTTCTCCCCCGCGATCAAAATCCCGAGCTTCAACCTTTTCTTCCAGTATATTCTTTTTGCCCATATCAGTATTTTCTCTCCTTTAATACAAACTCTTTATCTCTTCCGGCTTAATTCCGGCCTGATATAAAATGCCGCAGCAGGCAAAAAGAGAATCACTGGCCCGATAAAGTGATATGTTCTTTTGGTGGGCCAGCTCTACTGTATCTTCTTCCGGACTTTTATCACGCACAAATATGATAGCTCTAA
This sequence comes from uncultured Halanaerobiaceae bacterium, assembly GCA_964436625.1. Lineage (GTDB taxonomy): Bacteria > Bacillota > Halanaerobiia > Halanaerobiales > Halarsenatibacteraceae > Halarsenatibacter. Next base: position 3,891 of record CAYTDP010000081.1, on the reverse strand, counting down.
TATCTACCATTTCAGCAGTCCGCACTACCTGAGGATTTGTCAATCCTGTAAGAAGTATAGTTTTCCTGTTGGAAAAAGCCAGAACATCACTCATTAAGTCAGCCCCACAGGCGACAGATACTTCTAATTCAGGATCTGCTTCCACAATTGTTACCAGATCTAACATTTCCTTGATTTCCCGAATTTTCATCTGCCAATCCTCCCTAACACAAAAAGATTCTTTTTGAAGAAGTCTGATTTAAGTTTTGGGGCGATCTCTAAATTGAGAATGTAGAATACGGTGAGCTTTATTACTTAAAGGTTCTTCCAGAAATTCATCATATATTTTTTTGATCATCGGATTTTCATGAGATTTTCGAATATATTTGTGCTGATCTATATTACCCAGGCCCAGACCGCGGGCTTCTTTCTTTTCTTCGTTAGCTGGCAGAGGTTGACCTCCTCCCCCCACACAACCGTGCGGACAGGCCATTACCTCTATAAAATCATATTCTGATTCTCCGGCCCGTACCTGGTCCATAACCTGAGAAGCTTCTTTGAGACCGCTAACTATGGCTAGCTTTATTTCTCGATCACCGATCTCCACCGCAGCTTCCTGTATACCTCTAAAACCCAGGTCCAGTCTTTCCAGAGGTTCTCCTGTTAGCTTTTCTTTGACCATCCTGACAGCTGCTTCGGTTACCCCCCCGGTAGTGCCAAATATTGTTCCTGCTCCTGTAGCTTTGCCGAGCAGTTCGTCATATTCAGATTCTTCCAGGGCGGTAAAATCAATTCCGATTTCTTTGATCATCAAAGCCAGTTCCCGGGTGGTTAAAACCGCATCTGTGTTTTTATAAGGACCGGCATTAATATTTTCTCTTTCTTTTTCAAATTTTTTGGCCGTGCAGGGCATAACCGAAACTGTATAAATCGATTCCGGGTCAACACCTGTTAAATCCGCATAATAAGTTTTGGCCAGAGCCGAGAACATCTGCTGAGGAGATTTGGCAGAAGATAGATTATCCAGCAAATCGGAATAATTATGCTCGGCAAATTTAACCCAGCCAGGACAGCAAGAAGTTATATGAGGAAGATTATTATCACAATCTAATCTCTGCAAAAATTCATGTCCTTCCTCCATAATTGTCAGGTCAGCCGTGAATTCAGTGGAAAAAACCCTATCAAACCCCAGTTTTCTTAGAGCAGTAACCAGTCTACCGGTCACAACTGAACCCGGTTCCATGTCAAATTCTTCTCCTATTGTAGCCTGAATTGATGGTGCAGTCTGCACAATGACATGTTTGTCTTCATCTTCTAAAGCTTTCCAGACAGGATATATTTCGTTCTTTTCTATAATTGCTCCTACCGGACAAACTGTAGCACACTGTCCACAGTTAGCACAGTTCACCTCACTCTGAGGCAAATCAAAAGCTGTCGAAACAATAGAATCAAAACCTCGATTGCTGAACTGCAGGGCAGAGGTTCCCTGTATTTCTTGACATTCCCGCACACATCTTCCACACAATATACATTTATTGGGTGCTCTGACCAGAGCCGGACCTGTATCATCTTTAGGAATGTCTCTCGTTTCTCCGGCGTATTTTTCTATTTCCTCGGTGCGAATGCTCAAATCGTGAGCTATTTCCTGCAATTCACAGCTGCCGCTGCGATCACATCCCAGGCAATCATTGGGATGATTGGCCAGCAGTAAAGTGACATTGCGCCGACGTGCTTTGCGGGCTCGCCTGCTGCGGGTACTTATAACCATTCCTTCCTGAACGGGTTCCACACAGCTGGCTATAGTGCGGTCATTTCCCAGGTCTTCCACTTCACAAACCCGGCATGCTCCGTGTAAAGTCAGGTCCGGATGATAACACAGGGTAGGAATTTCAATACCCGCTTTCTCGGCAGCATCCAGTACAGTGGTTCCTTCTTCAACTTCAACCTGTTCCTCATCAATAGTTAATTTTACTTTACTCACCGGTTTGTAACCTCCTTTTCTCTGGTTTACTCCTGATCAACAGCATCTACCGGACATTCTTCCTCACACGCTCCACAGAATATACAGTCTTCTTCCACAATTTTATAGGATTCCTCATTCTTGATTATAGCATCTGCCGGACAAACGCGGGCACATTGACCGCAATTTATACATTCGTTTGCAGAAATCACGTAAGCTCCTGCCAGCTCAGCACATGCTCCTGCTGGACAATTTTCTTCATAAATATGGGCCTCATATTCTTCACGAAAATATTCCAGAGTGCTCAGAATAGGATTGGGAGCTGACTGCCCCAGACCACAGAGAGCAGTGTCTTTCGTATGCTCCCCCAGTTCTTCCAATAGCTCAATATCTCCTTCTTTACCATCACCATCACATATTCTTTCCAAAATCTCCAGCATTCTTTTGGTTCCTTCCCGACAGGGGGTGCATTTGCCGCACGACTCACTCTGTGTAAAATCAAGGAAAAAACGTGCTACATCAACCATGCAGGTGTCTTCATCCATGACAACCATCCCGCCAGAGCCCATCATAGATCCTGCTTCCAGCAGAGAATCAAAATCTATGGATAAATCCAAATAATCAGCCGGAATGCAGCCCCCTGAGGGCCCTCCGGTCTGTACCGCTTTAAATTCTTTGCCATTCCCCGGACCACCACCAATGTCAAAAATCACTTCCTCCAGAGTAGTTCCCATGGGGACCTCCAGCAGTCCAGTATTTTGTATTTTGCCTGTTAAAGCGAATACTTTAGTGCCCGGACTTTCTTCTGTACCTATATCACTAAAGCTATCTGCTCCTTCTTTTATTATATAAGGGATGTTGGCATAGGTTTCTACATTATTTATATTGGTCGGTTTCCCCCACAAACCTCTCTGCGCCGGATAGGGCGGGCGGGGCTGTGGCATCCCGCGACGTCCTTCTATAGAAGTCATAAGAGCGGTTTCTTCACCACAGACAAAGGCCCCGGCCCCCTCTTTAATCTTTAATTCAAAGTCATGGCCGCTGCCAAAAAGATCTTCACCCAGCAGACCGTATTCCCGGGCATCTTTTATGGCCTTTTGCAGCCGTTCAATAGCCAGAGGATATTCCGCTCTGATATAAATATATCCTTCATCAGCACCAATGGCATAACTGCCGACAATCATCCCTTCTATCACCCGATGAGGATCTCCCTCCAAAAGACTTCTATCCATGAAAGCTCCAGGATCTCCCTCATCTGCATTGCAGACGATATATTTTTTCTCAGATTGAGCCTGATAGGCAAAATCCCATTTGTATCCGGTGGGAAAACCAGCTCCGCCTCTACCTCTCAAACCCGAGTCTTTAACTTCTTTAATTACTTCTTCCTGACTCATTTCAGTCAAAGCCATTCCGGCTGCTTCATAACCTTCCCGGGCTATATATTCATCTATATTTTCAGGATCAATCTGACCGCAATTTTCCAGTACAATCTGCTCCTGTTTTTCATAAAAATCTATATCCTGATAAGAAGGAATCCTATCTTCAGTTCCCGGCTCTCTATATAATAATTTTTCTACTATCCTGCCTTTTAACAGATGTTCTTCCACTATCTCTTCTATATCTTCAGTGCCCAATTCACAGTAAAATACACCTTCAGGATAGACGATTAAAATGGGCCCTCTCTCACAAAAACCATGACAGCCTGTTTCAATAATCTTAATTTCATCCTGCAATTCTTTTTCGGCCACCTGATCTTCCAGTTCAAGTTTTAGCTCCTGAGCACCAGCAGAAGTACAGCCGGTTCCTGTACAAACGAGCACATGAGAACGGTAAACAGCATTTTTCATCTATTATTCCTCCTCTAACCAGTTGGGTGCCCTGATTCAATAATAAACGAGGTTCTTCTTGTTATCAGTTGATAGATATCGTATAAGATCACTATCATGACAATA